>NZ_CP161812.1:6035070-6336823 GCF_040801775.1 Luteolibacter sp. Populi
TCGCGGATCCCGTGGCCCGTCTTGAGGATCTCCTTGTCCTGCGTCGCGAAGCCCTCGCCCAGCGGTGGCGGGAAGAGCTGCTCCGCCGTCAGGCCGATCGCAGATTCCTTGTCCTTCAGCCCGCAGCGCGTCGCCAGGGTCTCGTTCACCGCCATGTAGCGCCCGTGCGCGTCCTTCACGAAGAACACGATATCGGGCACGGCATCGAAGAGGCTGTCCACCGGAGGCATCCCATCCAGTGAATCCAGAAAGGTCCTGCGGAGTCTGGCGGCGGGTGTCATCATCCGCAGCCAGCATGGCATTTCGCCGGGCCATGCGGCGAGATGGAAGTTCCCCCGCCGCGAGAATTCCGCCTTTCCATCTCCGCTCTACTTGCTCGGGCCACGGTAGAAGAACATGTCCGGCTTGCCGTTGTGCAAGATCACATTGCCTTCGGGTGCGAGCGTGAGAGTCGCCTTCCCGCCGCCATTCCAGTGGATCTCCAGAATATTCGGCGCGGGAGTTGCGTATCGTTCGCCGTTCCATCTGCCGTCGGTCGTGAAAGTTACGATCTTGTCCTGATACTTCCAGCGGGTGCCCGCAAGATCCGTCTGGAGATTGAGCACCGGGCCACCGATGCTCGAGATGATCCGCTTCTTCTCCCGGTCGATCTGCTCTGCCAGTTGCGCATCGTCCTTCGCACCGGAAATTCCGTTCAACCCGGCAACGTAAATCGAGTTGAGCTTCTTCGCACCCTTATCCACATCTTCGTCTGATTTGGCAATCGCCTTGATCAGCGACCTGCGCGCCCCGAGCAACTTCCGTGGCAGCTCTGCCGGCACCGCCTCCGGGAGCGAATCCGTCTTCGCTCCCGCCCGTTCGCTGGTGATGAGTTCCACGCCCTTGGCGTCACTCTTTTCGACGATCTCCTTCTCCACTTGGTCCAGCACCACGAGATAGGAGTCACGCGCGAAGCTGTTGGTTTTCTCCGCATCTTGCAAAAGCTTCGTGACGCCCTCCTTGTGCTTCGCCGCCAGCGGCACGATTGCAGGATTGAGTTCGGGCGCACCTTGGATGGTGCTCAATGAAACGAGCAAAAACGGAAGGGTCTTGAGGAATGCTTTCATAGGGGACACCGGGATATGACAAGTGGTTACCACCCGCCCTCGCCACCGACCAACGCAAAATCGCCTGCGGGCGCTTGCCGCAATACGGGATTTCATGTCTGTCGGCAGCTTCCCGCTCCCGCCTGTGCCATTTAAGGATGCCCCGGTGCCCGTTCCGACAAGACCGCCATGATTAAAGTGAACGCCCTGATGAGTTCCCCGCGACTGCGTGTCATAGATTCCCACACCGAAGGCGAACCGACCCGTGTCGTCGTCGAGGGTGGCCCGTCGCTGGGCAGCGGCACGCTCGCTGAAAAAGCCCGCCGCCTGCGCGGGGAGCACGACTGGCTGCGCAGCGCCGTCTGCAATGAACCCCGCGGCCACGAGGCCATGGTCGGCGCGCTGCTGGTGGAACCGCACGCGCCGGACTGCTGCTGCGGCGTGATCTTCTTCAACAACGTCTCCACGCTGAACATGTGCATCCACGGCACCATCGGCCTGGCCGTGACCTTGGCGCACCTCGGGCGCATCGGCCCGGGCCAGCACCGCATCGATACGCCCGTCGGCGTGGTCGTCGCCCACCTGCATCTGGATGGCTCGGTGACCGTGGCGAATGTCCCGAGCTACCGCCTCGCCACCGAAGTTTCCGTGGAAGTGCCGGGGTGGGGGACCGTCCGCGGCGATATCTCCTGGGGCGGCAATTGGTTCTTCCTGATCGAGGACCAAGGCCCCGGGGTCGGGTTCGAGAATTTGGAAGCTCTAACAGCCTTCACATGGTCCGTCCGCCAGGCGCTCGAAGCGCAGGGCATCACCGGCGCGGACGGCATGGAGATCGATCACATCGAATCCTTCGGCCCGCCCTCCGATCCCGCGCTTGCCGACAGCCGTAACTTCGTGCTCTGTCCGGGCAAGGCATACGACCGCTCGCCCTGCGGCACCGGCACCAGCGCCAAGCTCGCCAGCCTGCATGCCGCCGGCAAGCTCCAGCCCGGCCAGGTCTGGCGGCAGGCTGGCATCCTCGACACCGTTTTCCAAGGCCGCGTGGAAGAACTCCCGGACGGCACGGTGATCCCGCACGTCACCGGCCGCGCCTGGGTCAATGGCGAGTCTACCTACTTCTTCGACCCCGCCGATCCATTCCGCCACGGCATTCCCAGCCCACTCTAACAAACCAAGCCAGCACCTATCATGAGCATCCAATGGAAGGGCGTCATGCCCGCAACCGTCACCCAGTTCAACGCCGACCTGACGATCGATCACGCCCTGATGGCCGAGCACGGCAAGTGGCTGGTCGAAAGCGGCTGCACCGCGATCATCCCGCACGGCTCGCTGGGCGAGGGCGCGACCCTCAGCTTCGCCGAGAAGCTCTCGCTACAAAAGCTCTACGTGGACGCGCTGCCGGGCACCCCGGTCATCCCGGGCATCGCCGCGCTCTCGACCAAGGAAGCCGTGGATCTGGCGAAGGCAGCGAAGGACAACGGTTGCCGCGGCCTGATGGTCCTGCCGCCCTATCTCTACGCCTCCGACTGGCGCGAGATGAAGACCCACATGACGGCCGTGATCTCCGCGACCGACCTGCCCTGCATCATCTACAACAACCCGGTGGCGTACAAGACCGACTTCACGCCGAAGCACATCAAGGAGCTGGCCGACGAGTTGCCGAACGTGGAATCCGTGAAGGAGTCCTCCACCGATGCCCGCCGCGTCGCCGGCATCCGCGAACTCTGCGGCGACCGCCTGGTCATCGGCGTGGGCGTCGATGACTGCGCGCTGGAAGGGGCCGCGATGGGCGCGAAGTTCTGGATCACCGGTGTCGGCGGTGCCTTCCCGAAACACAACGTGAAGCTCTGGGACCTCGCCACCACCAACCGCATCGAGGAAGCGATGCCGATCTACACCTGGATGCTCGACATGCTGCGCATGGATACCGTCGTGAAGTTCGTGCAGCTCATCAAGCTGCAGCAGAACCTCGCCAGCGGCGGCAAGTTCGGCAACAACCGCGTCCGCGCCCCGCGCCTCGAACTCGAGGGCCAGGAACTCGCCGAAGCCACCGCCATCATCGAAAAGGCCATTGCCTCGGCACCGGCGGTCTAACCGCCTTCAAGTCTTGCGTCTTGTGTCTTCAAGTCTTCTGTCTCCTCCATGAAATCCCCGCTCACCGGCACCTCCGTCATCGGCTACTCGCGCGGCCAAGGTGAAACACCCGCAGGCCAAGCCGTCCACGCCTCCAGCGGTGCCAAGCTTGAGCCCATCTACCTCTCCGCCACGCCGGAAGAGGTCGATCAGGCCGTCGAACTCGCCGCTACTGCCTCACCTCTCTACTCCAAGCTCACGGGCAAGGAGCGCGGGGCCTTCCTGCGCGCGATCGCCGCGGAGCTGGAGGCCGTGGTGGATGACATCGCCGAGCGCGGGACCTTGGAGACGGGCCTGCCGGATGCCCGCCTGCGCGGGGAAACCGGCCGCACCACCGGCCAGCTCCGGCTCTTCGCCGCGCTGGTCGAGGAAGGCTCCTGGGTCGATGCCCGGATCGAGCGCGCCCAGCCCGAACGCCAGCCGCTGCCGAAGGTGGACATCCGCTCGATGCTCAAGCCGCTCGGCCCCGTCGCCGTCTTCTGCGCGAGCAATTTCCCGCTGGCCTTCTCGGTCGCCGGTGGCGACACCGCCGCCGCCCTCTCCGCCGGTTGCCCGGTCGTGGTGATCGCCCATCACGCGCACCCGGGCGTCGCGGAGATCGTCGCCCAGGCCATCCTCCGCGCCGCGCTCGCCACTGGCATGCCGGAGGGCGTCTTCTCGCTGCTCTACGGCGGCGGCCCGGCTGTCGGCATCCCCGTGGTCCAGCATCCCGCTATCCAGGCCGTCGGCTTCACCGGTTCCCGCCACGGCGGCACCGCGCTGATGGCCGCCGCCGCCAGCCGCCCGCAGCCGATCCCGGTCTATGCGGAGATGAGCTCGGTCAATCCCGTCGTCATCCTGCCCGGTGCTCTCGAGCGCGGGGAGGCGGCATTGGCGGAAGCCTTCTTCAACTCCCTCGTCCTCGGCGTCGGCCAGTTCTGCACCAATCCCGGCCTGGTCTTCCTGCCCGATGGCATGGGCCTGGTCTTCCTCGACCGCCTGAAGCAACTCGTCGGCACCTCGATGCCCGGCGTGATGCTCAGCGAGGGCGTCGCCCAGGCCTACGTCGATGCCGTCGATGCTTTCGCCAACTCCGAGGGCGTCGAAACCGTCGGCCGCAGCGCCGCCCCGAATGGCACCGGCCCCGGTGCCGCCGCCATCTTCTCCGTCTCGGTCCGCCGCTTCCTGGAGGACGACCTCCTCCAAAGTGAGATCTTCGGCCCCGCCGCCCTGATCGTTCGCGGCAGCCTGGCCGAGATCGAGGCCACCATCCCCGAACTGGAAGGCCAGCTCACCGCCACCATCCACGGCACCGAGGCCGAGCTCGCCCACCACTCCGCCCTCGTCGCCGCGCTGGCGAACAAGGCCGGGCGCGTCATCTTCAACGGCTTCCCCACTGGTGTGGAAGTCTGCCACGCCATGGTCCACGGCGGCCCCTATCCCGCCACCTCCGATGGCCGCAGTACCTCGGTCGGCACCATGTCGATCCAGCGCTTCGTCCGCGCCGTCTGCTACCAGTCCTTCCCCGACGCCATCCTCGCACCAGAGCTGCAGGACGCCAACCCGCTCGGGATCTGGAGGACAGAAGAAGGGAAGCGGCTGCCGCCACCTTAAAGGGGTTACCTTAGGGGGATTACCTTTGCGTGCCGTTCGGGGCTACGGGTGGCGTGCCGTTCGGGGCACCACCCCCGACCCCGTTTCGGGGGACGGGTGGTGTACCGTTTCGGGGGACACCCCGGGCTTTCGGATTGACCCGATCCGGAAAAAAGCTTAATAGTTAGGTTCCTTTGATTGCAAGGAGTCCGCTGCTTCCGGCGGATGAAACCGTTTCCCTCCCTGGCTATGAAACCCTTGGTTTTGGCGGCATTGTTGCTGCCTGTCTCGCTGTTTGCTGCTGAAGCTCCGCCCTTGTTGGAGATCGCCTCGGGGTTGCCGGGGAAGCAGGTCCGGCTGACTTGGCCGGCGCAGACAGGTGTCCGCTACCGGATTGAGCGCGCGGCGGAGCTGACGGCATGGAAGCAGATCGCGCTGGTCGAGGCCGCGGGACCGGATGGCTTGTGGCTCGATCCTCAGCCGACCGGCGGCAAGGCGTTCTACCGGATCCTCCAGCCGCAGACGGAAGTCTACGGGATCAACCTGCCGGTGCTGACTTCGATCGGCGGCGACCTGCGGGTCCTGGGGCAATTGATTCCGCCGGGGAGCTTCCTGGTGCTGGAGATCGAGGGCCAGGCGCCGATGCTCGTGCCCTTGAGCGCGCTCGGCAATGGCGAGTGGCAGGCGCTGGTTTCGGGAGCCTTCGCCGAGGGGCTGCGGATCATCGCGGCGCGGATCGAAGACGGCGGCGGGCTGACGCTGGTGACGCTCAACCAGCCGATCACCGTGACCGGCAATGGCCGTGCCACGGACTCCGCGCCCGGAGAGCCGCCTGCGGCACCGGTGGCCTTAAAAAGACGGAAGCGCATGGAAGAGATCGAGGCCCAGCTCGGCGCACGCTCCTCGGAACCCTACAATCCTTGGGAGATCGACGATGCGAGCGAGGGGACCGTGATGAATCCGCTCTATGAAGACAGCGGGCATGAAGCAACGAACCCGCTTTTCGAAGGGAAGAGCGCTCACGGCACCAATCCGCTCTTTGAGGAGGGCGGGATGGGGGGCGTCAACCCGCTCTTCCACGCGATCAACACCAAGGGCACCGGAGCGACCAACGGGCGGATGATGCCGGCTCCATCCGGGCTGCCGGGCGAGGTTTCGTTCCAAGCTTGCGATGTCTCGCTGCCGTGCCCGGCCGGTCCGCCGCTGGAGTGGGTGCGCACTTACCGCTCGATGAAGCCGGTGAATTCGGGCCATGGCCCGCAGTGGGATTTCTCCTACAACATCCGGGTTGAGAGCATTCCTGCCAGCGCCGGGCCGAATGCCTCGCGGGTGGTGATTTACGATGGCGGCGGGCGCTCGGATGTCTTTTACCGGCAGGCGGACAACACGTTCCGCTGCGGCGGGATGTTCCGCGAGGGCCGCTTCGAGGGCTCGAACTTCGTCCTGACCTTCGCCGACAAGGGGACCTGGACTTTCCATCCTTTCGACCGCTCCGTGAAGCAGGGCAAGATCACGGCCATCACCGATCGCAACGGCGTGGCGCTCGCTTGCAACTACGATGCGGCGGGCCAGCTGACGGGCGTGGGCGATGCCTTCGGCCGCAGCCTGGCCGTGGAGTGGGGCGGTTCGCCGTCGCGGATCCTGTCGGTGTCCTCGACCGGGGATGGCGGCAGCACGACCTTCGGCAAGGTGAGTTTCGGCTACGGGGCCACGGGCGAGGTGCTGGAGTCCGCCTCCGCGCCCTTTGAGCCGGGCACGCCACCGGTAGAGGGCCCGACGACCTACACCTATAGCTCCGGCCTGCCGGACCCGCGGCTGAACGGGAACCTGCTCAGCATCACCGACGGCGCGGGGCTGCTGGTCGAGGGTTTCACCTACTCCCCTGCCAGCGATCCGCTGGATGTGGCCTACGATACCTGTCGTACTCACGACGTGAACCGCCGCGGCGGCGCGGGGCAATTGCGGGTGTCGAGCTTCGAGAGCCTGTCCGACGGCAGCTATGTGATGACCGAAAACGACGAGCTCGGGCGCGTGAGCAGCTTCGTGTTCAACAAGCTTCACCGGCTGACGCGGGGCCGCAAGAGCGCGGGCTTCGCGATCCCGGGAGTGCCGGTGACGTCGACGACGAACCTGCCTGCCGGCAAGCTGCGCGCGGGTGATCCGGACTACTTCGAATTCACCTGCACCTACAATGCGGACAGCCTGTGCACGCGGGTCACGAATGAAGACGGTAGCCATCTGCGGATCACCTATGACCGCGACTTCCGCAAGGACTGCCCGCTGCGCGAGCGCGGCAATGCCCGCGAGATCACCCTCGTATCGAGCGAAGGCGAGAAGCGCACGGTGACCTGCGAGTATCTGCCGGGATACGGCAGCCCCGAGCCGGCGCAGGTCGGCCCGATCAAGGGTGTGATCGTGAAAGGCGGCCACAACGCCCGCGAGGCCCGCGGAGCGCGCAATCCGCAGACCGGCAAGGAGATCAAGATCGCGGCGAAGAGTGCCGTGTTCGACGGATCCGGCGAGGGCTGGGCGCGGATTTCCATGAACGTGACCGTGCCGAAGCAGACGCAAGGCGCGACCTTCGGGGAGAAGGTGAAGGCCGGGAAGCAGACGCAGAGTTCGACCTTCGGGGAGAAGATGAATGGCGGGAAACAAACGCAGAGCTCGACCTTCGGAGAGAAGATGAACGCCAGGAAACAGACGCAGGGTTCGACCTTCGGGGAGAAAGTCAACGCCGGGCTGCAGGCGCAGGGAGCACGCATCGGGAATAAGCAGAAGGCGTGGGTGCCGAACAACTTCACCACCCGGGTCGTCAGCGCCCACGGCCAGGTCACGACTTCGACTTACGATAGCCATGGTAACTGCACCGGCACGCAATCGCCGGTGGCGGGCGGGGGCGCACTGTCCGAATACAACGGGCTCGGCCAATGCACGGCCTCGACCGTGCTCGACGGTGCGGCGGGTTCCTTCCGGGACGAGTTCGTCCATGATCCCGCAACCGGCTTCCTCAAGGAGATCGTGGTGGATAGCGCGGGCTTGCAGCTCACGAGGTCCTGTGACCGCGATCCGCAAGGACGCGTGATCCGCGCGGTCGATGAGGAAGGGCATGACCAGCTCTTCAGTCACGATGCTTCCCACCGCTTGGTCGGCATCAATTCGACGGGAATGCCGAACCGGATTTCGATGAACCGGACGATCGATGCAGGCGGGCGCACGGTGCGTTGCGATTGTGACCACCTGCGGCCGGATGGGACGCCGGTGGCGGAGAATCCGACGTATTCGATCTTCTACGTTTATGACAGCCGCGGGGCGCTGGTGCGGATTGCGGAGGAGGAGCGGCCGGTGGATGGCTCCGGCACGACCGATCCGGCCACGCTGGGGATCGCGAATTTCGCGGTGTGCGACTTCGAGCTCGATGACGCGGGCCAGTGCACGAGCGTGAGCACGCCCGCGGCCTGCCGCCAGCAGGCGACCGATCTAACGTGTGATTTCAGCTACGACGAGCGGGGCCTGCTGCACCGCTGCGTGGATGGCGGCACCGGGAATCCGGACGCGCTGACCACGGAGTATGACTACGACCGCTGCGGGGCGGTGGTGAGGGCGGCCACGCTCGCTTCCGGTGCGAGCCCGGCGACGCTGTTCGCTTACGACGGCTTCCACCGCTGCACTTCGGTGACCGACGCGATGGGCAACGGGACCACTTTCAGCTACGGCAACGACGGCTCCGTGACTTGCTCGGTCTTCGGTGAGCTGACCGATATGCCGGGCTCGCAGGGCAATGTCCTGCTGGCGCGGACGAAGACGCTGGGGCCGATCTGGAACGATTGGGATGAGGTTTTGGTTGATGATCTCTCGTTCACGGCGGCCCATGAGGCAGCTCATGTGGTACAACAACGCGCTGGCGTCCAAATGCGCGGGGTGGATCCTTTCTTCGGCGTGGAGGTGGAGGACGACACCTGCACGGTCGAGCGCTTCAGCCCCGGTACGCCGGGCACGGCGACGGAGGTGACGGTGATCGATCGCTCTCCAGCCGGGCTGGTGAGGACGGTGCGCCGCAATCAGGACACGCTGCTGACCTGCGGCTACGATGGCGCAGGCCGTCTGACGACTTGCTCGAACGCGGGGAGCACGACGACTTACACGCTGAACAAGAAGGGCGAGCCGATCTTGTGCGGCGATACCTCGCATTTCCTGGTCGGAGGCGTGCCGGACGAGACCTTCAGCACGAGCTACACCTACGATGCCGCGGGCCGCTGCATCGGGACCACCGACGGCACGGGCTACGCCGCATCCTGGCAGTACGACTCGCTGGACCGCTGCGTGGTGGCGACGGAGCCGGGCCGGGTGACGAACTTCGCCTATGACGGCGGCACGCCAGCCGCGCCCTTCAGCGTGAGGATCTCCGCCGATGTGGATGGCGACGGCGACGACGAGGTGCTGGGGAGCCGCTTCAGCCGCTGCGGCGAGCTTCTGGGCAGCCGGGATGCACACGGCTATGCCACGAGCTATCTCAGCGATGCGCTGGGCCGGGTGATACGTTGCGACCGGCCGGACGGGACCTACGAGACTTGTAGTTACAGCAGCCTGGGGGCGCTTCACGAGCAGCGCTTCGCGGACGGCAGCGTTTGCACCCTCGGGACGGATGGCCTGCTGCGGACGAATCATGTGGCTTGGTCGAATCCACCGGCGGGCGAGGTTTCCCGGCCGGATACAAGCTATGATTTCGACGGCCTGCACCGCTGCGTGCGCGCGGAGCAGGGCAGCTCGACGGTGAGTTTCATCTACGACTCCTGCGGCAATCCGGTGAACGAGACTTGCGACGGCCTGACGATCGCGCGCCGCTTCGACCACCGCGGGCGGACCGGCGTGACGTATCCGGATGGCAGCCGCGTCTCCGAGCAGCGCAACGAGTTCGGCCAGGTCCTGGCGATCCGGAAGCTGGATGCGGTCGGGATTCCGCTGCTGCCGGCGCTGGTGGAATTCGAGTATGCGGGCGACAAGGTCCTCCGGATGACGCAGGGCGGGGAGATCGTGACGACTTACAACTACCGCTCCGATGGCGAAGCAGCCTTGCCCGGCGGTCCCGATGCGACGGCGACGGGTGGCACGATGGGGTATACCATCCACTTGAAGAGCAACGATGCGACCCTCTCGAGCCGGGTGATCCGGCGCAATCCGGACCAGAGCATCTCGCGGATCGAGACGGCATTCTCGGATGCCCAACAGCCGCCTGGCCGCACGCAGACCTTCAGCTACGATCTTTTGGGACGGCTTACGGGTTGCGTGACGAAGCGGCGCGAGGGTGCTGGCGGGCCGGTGACGACCGAGAGCGAGTTGAGCTACACGCTGGATCTGGAAGGCCGCCGCCTGAGCGCGAGCGGCGGTGCGAATCCGGGCAGCTACACGCAGTCCGATGCCCTGCCGCCCGGCGACCGCCAGATGGGTCAATATACGAACTGGCCCGGCGGTCCGGTGACTTGGGATGAGTCCGGCAATCTGGCGACGGCGACGATTCACGGGCAGAGCTGCCAATTGCAGTGCAGCAGCGGCTGGGCGATGGCGGTCAAGGATGGGACCGGCGTCCCGCTGGTGACCTACGAGTATGACGCGCTGGGCCGCCGCACCGGCCGCAACCCGCAGACGGGATCGCGGACGAAGTTCATCTACGACGGCACGACCTGCGTGCAGGAGTGGGAGGATAGCGGCTCGGGCATCTTCAAGCCGGCGCTGAGCTATGCGACCTGCGAGGGGACCCAGTATGCGATCACGACCCAGAGCGGCGAGGTGTTCTTTCCGGGGGGGCAGGCGAATGCCATGGCGAACTGGGGTGATCCGCACGAGGGTGGAGGGAAACACGTCGGGGATTGGAATGGCAGGCACTCGGGCGATCCGCATGAGAACTTGAACGGGAAGAACAAGGTTGAGCACTGGGGCGATCCTCATGAAAACCTGAACGGCTTCACGCTTCTCACAGACAGTGGAGGCAACGTGGTCGATCGCTTCGATTGCGACGATGCGGGCAAGCCGCTGTTCCTGGATACGGACGGGCTGCCCTCGGCCACGGGTGCTCCAGTCGGACCGGTCCGCTGGATGGCACCGGAGGCGATCTGGGAATTGCGCTTCGGGATGTTCGTGGGGGCGGGTGGTTTCTATTGCCCGGATCTCGGGATGAGCGTGGCGGGTGCCGGGCGTTCACGCGGGCATGTGACAGTGCTGAAGTGAGGCGGGTGGTGGTGGTTCGGTAGGAGAGGCCGGGTGCCGATAGTTTCCCATCCGACTGCGGCGATCTATCTTGTCCCTTACTCCCTTCTTTTCGCGTGCGGACCGCGGGCACCGCCCGGCTGAAGCAACCCGGATGTAGGACAACATCGCGAAGGTCGAATGGATAGCGACGTCGCGATGGTGCGGACCGGAGGAGAGGGAGGCATTTAAGGACCACTCTGCCGGGCGGTGCCCCGCGGTCCCAGTTGGGCGTGACCTTGTTAGAGGCTTTGGGGTGGCCCGGGACCACTTGGGAGCACGGAAGGGGTGTGACGGCGGGGAGGGACCGTTCTGCCGGGCGGCGCCCGACGGTCCCAGTGGGGGCCGTCCGGTGGTGGCGGCGCCGGGATTATCGGCTCCTCTCCCACGATTGCGTAATGCGATGGGGAGGTCAGATCTGGATGATTTCCCCTCCTGTTTCAGCAGCACCCGCCCGGGCATGTGTCCGGCGGGGGTGTTTTTTTCCGGGGGTCTGCGGTGGGTGTCCGCCAAAAGGCTTGCCAGTGCGAGTCTTGCCGCCTACCTCCCGCGCATGGCTCTTGAGACCACCCTGATCCTTTTCAAGCCCGACGCCGTGGCGAAGAGCCTCGTCGGCACCGTATTGTCCCGCTTCGAGAAAGAAGGCTTCAAAATCCGCGGGATGAAGATGCTGTTCCTGACGGACGAACTGCTGGCCGAGCACTACTCGCACATCGCGGACAAGCCTTTCTTCCCTTCGGTGCGGGAGTTCATGCAGGAGACCCCGGTGGTCGCGCTGGCGCTGGAAGGCGAGGACGTGATCGCCCGCGTGCGCGACCTGCTGGGCCCGACGGATTCGAAGGCCGCTGCGGCGGGCACGATCCGCGGCGACTTCGGCGACAAGGAAGGCGACGCGAAGATGCGCAACGTCTGCCACGCCTCGGACGGGGTGGAAGCTGCCGCGGATGAGATCAAGCGCTTCTTCAAGGCCGGCGAGGTTTTCTGAGCTTCGGTTTTATTTTTTAGGCCCGGTTTCCCGTTGAGGGGGCCGGGCTTTTTTTGGGGCTCTGCGTCAGGTTTGTTGAGGGACGGGGAAAGAGATTGAACCGCGGAGGCGCGGAGGTCGCAGAGGGAGCGCGGAGGGAAAAGGCAGAGTGCCGAGTGATCAGTGATCAGTGAGCAGTGATCAGGAAAGGCGGAGGAAGGATGAACCGCCAAGACGCGAAGGACGCCAAGTTCTTGAAGGGGTGTGGAGGAGCGACCGAGCGAAGCGGGCTGGCTGGCTCCTGATAGGGGCAGGTGGTCCGGTGATTTCAGACGTCCTGCCCAAGCGCGACCTACGAGCCCGCCTTCAGCGGGCGTTCCGGAGCGGAATCGAACCCAGGGCGGCGCTGTGCTTGCCCTGGGCTATCGACGGTCGCCCCTTCAGGGCGGGCTACCCCTCCTCATGTCCTACGGACCAATACGAGGAAAGGCGCGGGGCGGAGGGTGTCGTGGCGGCGGATGGTTTCGGAAGGGTGGTGGCTGCTCCACTCTAACACGGCGGCGCTTTCCTGATCGCCGCCGGGGTGGCCGGGGTAGCAGACGATCGCAAGCAGGCCGCCGGGCTTCAGGATGACGAGTGCCTGGCCGAGGGCGGCGAGGGTCTCCGGGGTGCGGGTGATGATCGCGTGGTCGGCACCCGGAAGGTAGCCGAGATTGAAGACGACGGCGGCGGCGGATCCGGGGGCGGCGTGCTCCGCCATCTGCCCGTGGGAGGCGAGGATGAGGGTGACGCGGGAGGCGAGCCCGGCTCCGGTGATGCGGGCCTGGGTGGCGGCGATGGCTTCCGGCTGGATGTCGAAGGCGATGACCTTGCCGGTTTCGCCGACGGCTTGGGCGAGGAAGAGGGTATCGTGGCCGTTGCCCGCAGTGGCATCCACGGCGAGGTCGCCGGGACGGAGCAGGGCGGCGAGTTCGCGATGGGCGCGGGCGGTGGGGCGCTCGGGTGACATGGGGCGCCCGACCTTAGCCGGGCGCCCTCAGGGATGGGAACGAAGAATGTCCGCCCTGCCGCCGGAGCGGGAGGGCGGTGCGTCGTTCACGCGCTTACGGGACTGCGGTGGGCAGCTCGTCGGTGGTGTAGATGTCGGTGGATTGCTGGAGGCCTAGGCCGTGGACCTGTGCGTGCTGCGCGCCCTGGAAGCGGACGCGGAGGCCGGTGATGGTGCCGCTCACGCCATTGAGGTTATACTGGTAGGCGCGGGAGTTGATATAGAGGTCTTCCCAGACGCCATTCATCAGGACCTGGCCGTTGTAGACCTTCGCATAGCGCGAGGAATAGGTCGGGTTGATGGTGGTGGTGCCGCCGGCGGTGGTGACGTGGAGCACGGGCGCGGCACGGTTGTAGAGGTCGTAGGTCCAGGCCTCGCCGATATCGAGGTGGAAGACGACGGTCTTCACGCCGGAGAGGACGCCGGTGCCGGTGGCCTGTGCCTCGAGGGTGCCGCCGAGGATATTCGGCAGCGATGAGACGCCGCCGAAGTAGATCGAGGTGCTCGCGGGGTAGGGCCCGCCGCCGACGCCGTTGGCGATCTTGGCCAGACCGTTGGTGCCGAAGTCGGGGCCGCTTTGCGAAAGCAGGGCACCGGTCCAGGCACCGAGGCCGGGGAAGCTGCCATTGCCCGGATAGGCTGCGGAGGTGAGAGCTTCCCAGCCTTCCGAGACGGTGCTGCCGCCGAGGCTGAGCGGGATGTAGATGCTGCCGGGTTGATTGCCGGCCGCGACCGGATCGGTATCGGCGAAGTACTCGGCCCGTGCCGAGGCGGCGAGCATGAGGGTGGCTAGAACGGATTTGAGGATCGTGTGTTGTGTCTTCATGACGGGGTGATGATGGGCTAGTGTCGTGGGCGGCGCCCGCGGGTGTTTGCGATTGATTGGCGGTGGCGGGGAGAAAGAGAGCTGGATAGTCAATCTTCCGCCAATGAGAGTTAATCTAACAATAATGAGCGGTCTGCTATCCTTTGACTTCGATTTCTGCCCAAGTGCGGTCGGGATTTTTGAACCACGGATGGACACGGATTTACACAGATGAAAGGCAGGGAAAGGGGGCGGGCGGGGCCTAGTTAAGCGGGCAAGCGCAAGGAGTCGCGCATGTTAGACAAGCCGCCGCCAATGAAGAGCAAGGGTTCGCCAGTGAATGGCAAGGAGCCGGGAGCATGCGGGCGGAGAAGCTTCCAATCTCCGGCCTCTCGCACCGCCCCATGATAGCCACTCGATCCGCCATCGTCACCACCGCCCTGTTTGCCATCGTCACCACCGCCAACGCGGCGGAACCTCCGGATGGCATGAGCTGGATGCCTTCCGACCCGCTGGATATCACGCTCAACGGAGGCCAGTCGTATGACCTGTGGCTGAATCTCGCGAGCGGGACCAACATGTCCCGCACCGCGCCGTTCATCATGGGCGGAGTCAACTACGGCGACCTGCCCTATTCGATTCCCGGCAATGCCGGCGGCGGCATGTTCCCGGGGATGACGATGTGGGCTCCCTACAAGTCGCAATTCTGGACCAGCGCGACCCGCGCGAATCTGATCAAGACGGCCAATGGAACCGGCGGGGGGCCTTACCCCGCAGGTTCATCCATCTATTTCGGCGGGACCAGCCCGGTGAGCAATACCAACGGCGGCTCGCTGGCCGTGAAGGGCTATGCGGTGCCGGCGGTCAAGACCGTCACCTTCCAGATCTCCATCGGCGAGGCGTATGGCTACTCCCTCTGGGATGCGGATGGCGATGGCTTCGGGCCTGCGGACATGCCCAAGCTCAAGGTATACGATGCCGAAGGAGGTCTTCTTAGCACGCTCCCGGCCACGCACTCGGACATCATCAAGAAGGCCTACAACGGTAGCATGGAGATGCCTCCGGGATCGGGCCTGGATGAAGACATTTATATCAACACCTTCGGCCTCCAGTGGAATTTGGATGGCATCGAGGGGACCATCGGATTGTTCCAGGTGGACTGGACCGGCGTGCAGCATGCCCAGCTCTGGTCGCTCCGGCTCGACCAGACGGATACGGCCTATAGCGGCTTCGTCTTCGACCTCACTTCGAATTGGACCGGTGCCGGCGACGGGGTGTGGAGCACGGCGGCGAATTGGCAGGGGGGCGTGCTGCCCTCCACCGTGGGGAAAGCCGTTTTCGGGACGAGCGGGACCATCGAGCTCGGAGCGAATACCGCGATCGGTCAGGTGCTGCTCAATTCCGCGGACGATCTCACGATCAGTTCGGCCAACGATTCCAAGCTCACGCCCAGCCTCAACATCCTGACCGCGGCGAACGGCGGGCCGGCGAGCCACACCATCAGTGCGGATGTCGGCTTGCCGAGTATCATCACCCTTGATGTTGGGCAGGACACGGGCTTGAACCTGAGCGGAGATATCTCGGGGGTCGGCTTCTACAAGCGCGGCGGAGGAACCCTGACTCTGGGCGGGGCTGGCAATTACAGCGGATCGCTCATCTTCGGAGGCGGAGTCACCCATGTTTCCGGCAGCAACCTGACCTCGGATGGATCCCTGCTTGATTTGAAGAACGCGCGTCTCGTCCTCCAAGGGAACGACCGCTTCGAATCGGAATTCAAAGCCAAGCTTTCCGGGACTTCGATCCTCGGGCAGTCCGCCTACATTCAATTGGGCGATGCCGCTTCCGGGCCTGTGACCCAGACCCTGGCCGATCTGAGTGCCGCGAAGCCACAGTATGTGAAGGATCTCAATCCGAATCCCCAGACGGAGCCTCCGGTCTTCGTGGTCGGAGGAAGCGCGGGGATTTCCACCCTGACGCTCAAGGGCGGTCTCTACTCCGGCAATCTGGGGGGACCCGGCGTGAATGAGAACAATCTCTCCGTGGTGATCGAGGGATCGCCGGTCCTGCAGGGCACCAGCACCTATGCGGGCGATACGGTCATCAAGGCCGGAGCGACCCTGCAGGCGAACCGCGATGCCGCCCTTTCCATCAACGGCAACCTGGTGATCGAGGGCGGCAACCTGGCGCTCGGGGGCTTCACCTACATGACTCCCGGCGGCACCAATGACAATGGCACGCCGGTAACGGAGTCCATGAGCAACTTCGCGCGCCCGCTTGGAACCGGTGCAGGCGAGCTGAGGTTCGCGGGCGGCGGTGGCTTCAGGGCGGTGCAGGGGGATCGCACGGTCAATCTCGGCGGGGCCGGTGCCCAGGTCACGTGGGGCCAGGGCGGATTCATCGCGGATGGCAGCGTCCTCAGCCTCGGCACGGACAGCACCAGCACGATCACTTTCGCGAATCCGATCGACCTGGGGAGCGGCACACGAGAGATCCGGGTGGAGTCGAATAGCAGCGCGGTGCTGGGCGGGGTGCTGAGCGGTAGTGGTGGCTTTACCAAGCTCGGCTTCGGGTCCCTGTCCCTTTCCGCATTGAACACCTACACCGGGCCGACCCGCGTCGCAGGCGGCCAGCTCCGTTTCCCCGAGCTGGGAAATGCCGGTGGTCCGAGCTTCCTGGGAGACTCTTCGAACGCTCCAGGAAACATCATTCTCTCCGGCGGTATTCCGGAGGGCTACGGCGGCGGTCAATTGAGCTACACCGGGGATGGAGCCGCCAGCACCGACCGTCTCTTCACCATCTCCGGAACGGTGGGATCGGTCGGGAACGAGGGTTCCAACGGCAGCATCCACTACACGAATACCGGAGCGGTGGCCTTTGATAACAACGGGCCGGTCGTGCTGGAACTGCGCGGCGGGAACAACAACGTCAACATCTTCGATCCCCACATCATCGATAACGGTGAGTTCAAGACCACCCTGCGGAAGGCTGGCGTCAATGGAGTGGGCGGCACCGGTGGCTATTGGAAAATCGGCCGCGAGGATAACAGCTACACGGGTCAGACGATCATCGCCAGCGGTGTGCTCGAGATCACGAAGATCGCCAATGGCGGCGTGATCAGCAGCATCGGGGCCTCGTCGAACGCGGGCTCGAGCCTCACGATGTTCCAGGCCGGTATCAAGTATACCGGTGAGGGCGATACGACCGACCGTCTGTTCGGGATTGCCGTCGGCTCGACCAATCCGACTCTCAAGGCGAGCCGCATCGATTCCTCGGGGAGCGGTCCGCTGGTCTTCACGAATCCCGGCGAACTGGTGTATTCGGACGTCGATGGCAGCTCGGTGGCGATGACCACGGGCGGCTGGACGGCGCTGGGAGGAACGAATACCGGGGACAACATCTTCTCGCCGAAGATCACCGGTTGGGCACCCGGGAATGCGCGTTTCTTCAAGGACGGAGCGGGCAGGTGGACCCTGACCCACACCGGTAGCACCTATGCCGGCATCACGGAGATCCGCGGCGGGATCCTGGGTGTCCACGCCCTGAAAGATAGCGGAGCCGCCGCCGTGATGATCACCACGGCCAACTCCACCACGGCGAGCGTCACCAGCGCCGCCGGCCTGGCTGTCGGGCAACTGGTCCAGGGGGGCGGCGTGCAGTTGGGCACCACCATCACGGCGATCAGCGGGACCACGGTCACGCTGTCGCTGCCTGCCACGCACACCATCACGAGCGGTAACAACCGGAACAAGGTCACCGGCTTCCCCAGCTCGATCGGAGCATCCTCGGCGCTGCCGGCGAGCCTCGTGATCGATGGCGGGACGCTGCAGTATCTCGGCGCGGGAGATAGCACCAACCGGCGCTTCACCGTCGGTGCCGGTGGTGCCGGTCTGGATGCATCCGGGACGGGCGCGCTGGCCTTCAGCAGCACGGAGGCCGTCACCTACGCTCCGCTGAATGCGGCGCGGACACTCACCTTCAGCGGCTCCAACGCTGGTAACAACACCTTCGCGGCGGCGATCGGCAACGCCGGCACGGGTGCCGTCTCGCTAGTGAAATCCGGTAGCGGAAGCTGGGCGCTCACGGGCACGAATACCTACACCGGAAACACCAGCGTGAACGGCGGGATCTTGAGCCTGTCCGCTCCGGGTCTTGCCGATGGATCTTCCGTCAGCGTGGCCACGGGTGCCGTGCTGAACCTGAATTACCCGGCCACCTCGGTCGACCTGGTCCAGTCGTTGACGCTCGCCGGCGATCCGGCCGCACCGGGCGAGTGGGGTGCGGAAGGCTCCGGCGCGCAACGCACCAGCCCGCTGATCACCGGCACCGGTAGGATCCGGGTGGCCGGTCCCTTCGAAGCCTGGGCCGGGCAGATTACCAACGCTGCCCTGCGCGACCGCAATGCGGATGCTGATGGCGATGGCTTCACCAACCTGATGGAGTATCTCTTCGGCTCCTCCCCTACGGTGCCTAACAGCTCGCCGGTCCAAGTTGCCCGCTCGGGCGAGGGCTTGGTCCTGCGCTGGCAGGAGCTTGCCGCAGGCGCTTCCTACCAGCTTCAGGAAACGTCCACGCTCGCCGAGAATCCTTGGCCAGCAAGCGGAATAGCACCCATGACGGCGGCCGATCAGACCGGCATTCCGGCAGGCTACGTCCTGAAGGAGGCTGCGGTTCCGATTGATAGCACGAGCAAGTTCCTACGCGTGAACGCCACCGAGGATTGAACCCTTGTTTCGGGGGAGCCCGTCCCTTCGCGGGTTCCCTTTTCACCCTTCACCCAGCACCCCATGACCTTCTTCCGCGCATTGAAATCCCATGTGATCCTTTGTGGCTGCCTGTTCCTCGCCGCTCCGATCGCCGGAGCCCAGTCGCTGCTCAAGGCCTATCCCTTGGAGGGCGACGTGAGGACCACCTACTGGACCTTCCTCGCCTCGCAGAACCCGTATCGCATCCCTAACAGTCCCACGACGATGAAGGGAACCATGGTGGTGGCACCACCCGGTTACGGGGCGAGCATGGGATTGTACAGTTGGACCGGAAACTATTCGATGACGGTGAAGCAAGCCGTCAACCCGGCACCGACGTTCCGGATTCATCACGTGGTGTTCCAGCTCGATGCCACCTGGGACCCGGCGACGACCTTTCCCTTCAACGGCGGGCCCAAGCTGAGCTTCAACGACGGCAACCAGCAGCTCGCCGCGACGCTGCCGATGATCGTGGACGGCACGCGTGTCGTGGATAACGAGACGGGGATTCCCGAGATGGAAGGCATCGACTCATTCGCTTACCGCGGAATCACTTGGCAGTGGGATTTGTCCGCGGTGGCCGGAGGGGTCAATAATGTGAGCATCCAGATGCCCTTCGCCAACCACACCTCGGTGGTCGGCGCGCGGATCGATATCGCTTCGGCGTTCCAGGAGATCGGTGCGCCGGTCACCGCGCTCCAGCAGTGGCGGCAGACGCATTTCCAGACGATGGAGAATGCCGGTGCGGCGGCGGACGATGCGGACTATGACCGTGATGGTCTGCCGAATCTGGTGGAGTATGGACTGGGGACGAGTCCCGTGGCGTGGGCGGGTGCGAGGCCGGCGATGGAGATGGAGGGAGGGAGGCTCTCGCTTTCCTTTGCTTTGCCGGTGAGTCCGTCTGCGGAGCTGCGCTACCGGGTGCAGGCGACCGACGTTCTAACAGGGTGGACGACGCTGGCGACGAAGTTCGGCACGCAACCGTGGGTGTGGAATGGCAGCGGGAGTTCGCGAGTTGTTGTCACCCCATCCGGCGGGAAGTCGCTGGTGACGGTGGGGGACGAGGTGAGCGGCGCGCCGAAGCGGCAGATGCGACTTGAGATTACCCCGCAATGAGGCGGCCGGACTCCGCCTGTTTTTGAATTTATCAGCCCTGATTATGTTTTCACTCACCCGTTTGTTTGCCTGCCTTGCCTTGATCTCGTCTAACACGCCGTTACGCGCGGAAGAACCCGAAGCCGGGAAAGTTCCCGACCCTGACAGTGTGGTGAATAACCTCGATGACGTGGTGGTGGTGGCGACGCGCACCGAGCAGAGATGGCTGGATACCGCGGGGACCGTGACGCGGGTGGACCGGGAGACCTTGCTGGAGACCGGGGTCCAGGACCTCGGCGGGATCGTGAAGTATGATCCGACGGTGGTGGTGCCCTTCGACATGACTACGGGCGACGGAGCGGTGGCCTACGGGGCGACCGGCGCGGCGAGCTTCAACATCCGCGGCACGGAGGGCAACCGGGTGGGCCTGGAGGTGGACGGGATCCGCCAACCGCCGGAGTATGTCTCGACCTCCTTCGACGCGGGAGCTGAGACCGGGGCCGGGGGGATGGGGCGGGATTACTTCGACCCCTCGATGTTCCAACTGGTGGAGATACTGAAGGGTGGTGCGAGTGCGCTGTATGGCAGCGATGCACTTGGCGGGATGGTCTCGATGAAGACGCTGGAAGCGGCGGACCTGTTAGGCGACAAGGATTGGGGCGGCTTGGCGCGGACGCAGTATTTCTCGCGCAACCGCGGCTTCGCTTGGCAGGAGGGCGGGGCGTGGAGGAAGGGGAACTTCGACTTCATGCTGCTCCACGCCGGCCGTGAGGGCGAGGAGACCGGGAACAACGGCTACACGCCACCGGACCCGCTGGAGATGCACAGCAATGCCTGGCTGGCCAAGGCGGGCTACACCATGGGCGACCACCGCTTCCTGCTGACTTATGAGAACTACGAGCGGGACGTGTATGCGAACATGCGCAGCGCCCTGCACCCCTCGATCGCGATGTTCAGCATCTTCAAGAAGAGTATCGAGAACTGGCAGGACATCGAACGCCAGCGGGCGAGCCTGAACTGGGACTGGAATCCACAGGGCGCATGGATCGATGCACTGGAAACGCACGTCTACTGGCAGGACTCCGGCACCGGGAGCCGCAACCTGAGCCGCAATCCGCCGCGCGCGACCGGCTTCCCCGAGGAATGGGGCATCGACCAGACGCAGGGCCGCAACCGCCGCCAGCAAATCGACTTCCGCACGGAGATCTACGGGCTGACCTCGATCGCGCGGAAGGAGGCGGATCTCTTCGGCATGAATCACCATTTCCTTGCGGGCCTGGACATCTCGCAGGAGAACTCGAGCAACCACTTCGACCGGGTCGAGACGGACGGGCTGGTCATCCCGAATCCGGGCGGCGGGCTGCCGACGGTCGGCACGCAACGAACGGTGTCCGACCGGATCTCCTTCGCGCCGGCCGAAACCTACCGGCTGGGCTTCTTCCTGCAGGACGAGATCAAGCCGGCCGAGCGCTGGACGGTCACGCCGGGGTTGCGGGTCGATTACCACGAGATCGCGGTCGATCTGAACACGCAGTATCTCGACCGGCTGTCGAACCTGCTGGGCACGGGGATACAGCCTTCGGAGGGCTACGATAACTTTAGTATCTCGCCACGGCTCGATGCGGTTTTCGCGACCACGGAGCACACCCGGGTCTACGCGGGCTACGGCATGGGCATCCGCAATCCGACGGCGGAGGAGCTGACGATGGTCTTCGATCACCCGTCCGGCGGCTTCCAGCAGGTGACGGTGCCGAACCCGGATCTGAAGGAAGAGGTGAGCCACGCCTTCAAAGTCGGCTACAAGGGCGAGGGCGAGGCGGGGCGCTTCGCGGTCGAGGGCTTCTTCACGAAATACGATGACTTCATCGAGAACAACGTGCCGGTGGGTTTCCTGCCGGATGGCACCGCGCTCTCGACCACGAAGAACATGGGCGAGGCGATCATCTACGGCATCGAGGCGAGTGGCGAATGGGAGATCGGCAGCAAGTTCAAGCGCATGGACGGTTGGGCGCTGGGCCTCAATACCGGGCGAGCCTATGGCGAGAACCAGACCAAGGACACGGCGATCAACACGGTGGAACCGTGGAAGACGGTGGGCTGGATCGGCTATCGCGATCCGGGTGGGGTCTACGGCGCGCGGCTGTTAGGCACCTACACCGCGGCGGTGACGCGGACCGACGACACGACCATGAACGGCAGGATGTTCCGGCCGCCATCATGGTTCACGCTGGATGCGGTGGCCTGGTGGAAGCCGATGGAGGGGCTGACCGTGAATGGCGGGGTGAACAATATTTTGGACGAAGAGTATTATGAGTGGGGGACCGTGCGTCGGAGCGGGGGACACATGGGCTTGGACACGTTCGGAGGGCAGGCGGGGTCGGTGACGGACCGGAGCACGGCGCCGGGGACGAATGTGTTTTTGTCGGCGACTTATGCGTTTTGAAGTAGTCCGATCAGGCCCCGGAGCGGATGAGTGGTCGCCTAAGCTGCCTGCCATTTCGGTAGGCAGCTGCGTTGGAGGCTGCGACCCGCTTGGCCGGGCATGCTGTCGGGAACCGTTCGCCCGCTCAGAGGACTGAGCGGACTACCCCTCGAGGCTACTTCAGGCCCGCGGCGATCTCGGTGGCGAGGCGGGCCATGAGCTTGCTCTCGGCGGCGGCCATGGCGTCGTAGCCATCGGCATCCATATCCTGGGAGCCGGACCAGGATTTCGAGGAGATCATCCGGCGGTCGGGCAGGGAATAGACGCGCCAGGCGGCATCGAGGAAGGCTTCGCCATCGTCCTTCCCGTGCATCTGGCGGATATCGATGGAGACCTGATAGCGCAACTCGCCATCGCTGCCCCAGGGATAGGTGCGGACATTGCCAGTGCCGAGGCGGCGGCCGAGATTGGTGGCGATGACGCGGGCGATGTTCTCCTGCAAGTCACCGGCCCAGCGGTGGTTTTCGGAGACCGACATGCGGTTGCCGGTTTCTTGGAAAACGAGGTTCGGGCGGTCGAGGTAGCCGGCCACGGAGACCGGACCGACACCGACAGCCATGCCGCCGCCGGAGGGCGGCGGGCCTTCGGGATTCAGGACGTAGAAGGACTTCGGCTCCGCGCAGGAGGCGAGCAGGGCGATGGGAAGGAGGGCGAAAAGTCTCATGGCTGGCGGGTCTTCAAGGCACTCGAACTTGGATTTTTAAACCGCGAATGGACGCGAATGGACGCGAATTCTGAAAAAGGCGGAAGCGGTTTTGAAGAGAAGAGCGCGAAGCGTCGTGAGAGCGGCCCGGACCACCGTCTTCATTCGCGTTCATTCGCTTCCATTCGCGGTTCATCATCACTTCTTCTTTCCCTTCGGTTCCTTGTTACCGGAGCTATCGCGGCCGAAGAGCAGGGAGTTCGGCTTCTCTTCGATGGAGTCGGAGAGGGTCTTGAAGGCGCGCAGGGCGGCGCGGAGTTCGTCGAGGGTGCGGCTCAGATCGCCCTGCACGGCACCATTCGGACCGAGGCTTTCCACGGAACCGCGGACCTGCTTGAGGGTGGCCTCGATCTCCTTGGTGAGGTTCTGCGTCTCATCCTTGGCCAGCAGTTTCTTGGCCTCGGCGAGGGCGCCCTCGGCTTCGTCGAGGGTTGAGCGGACGTCCTTGACGGTGATCGCGATCTCGTCGGCGGCATTGCCGAACTTGTTGAGCGTTTCTTCGAGCGGCAGGGCTTCGACCTTGGCGAGGATCGCATTCACCTTGTCCTGCAATTGGGCGAGGCCGGAGGCCGGGGTGGTTGGGATAATCTCAAACTCGCCGAACTTGATCAGCTCGATCGGCGGGGCGTCGGGCTTGAAATCAAGATCGATATAGAGGGAGCCGGTGAGCAGGGAACCGGTGCTGAGGGTGGCGCGCAGACCGCGACGCACGCACTCCGCCAGGACGTTCTTGTTGCTGTCCGTGTTCTCGATCGCCTTGGCCAAGGTTTCGGAATCGATTTCGATGACGACCGGGACCCGCGAGTCCCCGGGAGGCGAGTGGCGGAAGCTGATCTCCACCACGCGACCGATCGGCAGGCCGCGGAACTCGACCGGAGCGCCGTTGGCGAGGCCGCGCACCGATTGATCGAAGAAGAGCAGGCAGAGGTGATCGGGGACGAAGATCGACTTCTTGGCCCCATCCTCATCGTTGAAGAGCGTGAAGACCGCGCCATCGCTCACCGGCCCGCCGGCTCCCGCGCCGCGCGGCACCGCGAAGGACGCGCCGCCGGTAACCATCGCCTGCAAGGAGGGCGTGGTGAGCTTGAAGCCATCCGCGCCCGCGGTCACATCGATGCCGCTGGTATTCCAGAAACAGGTGCCCTCGGTGACGAGGCCGGCGTAGTCGTCGTCGATGAAGACATCGAAGCGGACGCGGCGGTTCTTCTGGTCGAGGGTGCGGCGCTCGACCTTGCCGACCTCGAAGCCCTGGAAGTAGATCGGCGAATTGATCGTCAGCGATCCGGCGTCTTCCGCGACGAGGGTGAGGCGCAGGCCGGGGACATTCGCGCTGGTGACGGGCGGTTGTTCGAGGCCGTCGAAGTGATTCACGGGAGCAGGGCCATCGCCCGGCTCCAGCTCGATGTAGGCACCGGTGATCAGGGTGCTGAGGCCGGAAATGGTGGAGGCGGAGACGCGCGGGCGCACGACCCAGAGGCGGCTGTCGCGGCGCAGCAGGTGGGAGGAATCGGGGTCGATCCGGATCTGGGCGACGACGGACTTCAGGTCATCCGAGAGCTCGATCTTCTCGACCACGCCGACCTTCACCGAGCGGCAGCGGACCTCGGTCTTGCCGGCCTCGATGCTGTCCGCGGTGGAGAAGCGGACGTAGGCGAGCTCGCCCTTGTCGTGGTAATGCTTCCAGACCAGCCAGCCGGCGAGGATCAGGGCGATGCCGGGCACCAGCCAGACGCTGCTCCAGCGGCGGCGGTGGCGGACGATCGCGCGAGCCTCTTCGGTCGGGTGCTGTTCTTCTTCTGGGCTCATGTCATGGGGTGGTGCCGCTATCGGCGGCTTCCTGGTCCTGCACGTGGCGGTCCCAGAGCAGGCGCGGGTCGAAACTCATCGCGGCGAACATGGTCAGAACTACCACGGATGCAAAAGAAAGGATCGCCGGGCCGGGGGTGACCGTCGAGATCACGCCGAGCTGGACCAGCGCCACCAGGATCGCGACGACGAAGACATCGACCATCGACCAGCGGCCGACGAGTTCGGTCAGGTGGTAGAGGCGGGCGAGGCTTTTCGGCGCGGCGGAGATGACCCCGCCGGCGGCGAGGCAGAGCCAGATCAGGGCGATCATCTTGAGGATCGGGATCATGATGCTGGCGGAGAAGATGATCGCCGCCACCAGGAAGTCGCCCTTCTTCCAGAAATTGATCACGCCGGACATGATGGTGTCGCTGCTATTCCCGCCGAGGCCCTTGATGTCCATCATCGGCAGGAGATTGGCGGGGAAGTAGAAGAGCATGGCGGCGATCAGGAAGCTCCAGGTGCGCTGCAGGCTCTGCGGCTTGCGCAGGTGGAGCTTGGAATGGCAACGCGGGCAATGCTCCTCCACGACCGGGCTGACCTTTCCGCAGAGGTGGCAGGAGGCCAGGCCTTCCTCGGCGGCGCTGCGGACGGCGGTCGTGGTGCCGGTCTCGCTCATGGCTGGGGGTGCTCCTCTGCGGAGTGAAGGTGGGCGGGCTTCTCGCCCTTGTGCATGGCGATTTCGAGGCGGTCCCAGAGCTCCAGCTTGTCGATGCCGGACATGGCGGCAGCGGTGCAGAAGACCAGCCCGATCAAGGCCCAGAGGCCGGTGCCGAGGTGAACCTCCCCGACCGCGTGGAGCTTCAGCAGGGCGACCAGGATGCCGACCAGGAAGACCTCCAGCATGCTCCACGGCTCGGAGAGCTGGAAGATCCGCGTCACGTTCAGGGCGCCGGGCAGGGCAATGCCGAAGCGCAGCGGCCCGGCGACGTAGAGCAGCCCGCCCATCAGGGTGAGCGGAGCAATGATGGTGAACACGATCGCCAGGACGCCGATCATCGGATTCGCCTCGTGGAAGAGGGCGTCCGCCGCTTCCAGCAGGGTCAGCTCGCGGCGCATGCCGCCGGAGTCGATGGTGATCGAGGGGAAGCTGTGGGCCAGCACCATGAAGATGAGGGCCGCGGAGGAGAAGCCGGTGGCGCGGGCCAGCGAGCGCGGGCGATTCTGATAGAGCATCTCCCCGCAGCGGCAGCAGTAGGCGGCATTCCCCTCTAACAGGCGCGGCGCCTCCTGCAGGGCGTCGCAAAAGTGACAGCTCACCTGGATCGGCGCGCTGCTGAGGCGCGGCCATGATAATCCGGGCAGGTGATGCTTCATTAAGGAGACGGAGGACTGGAAGACTCAAGACGCAAGACTGGAGCCGGACCGGCGAGTTCGCTCAGAGCGGGCGGGCGTAGGTATCGCAGCGGTTGTGCCAGCCTTCGCGCCACTTGGCCTCGCCGCGGGCAGGCGGGGAATTGTCGATGCGGCGGGAGAGCATGCGCTTGGCGCTGGCAGCGAATTCCGCGGCGGCAGGCTGGCCGCCGGGGACTTCCTTCATGCTGCCCAATACGTGAAGCAGGCCCCAGCCCTTGCCTTGGTAGGTCTCGGAAGCCTGGGTGCCGTCGCCTTTGAAATTCACGTAGTCGATCAGGGCATAGGTGCCGTTCGGGGTGCTGGCGACCTTGTTGTAGTTCGCCTGGAGCCGGCCGCGGTCGCTGGCCGGGGCGGCGGCGAGGACCTTCGGCAAGGCGGCGCGGGAGCGGGCGATGATGAAATCGGTCTGGAGCGGCACGGTTTTGACGAGCCATTGGCGCAGGGCGGAGAGACGTGGTCCGCGGAATTCCGACTGGAAGGCGGCCTTGTTCGCCCACGGCGCGTGGCGCTCCATGGCGACAGCGGGCGGATTCGCGCCCTGGGATTTGGCGTATGCGACGAATTGCGGCCAGCTTTCCTCGAAGCGGCCATTGAAGCCGGCGGGATACCAGATGAAGTGGCCGATCCCGAGGGAAGGGAATTCCTCCCCGCCGTTCCAAGCGGTCAGGCCATCCACGCTGCCGCCGGATTCGTTCTGCCAGATCTTCTTGCCGATGGCGGCCTTCTGGCCCGCGCTGAGATTGCTGGCCGCCGGAGCCGGGCCGGCGTGGCTGGGCAGGGACGCGGGTCCACAGGCGGCCAAGGCGAGGCAGGCGGGCAGGAGGAGGCGGAGAGCGTGCACACGCGGTATTTCCGCGAGTTTGGGCTTATTCGCAAGCAGGAGTGTGGGAGGGGTAGCCGTTGCAAGCTTCACGGCGAGGACCCGGTTTGCACGGGGAAGCGGCATTTTCGGGGGCTGAGTGGAAGGGCGGTTCTTTTACGACTGCGGGGATCCAGGCTGTTAGAGCGGTGATGGCATGGGTAGTGCGAGAGGCGGCGGGCTGCCTGACAACCCATTGAATCGAAGAAGAAGCTTATGAAAATTCCCTCAACCAACACAGTGGCCGCACTGCTGATTGCAGCCGCGGCATGGCCCGTCGCGAGCGCTGATCCGGCTGTCCAATCGTCCCCGGACAAGCGACCGACCACCCCACCGACAGAAGGCCGGGGTAATACCGAAGCTACACCGGTCGCACCGGCACCCGATGACGGGCCGGCGAAATCGACTGAAAAACCGGGTGCCGGCGGTCCGCCGAAGGGTGGTCGCGCGAACGACGCGGCGGACCGGCCGATGCCCGATCAAGATCGACCCGCCCCCGAGGCCCGCCGCGAACCGGCGGAACCGGGCAAAGTTGCGGAGCGCGCCGAGCAGCGGAAGGAAGGCCGCGAGGCAAAGCGCGAAGATCGCGAATCCCCGGAAGGCAGGGCCGCTTCCGCTGAAGGAGTCGAACAGATCGTCGCCTCATGGCCGGAGCGTCCCCAACTGGGAGCCCGCACGCTCATTGCGAAGTATGGCAGCCCCGATGGCGTTACCGAGGACATGCTGGTCTGGAAAGACCAGGGCCCTTTCAAGAAGATCTGCATCTCGAAGGAAGAGCACGCCCACGACTTCCCGAAGCCGCACACGGATTTCATGCAGCATACGGTGGCGCTGAAGATCCCGGCGGACAAGGCAAGCGAGCTGACGAAGTATGACGGCAGCGTAACCTTCGACCGCACGCAGGGAGAAATCTCCGCCCGTTGCGATGTGGAAGGGCACAATCTTCTCAGCCTGAATCTCGCCCATGACATCATCAGCGGGAAGCTGAATGCGGAGCAGGCCCGCGAGAAATTCGGCGAGATCGTCAAGCAGGAGACGGCGGGCGAGAAGCCGGACTACACCATGAAGCTGCAGTTCGAACCATCGGAGGCTGCGACGGCCCGTGATGCGGACGTGACGACCATCGAAGGCGCGCCGGAGCGCATGGCCAAAGCGAGTGATACCAAGGATGGCGGCGATGCCGAGATCCTCGGCACGATCGTGGCCGTGGACGAAAGCGAGATCGGGGCGGCGACAGTGGCTAGCACGATGAAGCTGCGGCCGGAGGTGGCGGAATACGCCACGATGATCCACAAGATGCATGGCGAGAATCTGGCAAAGACGCTCGAGCTGGGCCGCAAGATCGGGATCGCGCCCGCTGAGACGTCCAAGGTGAATGCGATGCGCGAAAAGAATGCCGGCGAGCTTGCGAAGATTGTCGCGAAGGATCCGGATCAATTCGAAGCGGCTTTCATCAAGCTGATGGTGAGCGGCCACAGCGACGTACTGGAGAAGCTCGACGATGAGCTGTTAAAAAAGGCGGGGAACGAGGAGTTGGTAAAGCACCTGAAGGCGACCCGCGAGGAAATCGCGGCGCATTTGGAGGCGGCCAAAAAGCTACAGGTGGCAGATCGGTGATCTCCTGCCTTTGCTGAAATGTTAACCTAGGACCTAATGGTTCGATATGGCGTGGCCTGGGGTTCCCGGGCCGCGTTCATTTGTAGAGGAACCGCGAGGGAAAGCGCATTGGCGGACCGGTGCAGCCATCCGATTGAGCGGGCAGCCGGGGACCGCTCTTCCGCTCAGAGGACTGAGCGGACTACCTTTCAGGCCGCGCCGAGGGCGGTGAGCAGGCGGCTGCGGACCTCCTCGTTCTTCATGAAGCCCGGGAAAAGGTGGCTGCCGGGGCCGTAGGCGCAGAACTCGACGAGCTCGCCGGTGTGGTTGCCGCTGGTCCAGGCGATGCCGTGGCGCTTGGCGAATAGCTTGGCGATCTCGCCGCTCTTCAGGCCCTGGGCTTTCTTGAGTTCCTCGGAGTCGAGGCGGATGCCGGTGCGGTCGAAGAGGTAGTCGCCGAGCGGCGGGCCGCTGAGCTTGGCACCGGAATTCCCCATCCACTCGAAGGAGCGCTTGAAGGAGGCGATCTGTTTGAAGGCGGCGGTGGTGCCGTTGTAGATCCCGGGGGCCATGCCTTGGTTCGCGGCCGCATTCACGCCATTGAGCTGGATGCCGCCGCAGCCGTGGTCGGTGGTGATGATGAGGAGGACGTCCTCATGGGCGGTGGCGTAGGCGAGCATCGCGCCGATCGCGTCGTCAAAGGCGAGCTGCTCGTGGATGCTGCCGGCGGCGTCATTGGCGTGGCCGCAATGGTCGATGCGGGCTCCCTCAACCATGAGGAACCACTGGTCTTTCGCCAGCGCGTCGAGACGCTTGACGGCGAGCCCGGCCATTTCGGCGAGGGTGGGGATGGATTCCTGCAGCTCCGGCTTCGATTCGCGGTCGATGGCGAGCGGGATGTAGCCGGAGGAAAAGAGGCCGAGCAACGGCTTCTTGGCATCCGCGGGAGTGGCGAGCAGGTCCTTGCGGTTCTTGAGCAGTTCGTAGCCGCGGTCGGCGAATTTTTGTTCGAGCTCCGGAGAGAAGAACTTCTGTCCGCCGCCGAGGATGACCTGGACTTCGCGGTCGAGGTATTGGGCGGCGATCGCGGCTTCCTCGCCGCGGCTGCCGACATTGGCGGCGAAGCCGGCCGGGGTGGCGTGGGTGATCGAGGCGGTGGAAACCAAGCCCAGCGGGATGTCCCGCTTCTTGAGCAGGGACTGGATGGTCTCGACCGGTTGGGCGGTGCCGGCGTCCATGTTGATGGTGCCGTTGTTGACCCGCTGGCCGCCGCCCCAGGCGCTGGCCGCTGCGGCGGAATCGGTGACGAGGCTATTGGCGGAGAAGGTCTCGATCAGGGCGCGGACGACCGGGCGTTCGCGGTAGAGAGTGGTCCAGTTCGTCGATTTCCCGTCGAAGAAGGAGCGGCTGTGCTGAGCCAGGGAGAGCGCGCCGTGGTTCATGCCATCGCTGACCATGAAGATGATCTTCTTGGGCAGGCCGCGGTTATCGGCGGATTTGCGGGTTTCTTGGGCGAGGATAGGCGCGGTCGTGCCGCCGAAGACGGCGGAGCTGATGGCGGCGGCCTTCAGGAAATTACGGCGGGATGTGGAAGAACTCATCGGTTGCTGGCGGCTCTATACGCTCCAAAAGGCTGTTTTTCCATCCCGAAAGCCCGGAAAATTGTAGCGGGGGACTTGGAACGGCATGGATTTTGAGCAGGAGAAAACGGAGGGAACGGAGAGGGGAGTTGGCCCCCGACCGGGGTGGCTGGGAGAGAGAGTCCTCCTCCGTTTCCTCCTGTTCCAATTTTCATAGGCCCGGGCGACTGGAATCCCAGCTTGCCCCTGCGGTTTTCCCGGGGAAACTCGCGGCGGCATGGACAAGATTCTGTTGGAGAAGGTTCTGAAATTCACCCCGCAAGACGGTGTAAAGCTGCTGCTCACCGCCGCGATCATCGTGATCGTGACCAAGATCCAGCTCTTCAACGACAAGCTCTCCGCGCTGCTGATCGCGCTGCCCATCACCTCGCTAGTGGCGATGGCTTGGATGCAGGCGGAGAAGCAGGGGCCGGAGCGGATCGCCAATCATGCGGAGGGGACCTTCTGGTTCGTTCTGCCGACCCTGCCGATGTTCCTGATCCTGCCGTGGATGCTGCGGCACGGCTGGGGCTTCTGGTCGGCGCTGGGGGCGAACTGCCTGCTGACCACCGGGTTTTTCTGGCTGACGGTGGTGATCCTGCGGCGTTTCGGCATCCACCTGATGTGAATTTTGCACGCTTTACAATCTTTGCTCTTGCCAATCGGAGGGTGATTTGATCTTTCCCGCCTTCCGGCGGCCTTAGCCCGCCTTAGGAAATCCGACACGGCATGTCTTCCGATAACATCGTCCCATTCGAGCAGCCGAAGTCAGATTCCCGGTTTCCAGGTACCCTCATGAAAAGCGAGCTTGTCGAGAAGGCATCCGAGATTGTCAGCGATCCGCTGGTCCTTATCAACATGGTCTCGAAGCGTGTCCGCCAGTTGAACAGCGGCCGTTCGCCGTTGATCCCCACCCGCCCGAGCATGGGCGCGGCAGACATCGCGTTGACCGAAATCATCGAAGGCAAGATCCGCCTGGTGGTAGTCCCGCCGGTCGCGGAGGCCTGAGCTTGCTGCCGAGGGAACGCGCCGTAATCTGGCGCGACCGGTCATGAGTGCGGAAATCTCCAATAACCGCAAGGCGCTCCGTGATTTCCACATCACGGACAAGTATGAGGCGGGCCTCGAGCTGAAAGGCACGGAGGTGAAGTCGATCCGCGCCGGGAAGGTGAACATTTCCGACGCCTTCGCACGCGTCGAGAAGGGCCAGCTCTTTCTCTACGGCTGCGACATCCAGCCCTGGGAGACGGCCGCGACCTTCTTCCAGCACGAGTCGAAGCGGCCGCGGCGGCTGCTGGTCCACAAGAAGGAGATCCTCAAGCTGGACAATGCCACCGCCGTGAAAGGGGCGACCCTGGTGTGCCTGCGGATGTATTGGAAAAACCGGCGGGTGAAAGTCGAGATCGGTGTCGGCAAGGGCAAGACGCACACCGACCAGCGACAGGATTTGAAGGAGAGGGTGGAGTTGCGCGAGGCGCAGCGCGAGGTGGCGCGGTTCAACCGGCAGTAGAAGGGTGGTCCGCACAGTCCTCTGTGCGGTCGAATGGTCCCTTGCGCTTCTCCTGCTCTTGCGCAAAGAGGCCGTGTGAAAGCTTCGGGTCGTTTGGAAATGGAGTGCCTTCGCTTGACCTAGTCAATTGACCAGGTCACATTGAGAGCGTGAGGGAGATCCCGATTTCGGAATTCAAGGCGACTTGCATCGAGCGGCTCAAGGAAGTGGCTGCCGGCAGTGACGAACTTCTCGTCACTCTTCGCGGCAAGCCTTTGGCGAAGGTCACCGCAATCGCCGCCGGGGCCGGGCGCACTCTCGGCGCGCAGGCGGGAGCTTGCCTGCCTGCCGAGGGCGACTGGGCCGTCCTGATGGAATCAGATCTTGATGACGATTGGTCATGAGTCGTCGCTTGCTGCTCGATACCCACGTGCTGGTCTGGGCCGAAGAAGGGCGGGAACTCGGGAAGGCCTGCCGGGCGATGCTCCTGGACCCAAGGAACGAAATTTTCGTGTCGCCGGTGACCACCTTGGAACTCGCGAGGCTGGCTTCGCTCGGGCGGCTCGTTTTCAAGCAATCTCTCGGACGCTGGCTGGACCAGGCTCGGCAGCATCTGCAATTCCGCGATGCGGTGCTAAGTCATGAGGTAGCGATCGAGAGCTACGCGCTGCCCGGTGAATTCCATCGCGATCCAGCGGACCGGATGCTGGTCGGGACCGCTCGGGCGGGAGGCTATGCCCTTGTGACAGCCGATGACCTGATCCTGGCTTATCCGCACGTCGAGGTCGTGGATGCGCGGAGGTAATTGGTCCGGAAAGGTGGTCCGCACAGTCCTCTGTGCGGAAGAATGGTCCCCGGCGGTATGCCCCTCCAAGCGGGTCGCAGCTTTCAAGGTGGGCCCGCTCCGGAATAGCACCGGAGGGTAACGGACCGTTCCGCCGCACAGAGGATTGCCCCGTCATGAGAAAGCCAAAGTGCGGGGCTATCTCCGCTTTCGCTCCGGTTGTGCGGACCACCTTTTCAGGACCACCTCTGCACTTGGAACTTCATCCCCGGCACTTCAACTTCCTCCAGTGCGACGCCTCCGAAACGACCTCCCCTACACTTTCACGCCGCCGAAGCCGCGGGCCTGGTTCCGGCCGCTCGGGATCTGGGCGAACAACGCGCTGATGCTGCGGCGGAAGTACCAGGTGCCGAACTTGGAGGACAGCGGCTTCGCGAAGGTGAAGGCGCTTTCGCAGGCAGGGCACGCGGTGCTGCTGGCACCGAACCACGCCGACCACTCCGACCCGCACGTGATGACGGCGCTGATCGCGAGGCACGGAATGCGTTCGCATTTCATGGCGGCGCGCGAGGTCTTCGAGGTCAGCAAGGCCGGGGCTTGGGCGCTGCAGAGCATGGGGGTGTTCTCGGTGGACCGCGATGGGCCTGACCTGTCCGCGATCAAGACCGCGATCACGCTGTTAGAGAAGGGCCGCGATCCGGTGGTGATCTACCCGGAGGGCGAAATCTACCACCACCACGAACGCCTCGACCCCCTGCACGAGGGCGTGGCGTCCATCCTCCTGAAAGCCGCGGGACGGATGAAGGACGGGCGTGAAGCCTGGCTGGTGCCGGTGGGCATCCGCTTCCACCACGACCCGGCGGTGAAGGAGACTTTCAATGACCGGCTCTCCAGCCTCGAGGGCCGCATCGGCTGGACCCCGAAGCCGTCCATGGCCATGGACGAGCGGATCGTGCGGCTCGGGACCGGCCTGTTAGGCTTGAAGGAGATGGAGTATCTCGGTGAGTCCGGGCGGGGGAAGATCCAGGATCGCCTCGCGCTGCTCTGCGAGGGCCTCCTGTCCGAAGTGGAGGCGCGCCAGGGCCGCGACCCGAAGGCGACTACCGCGCCGGAGCGGGTGCGGGCGCAGCGCTACCGGATCCGCAAGCGCCTGTTAGACGCGGAAAAGCCGGCGACCTATCTGGAGCGGACGGCCCTCCTGGACGACCTCGACCGGGTCTTCACCGCGTTGCAGGCGCACAGCTACATCGGCGATTACTTCCTCGCCGAGCAGACCCTCGACCGCCGCGCGGAGACGATCATGAAGCTGGAGGAGGACCTGCTGGGCTTCCCGAACTACCCCACGCCGCGCACCGCCCGGGTCACGGCGGGCGAACCGATCGCGGTGAGTAAGATGCTGGCCGCGGGCGAGCTGCCGGCGAAGGGCGGGGCGGGGGAGTTGACGGCCTTGCTGGAAAGAAGGCTGGGGGAATTACTTCTGAACCCCGACCAAAGAGCTTGAGACCTCGCGGAGGACCACATCGTCGATCCAAAGTGCGGTCTTGGTGCTGCCACCTTCAATTGTCATCCCCGCCGGCTGGAAATCCTTCGGGCCCAAGTCGAATGGAATGCTAATGTCGATCCATTTCCCGGCTTTCCCCAGAACAGACATGTAAATGGGAATTGCAGCGCCGTCCTTGCCAACAAGCGCAACCTTGATGTCGCTTAAATCCTCTCCTTCAGCCTTCACACGGAAGGTGAGGAGCTGATGCGGCGTCGACACCTTGCGTTGGAAGGTTTGACGGAGGCTGTATTTCTCCTCGCTCGGAGTGATCTCCAAGATCGAGTTTGCCGAGTTCCCGGGTTCTTGGATCACCTTGCCTTCCTTGCAAAGCCACGGGGCCAAGCCTGTTTCAAAGCCCCCATTCTTGAAAAGCGAAGCACCGTCCTTTTCCCCCTCTACGGCGCTGACTACCATCAAGAGCGCGGCCCGTTTGTCCGTGTCCGCCTCCTTGTCAGCATTCGCTACAGGAGCTTTTAGTTCGCCAGCCTCTTTCCGTTTGCCGGATTCGGAGGATGGTTCCTTCCCCGCCCGCACCGGTTGAAGTCCTTGACCGAGCCTCGGTCGCGGTAGCCGGGGTGTCGCGCTGCCTGGCGCATTCCGGCGATCTGGCGCAGCGTCCGTCTTGCCATCCGCTATTTGGAGAACCTTCGCCTCACCGACCTCGCCAGCCTCGGTCGCGATCTGCGGAGCCTCATGCGCAATCTGCTCTCGCAGCGCCTGGTTGTCCCTCCATAGCCAGCCGATCGCGCCGGAGGAAAGTAGGAGTGCTCCCGTCAGACACAGGCTGCTGCGATTCATGCCCTTGAAGATGAAGGGCCGACCGTCCGGAAGTCAAGCTTCCGGGACCCGGCTCTATTCCAGTTTCAGGTCGCCGATCCACAGCTTTCCCTCGCCGCGGTTGCACTCTAGCTAGGCCGCGGCCGGCTTGATCGTGCGTTTGAGTTCTTCTCCCTTCTCCCTGCTGGCCTTGCTGAGATCGAAGTCCGATTGGAGGCGCAATAGCAGAGAAGCGGAAATGCCGAGGTAACGCTCGATTCTCAGGGCGGTATCGGCCGACACGCCCTTCCGTCCGCCGAAAATGTCGCTGAGTCGGCTGCGGGGAATGTGCATCCCGCTGGCAGCGCGGGAGGCGGGAATGCCTCGCGCTTCCAACTCATCATGGATCAAGCCCGCCGCTGGATTGGTCTGGAGGTTCATAGTCATGAATGAGTGTCCTCTATTTCAACGAGTTCCACATCGGTCAATTCGTCGTTGGCCCAAGCGAAAGTGATCCTCCACTTGGAATTTCGTGAATTGGCATCAATGGAGTAACGACTGTCTCCATGAAGCTTGTGGTAGTGAAGTGCTTGCAATGTCAGGAGGTCCCGCTCGGTTGCTTGATTGAGGACCGCGAGACGCTCCTGAGCTTTGTCGATCCGTAGTCCGCCAAATAGCTTCTCTTCCTTCCGGGTGAGCTTCTCGCCCCGGAAGATCTTTTCCGTAGCTTGGTCGGTGAAGCTGCGGATCACGGCTTCATTGTAACCCAAAAAGAGAACAACGCAAGATTGCCTTTCACGAGAGCTTCCGTGATGATCGAGGCAGGAGGGCGATCTTGAATATGGATGACGACATTCCGGCCTCGGCCAAGATTGAGGCGATTCGAGAGGGGAGATCGCTCGACGAGATCGTGTCACCCTCCGGAACGGTGGAGCGGAATGGCATCCCGCTATTCCCGGTGCGGAGAGATGCCGGAGCGGTCACCCCCGAGATCATCCGCGAACTGCTTGAGGAGACGGAATGAGCTGAGACATTACGCCGCCATCCCGGTGCATCCCCAATTCCCGATCCCGGACAATCCGTACTTGCAAACCCCGCCAGATCCGCTTTCTTCCGCGGTCCCGAGCAAGGGCGGACCGGCCAAGGTGGCTGGACTGAAAAGACCAATTCAATGAGCGAAAGCACCAATATCAACCTCGCGGACTACAAGATCCACGACACCGACACCGGCAGCGCCGATTACCAGGTCGCCCTGATGACCCAGCGGATCGTCCACCTGACCGCCCACCTTGGCCTTCACAAGAAGGACACCTCGTCCCGCCGCGGACTTCTGAAACTGGTCGCCCAGCGCCGCAAGCTGCTCGACTACGTGAGGTCCCACTCCGAGGAGCGCTACCAGAAGCTCCTGCAGGGACTGAGCCTCCGCAAGTAAACCCTTTCCTAGCGACGGCCACGGTTACCCCGTGGCCGTCGTGCATGAAACGGCGGGCTTTTTTCGGGAAACGTTTTCCCTCCCGCCGCCGGACAGCCCTTCTATCCCTTTCTACCATTTGGGGTCTGTCCGAAATCCAAAACACGGCCCGCGGCATGTCGCCGGGGGCCACACACTGAACAGACAAGATGAACATCCATAAAGTCACGAGCCAGGTCGGCTCGAACCCGATCTCCTTCGAGACGGGAAAAATCGCAAAGCTCGCCGATGGCGCCGTCATGGTCACCTCCGGTGAAACCGTGGTCCTCGTGACCGCCGTCTCCGCCACCAAGGTGAAGACCGGCCAGACCTGGTTCCCGCTCTCCGTCGAATACAAGGAGAAGGCCTCCGCCGCCGGTCAATTTCCCGGTGGCTACTTCAAGCGCGAAGGACGCCCTACCGAAAAGGAAATCCTGACCTGCCGCATGACCGACCGCCCGCTGCGGCCGCTCTTCCCGAAGGGCTACCTCTACGAGACCCAGATCATCGCGCTGCTCCTCGCCGCCGATAAGGTCAACGACTCCGACATCCTCGCGATGAACGGCGCCTCCGCCGCCCTCGCCATCTCCGACATCCCCTTCGCCGGCCCGATCGGTGCAGTGCGCGTCGGCCGCGTCGATGGTGAATTCATCATCAACCCGGTCTTCGAAGACCGCGAGCAGAGCGACCTCGATCTCATCTACGTCGGCAACAAGACCGACGTCATCATGATCGAAGGTGCCGCCAACGAGATCTCCGAGGAAGACTTCATCAAGTCCCTCCACTTCGCCCAGGTCGCCGTCCAGAAGCTGGTCGAAGCCCAGGAAGAACTGGTCCGCCTCGCCGGCAAGCCGAAGCGCGAATACACCGTGACCGTCGCCAAGGAAGAACTCCTTGAGATCGGCTACGAGATCGCCGGCAGCCGCATCGAAGCCGCCATCTACGCCGCCTCCAAGGTCGAGCGTGGCAAGAAGGTCGGCGTCCTCCGCGACGAAGTGGAAACCGCGATCAAGGCCCGCTACCCGGAGTCCACCGACTTCGACGTCGAGCAGGTTTTCGAATACATCCAGAAGAAGGCCTTCCGCATCTCCATCATGGAGAAGGGCGTCCGCGCCGATGGCCGCCAGGTCGGCGATCTCCGCCCGCTCTTCGCCGAAGCGAACAGCCTGCCGCGCGTTCACGGTTCCGCGATCTTCGCCCGCGGCGAAACGCAGGCCATGGGCATCTGCACCTTGGCCCCGGCCGATGAGAAGCAGTTCTTCGACAACTATGCCGGTGGTGAGGACAGCAAGCGCTTCATCCTCCACTACAACTTCCCTCCCTTCTCGGTGGGTGAGTGCGGCCGCATGGGCGGCATCAACCGCCGCGAGATCGGCCACGGCGCCCTCGCCGAACGCTCGATCGCCCCGGTGATCCCGGACGTGGAAGACTTCCCGTATGCCATGCGCATTTCGTCGGAAGTCATGGAGTCGAACGGCTCCACCTCCATGGCCACGGTCTGTGCCGGCACCATGGCGCTGCTCTGCGCCGGTGTCCCGCTCAAGGCTCCCGTCGGCGGTATCTCCGTCGGTCTCGTGACCGAGTGGAACGATGACGGCAGCCTCAAGGCCTACAAGCCCCTGCTCGACATCATCGGCTCCGAAGACTTCTACGGCGACATGGACTTCAAGCTCTGCGGCACCGACAACGGCGTCACCGGCTACCAGCTCGACCTGAAGCTCGCCGGCCTGCCGATGGCGATCCTCGAGGAAGCCATCCACATGGCCAAGGCCGCCCGCACCACGATCATCGCCAAGATGACCGAGGCCGTCTCCGGTCCGCAGGACCTCAGCCCGCATGCCCCGCGCATCGTATCCGTGAAGATCCCCGCCGACCGCATCGGCGAGCTCATCGGGCCAGGCGGCAAGAACATCAAGGGCATCCAGGCCGAGTCCGGCGCCGAGATCAACATCGAGGACGACGGCACCGTGCACATCTACGCTTCCAAGGAAGAAGGATTGCTGCGCGCCAAGTCGCTCATCGAGCGCATGTTCCAGGAAATCGAAGTGGGCAAGATCTACACCGGCAAGGTCGTCAGCATCACCAACTTCGGCGCCTTCATGGAAGTGCTCCCGGGCAAGGACGGCCTGATCCACGTTTCGGAGTTGGCCGAAGGCCGCACCGAGAATGTGGAAGACGTCGTCAAGAAGGGCGACATCATCACCGCCAAGTGCCTGGGCGTGGATGAAAAAGGCCGCGTCAAGATGAGCCGCCGCGCCGCGATCCGCGAGGAGAAGATGAAGTCGGCTGAAGCCGAGCCCGTCGAAGCCTGAGCGATCTGATTCCAGTTCCCAAGGCCCGGTCTTCCGCAAGGGAGGCCGGGCTTTTTTCGTGAGGTGAGACCACAAGGACGGCTCTTCCCCTGGGAGCGCGGAGCCACCGGCCCGCAGAATGGTCCCTGGGTGCGGTGGGCATATCACGGTCCGCAGCGAGGTGACGGCGCTCTCCATTTTTACCACGAGATGCTTCCGGCGGCGCCAGTTGCTTCTGCGGGCCGGTGGCGCCGCGCTGCCAGCGGAAGCCATCCTTTCCACCCGACGAAAAAGACACGTGGAAGAACCGCCTGCACGCAGGACCCCTTGAAATCCCACCGCGCCCGCCGATCCTCCCGCATGCCTTCCCCGGATCCCGAAGCCGAATCGCCGGTCACGATCGAAGCCTGCCATCTCTGCGGTCAGGAAGCCGCCATGGTGGTCGATGGCACTGCCTGGTGCGCCTCCTGCCTCCACGCCCGCGGCTCCTGCTGCGCGGAGTCCGAAATGGCGGAGGATTGATATGTGAGCGCGCCGCAGTCACCCGCTTTCCGTGCCGACGGCCTATTGCGCCGGTTCTGGGACTGTTGAGGGTCGCAGTTGTCTTTTTGGCAAAACCGCGTGGAACGGCGGATGGGATGCCGTTCTATCAGAAAATCAATTCCCTGACCGTAATCGTGATTGCATTGGCGATCTACGACAGGGATAAAAGCGTTTCACCCCCAATCTCCCCCAAAAAGACTGAAGATTATCCATGTCATCTCCGGAGCTTAGCGAGGCGGACGTCCGATCGATGATCCGACTCGTTGCAGATGTTGCTGCCAGCCGGGGCGGAGTGACTGAAAAACGCAGGGTCCTGATGGACGGCCTGATCCGGCTGGTGGATGCCCACCGCTGGCTCTGGACTTTGTCCAACAAGGCGGAAGTGAAGCCGGGAAAGCGCCCCCTCTTCACCGTGCTATCGCACGGCGGGTTCGAAGACGGCCAGTACCCGAGATTACTCAAAGCTATCGATAGTCCGGATAGCTGGGGCATGTTTACCCACATGAGCCGGGAGGTGAAGCAGCGGAATCACAACCTGACCTGGACGCGCCGCCAGATGGATGTGGACGGGCATTTCACCCGCAAGCACGTCCGGGAACTATGGCATGAAGCGGGCGTGGGAGAACTCATGATCTCGGCTCATCCCCTCAGGACGGGGGAGTTGGGTGGGATCGGAATCTACAGGAATGTCGGGTCTCCGGACTTCGACCTCCGGCACGCCCGGATGGTTCACATCGTCCTCGCCGAGGTGCCTTGGCTTCACGAGGTGGCCTGGCAGGTGGAAGAGCAGCCGGCGATTCTGCCCAAGCTCTCGCCGCGGCGCCGGACGGTGCTCAACCTCGTGCTCGAAGGGCAGGCGCGGAAGGAGATGGCCGCCCAACTGGGGATCTCCATCCACACCCTGGATGGCTACGTGAAGGACATCTTCCGCCACTTCGCGGTGCACTCCCAAGCGGAATTGATCGCCCGCTTCCGCGCTGGCGATGGCGGAAAAACCCCCGAATCCGGGGACTAGCCATTGAGACTCATTCGCGGTAAGGTCTCGATCCTCAGTTTTTGGCGTGTCGGCTCTTCCGGGACAGGAGCCGCCATTCCAGCCGAATGTCCCGTCGTCGCGTCGACTTGCCGCCGGATCGCTCATGATACGGCGCTTTTCGGATGCGGCGGCGGGCAATTTAAGGACTTGCGGAGATCTCCCGAGCGAAGGGAGTCGCCGCTGCACCGCCCGCCTCTCAGGGCTTGGCCGGCGCTTCCTTCTTCGTGAACTCCGCGGTGGCGCTCAGATACCAGATCGCCGCGCCGGTGCCGATCACGGCGAACAGGATCAGGAGAGTGAGGAGTAGGCCTAAGCAGGATTTCATCGCGGGGTAACGGGTGGAAAGTGTTCAGGTTTCGCCGCCCGCGGCAAGGGCAGGTTTTTTCAGGGCTGGGAGGATGCTCCGGTATAACTCGGCGCATGAAAAAATGGTAGTTGTCCGATCACCCGCTTGCCCGCATGCTGCGAGGCCCTATGTCAGAAGACCAAAGTCTGCTTCCGGGCGCGGGCGCGGGGGCGGATTCGGGAACCAAGCGGACGATTGCCGGGGGACCGGCGTTTCCCGTCGTTGCTGCCGCTGCGTCTGCGGGCGAGCGCTTTCCTGCTCCGGACTTGAACCGCCGGGAAGTTCCGCGTACCGGATTGGCGAGGGAGGCGGAGCGGATTCTCCTGAGGCGCTTTCCCCCGCCGGGCGTGGTCGTTTCGCCTGCGATGGAGATCTTGCAATTTCGCGGGGATACCGGGGCCTATCTGGCACCGGCCCCGGGCGTGGCGAGTTTGAATCTCCTGAAGATGCTGCGCGAGGGGCTGCTCGTCGGCGTGCGTGCGGCGATCCTTCGCGCGGATCAAGAAGACAGGACGGTGCGCGAGGAAGGCTTGCACGTGAAGTGCGAGGGCGGCTTCCGCGAAGTGGCGATCGAGGTGATCCCGATCGAAGCTGGCGAATCGAAGCAAGGCGGCTTCCTGCTGCTCTTCGACGAAGGCGGGAACCGGGCGCTGCGGGAGATCCGTGCTGCCGCGGACGATGCCTCCGGGGCCGGCGGCGAGGTGTCCCGGCTCACCCAGGAACTCCTGGCAACGCGCGAGTATCTCCAATCGGTCATCGAGCTTCAGGAGTCCATCAATGAAGAACTCCAGTCCGCCAATGAGGAGGCGCAATCCGCGAACGAGGAGATGCAGAGCATCAATGAGGAGCTCGAAACCTCGAAGGAGGAAATCCAGTCCCGCAACGAGCAACTGGCCCTTGTTAATGATGAGCTGAGCATCCGCAACACCGAGCTCCATCGGCTGAACGGCGCGCTCGAGTTGGCGCGTGACTACGCGGAGAGCATCGTGGCCAGCGTCCGCAGCCCGCTGGTCGTGCTCGGGGAGGAACTGCGGGTGAAAACCGCCAGCGCCGCCTTCTACGACACCTTCCTGGTCGCGCCCGATGCGACCGAGGGGCGGCTGATATACGATCTCGGCAATGGGCAATGGAACATCCCCGCCCTCCGCACCTTGCTTGAGGAGCTGCTTCCGCGGCAGGAGCGGATCCACGACTTCGAAGTGAGCCACAGCTTCGAGCAAATCGGCCGGCGAACCATGGTTCTCAATGCCCGCCGCCTGGCAGGAGGGGCCGAGGACGAACCCCTCATCGTGCTGGCGATCGAAGACATCACCGGCCGCCGCACCCAGGAGGACTCGCTCGCCGCGACAGCGACCGATCTGGTCCGCGCCGACCGCAGCAAGGATGAATTCCTCGCCATGCTTGCCCATGAGCTTCGCAATCCGCTCGGGCCCATGCGCAATGCCGCGGAGATCCTCCGGACCGTCGCTGCCGACTCGGCCGCGCGCGAGCACGCCCAGCGCATTCTCTCCCGCCAGATCGGGAACATGAGCCGCATGATCGATGACCTCCTGGACGTCTCCCGCATCACCGAAGGAAAGATCGAACTGCGCAGGGAAGTGGTGGATCTCCGGGCGATCTTCACCGCCGTGACCAGCCTCGCGCGACCGGATATGGAGGCGCGCGGCCAGCAGCTCACGGTCACCCTGCCCGCGGATCCGGTCTTCTTGAATGCCGATCCCACGCGCCTCGACCAGATCTTCGGCAATCTCCTCGGCAATGCCTGCAAATACAGCGGCCCGGGCTGCCACATCTCGCTCCTCGCCGAGCGCGCCGGAATCGCGGGGAACGGACCGCCCGAGGTGATCGTCCGCATCGTCGACAATGGCATCGGCATGCCGGCCGAGTTGTTGCCGCACATTTTCGATCTCTTCGTGCAGTCCACGCGGGCACTGGATCGCACCTATGGCGGGCTCGGCATCGGCCTCACCCTCGTCCAGCGGCTCGTGAAGCTGCACGGCGGCAGCATCGAGGCCCACAGCGCCGGTGTCGGCCTTGGCAGCGAGTTCACCGTCCGCCTGCCGGTAATCCCCGGCTTGGCCGTCCTGCCGCCGCCGCCCGCGCCGCTCGCCCGCGAAATCCCGCGCCGGATGCTCATCGTGGATGACAATCGGGACGCGGCGGAAACCATGGCAATGCTTCAGGAATTGCGCGGTCACGAGACGCTCACCGCTTTCACGGGCCCGGCCGCCATCATCGCCGCCGCCGACTTCCTGCCGGAGGTCGTCCTGCTCGATATCGGCCTGCCCGGCATGGATGGCTTCGAGGTGGCGCGCCGCCTGCGTGCGATGCCCGCGCTTGCCGGTGCATTCCTCGTCGCCTTGACCGGCTATGGCAGCGAGGAAGACCGCATCCTCACCAAGGAGGCCGGCTTCGACGAGCATCTCGTCAAACCGGCGAACCTCGATACCTTGCGCGATTGGCTGCGCAGCCGGGTCGGCCCGGCCGCCGCGCTCAATCCGGGCTGACCGCTCCGTCGAACCGGAGCACAGCGGCGAAGGCACCATCCGTTCCATCCCGCTGCGGCAGCGCCTGGTGGGTGCCGTCGAGGCGGAGTTCCGGATGGTCGGACAGCACGATGTCGATGAAGTTCTGGTTTTCCTCGGCCTCGATCGAGCAGGTGGAATAGACGATGCGCCCGCCGGGTTTCAGGCAGGGCAGGGCGTTTTCGAGGATGCTGCGCTGGAGCTTGGGCAGATGGAGATAGTCCACAGGGCGCAGGCGCCAGCGGACATCCACGCGGCGGCGGAAGACGCCGGTATTCGAGCACGGCACATCCAGCAGGATCGCGTCGAAAGCGCCGTGCCACTTCTCCGGAGCCGGGGTGGCCCAGTCGTGGATCTCGATCACGGCATCGCCGCAGTGCAGGCGTTCGAGGTTGTCCTTGAGCCGCGGCAGGCGCTTCTCGTTGGAGTCCGTGCAAGTGAGATTGCTCGCGCCGCGCTGGGCGGCGGCAATCAGGAAGGCCTTCCCGCCCGGAGCGGCACAGGCATCCAGGATCTTCTCGCCGGGGCGCGGATCGAGGAGATCCACGCAGTGGCGGGTGGCCGGGTCCTGGATGTAGATCGCGCCCGTCTTGAGCAATTCGCCGGGGATCGGGCCCTCGATCCGGATGAAGCCTTCGGGCAGCTCTTCCGCCTCCTCGCCTTCTTCGGTCTCGGGCGGGGCAGGAAGTTCCACCGGCCCGGCCAGCGGATTGACCCGCGCATAGACCGGTGCAGGCCGGTTGTTGAATGCCATCAGGGTGATCGCCTCCTCCTTGCCGAAGGCCTTCCGCCAGCGCTTGTAGATCCAGTCCGGGTGCGAATACAGAACCTCTGGTGGCACGTCTTCGAGTTCGAAAAGCGTCTTCCGGGAGGAGGCAGCGCGGCGCAGGACCGCATTGATCAGGCCCCTCACCGAGCTCTTGCCCAGCTCCACCGTCTCGAAGACCGCGGCATGGTCGGGCAATTGCAGGATCAGGAGCTGGCACAGCCCGACGCGCAGGATGTCCCGCGTCTCATCATCCAGCTTGCCCCTCCGCAATTCCGCGATCCAGTGGTCGAGCAGGCGCAGATTCCGCAGCACGCCGAGCACGATCGCATTCAGCAGGGCGCGATCCGCGGAGGACAGGTCGTTCCGCGAGGCATGGCGGTCGATGAGGTTCTCGGCATACGCGTGCCCCTTGCTCCAGGCGCGGAGGATCGAAACGGCAGCACGGCGGGGTGATTTCATAGAAAGAAGACTCAAGACCGGGAGACTCAGGAGACAAGACCTGAGGCCCGGGGAAGGGGAGGAAACGCCTGTGGCTGCTGGCTTTCAAGTCTTGTCTCAAAGGAAGGCAGGGACCGTTCTCCGAACGGTCCGGTGGAAGGCGGCCCGAATAGGGCAGGGATCGGTCCCCGTGACGGTCGGGCCGGATGGAAGCGACATCTACGGGCAAATCAGCGGGACCTTCGGGAAATAGGTCGCGTAGCGTCCCTTGTCGCGGGTCAGGATTGGAATACCCAAAGCCTCGGCGTGCGCTCCGATGAAAAAATCCGGCAGGCCGCTGATGCGAGTGCCGCCCCGTCGGCGATAGGCCAGATGCGCTTGCGACGCCAAAAAGAGAGCATGGCGGGTGATCTCGGCGAACTCCAGTTCCAGTTGGACCAGGAGGCTGTCCACCTCCGCAGTCCCTCTGGCGGGTGCGCAGAGTTCGGCGTAGATTATGGCATTCACCAGCAGTCCGTGTCCGGCATGCTGTTCCAAGGCCACGCTGGACCATGGTTCCCAAACCGGATCCTGGCTGACGAGGTCCAGGATGACGTTGCTATCGACCAGAATAGGCATCGTCGCTGTCGTCGGCACGGCTTGCTTGCATCCACTGGTCGGTGGTCCCGCGGTCGGCCCAGCTTCCACGCACGGATGCGATCGCCTTGCGCATCCGCTCTTGGGCGGAAAGCAGGGGTGGTGTGAGCGATGAGTCTTCCGCCACCGAACGAGTCAGAATTTCCCTGACCTCGGCTTCCATCGAGCGCTGGTGGATCGCTGCCCGCATGCGCAGCTTTTCTTCCACGCCTTCATCCAAGTTACGGATCGTCAGGGTCGTGCTCACGAGTGATTTGTAAGCAATACCGGGCGTTCTGTCAATTTGCAGCGAGGGCGCTTGGTCTCACTTAGGAGCGAAGTCCAATCCTCTCCTTCAAATCTGCCCTCCGACCTTCGACCCGGATTCACCACACCCAGTCGCCGCCCCGGCGCTTGCCGGGGCCCGGAACGCTGTCGTCCTTGCCATTCGGGCCGAGCGAGTAAACTTCGAAGCCGCCTTCCGGCTTTACCCGGTAGACGAAGGGCAGTTCCAAGAGCGCATCCTCCGGGACCCCGGGCGGCAGGGCGGCCGGGTAAGTACGATGCTCCACGTAGGACTGCTCCACCGCGCAAGCAACCAGCATCAGGTCCCGCTGGACCATCGCCCGGGCACCGGTGGAGAGGGGTTCCGTGGCGTGCGGGAAGGCGATAAGCAGGTAATGCTTCTTCTCATTGTCATACGGGTAATGGGCCACCCTCAAGCGCTCCGCACCCTCCCCCCAAGCCAGCAGCGGCCCCGGGGCCTTGGCCAGCCTGTGGCACTCCACGGTGGTGCGCAGCAGATCCGCAGCATTCCAGTCGAACCAGCCACGGGGTAAGAGGCGACCCCCGCCATTCCTCACGAACCCATATTCGAGCGGCCGGGCATCCGTGATCTCGAAGGCCAGGTGGCCTTGGTTCCGGAAGTCGTGGCGGTCCTCCTTCCATCTCTCCCACAGACGCAGCATCAGCAGCGTGGCATCGACATCTCTCTGCACGGCGCGGCGCAGATCCATGGGCTTCAGCGCGGCGGCGATACGCTCGAGATCCTCCGCCCGCCATTGGTGGCGCGTGATCCCCGCTTTCAGCGGACGCGCCGTGGCCCTCAGGCCGGAGGACATGGCGTAGGTGCCATCCGGGCCCCGCGAGCCGAGGGCTTCCGCGAGCTTCAAGCTCAGCGCGATGCTCTCCGCGGCCAAGCCCGGCTGGCCGATTTGAAGGGCTGCCTCCGCGCGCAGTGCCAGCGCGGCATGGATGCGGTAGCAGCGGCGGGCCAGGCGGTCGTAGCCCAGATCGGAGACTAAGGGCGATTCCTCCGCCAAAGGCCTCCGGAGTTCCGGCAAGGCCACAAGGTCCTGTTGAAGAAGCTGCAGGACGGCCCCGTGCCGCCGCTCGAACTCTTCCAGGAAGCTCACCGGCTCCTGACCGTAGCCATCGCTCTTCTTCATTTGCCTTAAGTCGGCGGAGCCCGGTGGCAGGGCGGGAAACGGCGGACCGGCGGCTTCGGGGGCGTTCTTCGCCTTGATCCGGTCGCGGTAGCTCATCTGCTTCGGCGGCTTCTGGGGCTTTTGCCACGGGAGACTCCATTCCGGCTTCGCGAAGGCCTTTAAGGGAGCGAGCAACTCCTCGTTGCCCGGGTCCAGCGGCCGTGCCACGGCGTCCTCCCACTCCTTCAGGATGCCATGCAGCGCGGCATTCTTCTCCGGAGGTGGCAGGTCCGCGTCCATCTCCGCCCGGGTCAGCGGTAGACCCGCAGCCCGCGCCTCCGCCAGCGCTTTTTGCAGATCCTCCGCGCCGCCGCAGTTCGCGATGGCATAGGCGATGGCCAGCAGAACGCCTCCAGCAAGTACGATGCCTGCCGTAATGTGGAACCACTTTTTGCGGAGCAGGGCTTTCATGGCACGTCGCCGCGTGGAGTGCACGGACCCTATCAAGATGCCAAGCCAGGGCGGCCACTGAAACAAAAAGAGGCGCGGACCGAAGTCCGCGCCCCTGTGGGTTCTCAAGTCTTGCGTCTTGAGTCTTGAAGTCTTGTGTCTTGATCAGCGCCCGATCGAAATGTATTCAATCCCGGCCGCCTTCGCGTCCTTCGGGTCGATCAGATTCCGGCCGTCGAAGATCAGCGGCGTGCGCAGGCGCTTCTTGATCTCGAGCAGGTCGGCCTTGGCGAAGGCCGGCCACTCGGTGCCGATCACTAGGGCGTCGGCCCCGTCGAGGGTCTCATACATGTCCTCGTGGTAGCTGATGGCGCCTTCGAGTTCGCCGAACTTCTTCGCGGTCTCGAGGGCTTCCGGGTCGGTGGCCGCCACGATCGCACCTTCCTTGAGCATCTTCTGGCAGAGCTTGATCGCCACCGACTCGCGGACGTCGTCGGTGTTCTGCTTGAAGGCCAGGCCCCAGAGGGCGATCTTCTTCTCGCGGAAGACCCAGAGCTTCTCGCGGATCTTGTTGAGGAAGCGCTCGAGCTGGTTGGCGTTGATGCTTTCCACTTCCTTCAGCAGGCCGAAGGGCTGGCCGAGGGTCTCGGAGATGTGGATGAAGGCCTTGATGTCCTTCGGGAAGCAGGAGCCGCCGTAGCCGAGGCCGGCATTCAGGAAGGAGCGGCCGATCCGCTTGTCCATGCCGATGCCTTCCGCGACCTTTTCCACGTCGGCACCGGAGGCCTCGCAGATATTGGCCACGGCATTGATGTAGGAAATCTTGAGCGCCAGGAAGGAGTTGGCGGCGTGCTTGATCAGCTCCGCGGAGTTGATGTCGGTCACCAGCACCGGAGCCACGAAGGGCTCATAAATCTTCTGCATGTAGGCCAGCGCACGGTCGTCGTTCGAGCCGATCACCACGCGGTCCGGGTGCAGCAGGTCATCGACGGCGCAACCTTCGCGCAGGAACTCGGGATTGGAGACCACGCCGAATTCGACACCTGGAGGGGCGTAGCGGCGGACGGTCTGTTCAACCTTGTCACCGGTCTTCACCGGCACCGTGGACTTGTCCACGATTACGCGGTAGCCGAGCTCCGGCGTCAGGCACTGGGCGATTTCGCGGGCCACTTTCTCGATGAAGGAGAGATCCACGGAACCGTCCGGCTGCGGCGGGGTCGGCACGGCGATGAAGATGACGTCGCTGTTCCGGACGCCTTCCTCGGTGGAGGTTGTGAACTTCAGGCGACCGGCGGCCACGTTCGACTTCACCAGTTCCTCGAGGCCGGGTTCGAAGATCGGCACTTTTCCAGCGAGCAAGGTGGCGACCTTTTCCGGGTTGTTATCCACGCAGGTGACTTCGTGGCCGACCTCGGCGAAGCAGGTACCGGAGGTGAGACCGACATAGCCGGTGCCGATGATGCTTATTTTCATTATTTAGGAGGGGGGTGGGGGGGTGGTGAGCGCGCGGTGTCTAGCAGCCAGCGCCGCCGGGTGCAAGTCCCGCGAACGCGTAGGGTGGGCGGTATTTCACTGGAATTGCTCCCAAAAAAGCTTCCCCGCGATCCCGAGCCCGATCACTGCCACGATCACCCGCACCGCCGTCGCCGGAATCCGCTGCGCGAAGTGGCTCCCCAGGAAATAACCCGGGATCGAGCCGACCACCAGATAGCCCGCCAGATGCCAGTCCACGCTGCCGCGGGAGATGAACCAGATCACCGAGGCGACATTGCAGAGCAGGCTGAGCAGCGCCTTGAGCGCGTTCATCCGGTTGAGGTCCCGCAGCCCCAGCAGGCCCAGCCCGGCCAGCATCATGATCCCGATCCCCGCGCCGAAGTAGCCGCCGTAGATCGCCACCCCGGCCTGGAAGGCGATGCCCCAGGCCTTCGGCCGCTCCGGTTCCGCCAGCGTGGCATTGCCCCGCCGCCGCTTCAGCCAGCGCTGGATCGGCGCATTCAGGAGGAAGAGCGTGGTCGCCATCAGCAGCAGCCACGGCACCACCCGCTCGAAAACTTCCGGATCGAGCGCCAGCAAGAGCATGCCGCCCGCCAGCCCGCCCAGCAGGCTCACGATCCCCAGCGGCAGGATCCAAGCCTTCATCTCTGCCAGCGGCTTGCGGAAGGCCCACACGCTGCCCGGCAGGCCCAAGAATAGCGCCACGGTCGAGGTCGTGCTCGCATACACCGGGCTCAGCCCTGCCGCCATCAGCGCCGGGAAGGTCAGCATCGTCCCGCCGCCCGCCACCGCATTCATCACCGCCGCCAGGAACCCTGCGGCGAGAACGATCCATTCCTGATGTCCGGGCACGCCGCGAGCCAAGGCGCAAACGCCGCGGCCCGCAATCCCCGAGCGCGGGATTCAAGACCGGATCCCGGCTTGGAGGAGCCTGCGGAGCTGCTACCTTGGCCACCGATGCCGATGAAACCGAGCCTGCTCACCCTCTTCCTCGCCCTGATCGCCCCGCTCACCGCGGCGGAGCGGCCGAACATCGTGGTCGTCCTCATCGATGATATGGGCTGGGGCGACTTCTCGTGCTTCGGGAACACCGAGGCGAAGACCCCGAACATTGACCGCATGGCCGCGGAAGGGATCCGTTTCCGGCAGTTCTACGTGAACTCGTCGATCTGCTCGCCCTCGCGCTGCGCGCTCACCACCGGCCAGTATCCGCAGCGCTGGAAGATCACTTCCTTCCTGGAAAACCGCGCCAGCAACAAGCGCCGCGGCATGGCCCAGTGGCTCGACCCGCAGGCACCGACGCTGGCGCGCTCGCTCAAGTCCGCCGGCTATGCCACCGGGCACTTCGGGAAGTGGCACCTCGGCGGCCAGCGCGATGTCGACGATGCCCCGCCGATCACCGGCTACGGTTTCGACACCAGCCTGACCAACTTCGAGGGCATGGGCCCGAAGCTCCTGCCGTTGACGCTGAAGCCCGGCGACACCGAGCCGAAGAAGATCTGGCAGGAAGCCGAACGTCTCGGCGGGCCGGTGACCTGGATGCCGCGCTCGAAGATCACCACCGGCTTCATCGATGCCGCGATCCCCTTCATCGACCAGGCCGCGAAGGACAAGAAGCCCTTCTTCGTGAACCTCTGGCCGGACGACGTGCATTCGCCCTTCTGGCCGCCCGTGGAGAAGTGGCAGGAGGGCAAGCACGGCCAATACCTCGCGGTGCTGCAGGAGATGGACCGCCAGTTCGGCAAGCTCTTCGACCACATCCGCGACACGCCCGGCCTGCGCGACAATACCGTCGTCCTCATCTTCTCCGACAATGGCCCCGAACCGGGCGCGGGTTCGGCAGGGCCCTTTCGCGGCAAGAAGGGCACGCTCTACGAAGGCGGGATCCGCTCGCCGCTCATCGCCTGGGGACCGGGCTGGGTGAACCGCGAAAAGGTCGGGACGGTGAACGAGGCCTCGGTCTTCGCCGCCTTCGATCTCGCGCCGTCCCTGCTCAAGATCGCCGGGGTGGAAGCGAGCACGGCCTTCGATGGCGAGGACCTTTCGCCGACGCTGCTTGGCAAGGCCGACGCCTCGCGCAAGGCCCCGGTCTTCTGGCGTCGCCCGCCGGACCGGAAGATGGCCGGCACGCCTCCCGTGCCTCAACCGGACCTCGCCATGCGCGAGGGCTCGATGAAGCTGCTCTGCAACTACGACGGCTCCGAGCCGAAGCTCTACGACCTCGCCGCGGACCCCGGCGAGACCAAGGACCTCGCCGCGGAGCAAGCAGAGACCGTCGCGCGACTCGCCAAGGCCGCAACCGAATGGCACCGCGCCCTCCCCGCCGACCGCGGCCCGGAACTCGGCGCGGGCTCTTGACCCTGGCGCGGGAACGACGATGATCCGCGCCATGGTGGTGATCGCGCTTCACACCGCACCGGCCCGGGACATCCCGGCGCAGGGCAGCGGCGAATGGTGGGACAAGGAGTGGCGCACTGGCTTCGTCAAGCAGCCGCAGCGGGGCCCGCAGTGGCTCGGCTACCAGGGCTTCCGCGGCGACGAGGTGGCGGACACCCGCTACCACGGCGGCGTGGACAAGGCGGTCTGCGTTTACGCTTCCGAGCACTACCCGTATTGGGCGGAAAGCGGGGCGATGCCGGAGGGCTCGCTCGGCGGCTTCGGGGAGAATCTGAGCACGCAGGGCTTGATCGAGGACGGCGTCTGCATCGGCGATGTCTACTCGCTCGGTGAGGCGCTGGTGCAGGTTTCCCAGCCGCGCCAGCCCTGCTGGAAGATCGCCCGGCGCTGGCACGTGAAGGACCTGACCGCCCGGGTCGAGCGCAGCGGCAAGACCGGCTACTATTTCCGCGTGCTGCGCCACGGCCACGTCCAGGCGGGCGAGCGGCTGGAACTTCTCGAGCGCCCGAACCCGCGGTGGACGGTGGCGCTGAGCAACGCGATCATGCACCGCGGTGAAGGCGGTCCCGACGCCGCACGGGAACTGGCGGAGTGCCGCGAGCTTTCGGGCAGTTGGAAGGACGGGCTGTGGCTGCGCGTCAGCTAGTCCGCCCGTTTTGTCCGATCCGTCCTACCGCCCAAGGGGGTTCGGACGGATCGGACAAGGATGACGGTAGGGTGCAGTGGTGGGAAACGATTCTTACCTTCTTACCCTGACTCTCCACGCTGTCCGATCCGTCTCACACCCCTAGGGCTGTCGGACGGATCGGACAGTCCTCGCAGGGCCTGCCCGAAAGAGGCGGAATCGGGTATTGAAAATCCCGTTTTCCGTTGCACTCTCCCGGCCCCATGTCCGACCGGAAGACCCTCGATGAGCGCCAGCAAATGTCCGATATTGATCGGCTTCGCCACTCTTGCGCCCACGTGATGGCGACCGCGATCCTGCGGATCTGGCCGGACGCGCAGTTCGCCTACGGGCCGCCGATCGAGAACGGCTTCTACTACGACTTCGAGATGAAGCACCGGATCACGCCGGATGACTTCGAGAAGATCGAGGCGGAGATGAAGAAGATCGCGAAGGAGAACCAGAAGTTCGACTACAAGGCGATCTCCCGCGACGAGGCGAAGGCGATGGCGCTCAGCGGCCGGCTCGGCGGGCTCTCCGAGAGGCCGGACAATCCGAGCCGCTTCAAGCTCGACCTGATCGACAAGATCCCGGAGGGCGAGACGATCTCCTGCTTCCAGAACGGCGAGTTCATCGACCTCTGCGCGGGGCCGCACGTCGGCTACACGTCGAAGTGCAAGAACGTGAAGCTGATGTCGGTGTCCTCGTCCTTCTACCTGGGCGATGAATCGAAGGGCCAGCTCCAGCGGCTCTATGGCACGGCCTTCGAGAACAAGGAGCTGTTAGAGGAACACCTCGTGCGGCTGGAGGAAGCGAAGAAGCGCGACCACCGCCGGCTGGGCAAGGAGCTGCAGCTTTTCCACATTGATGAAGCGGTGGGGCAGGGTCTGGTTCTGTGGAAGCCGAAGGGGGCGCTGGTGCGCCGCGCGCTGCAGGAATTCATCACGCAGGAACTCGACAAGCAGGGCTACTCGCAGGTCTTCACACCGCACATCGGCAAGCTCGATCTCTACCGCACCTCGGGCCACTTTCCCTACTATCAGGACAGCCAGTATCCGCCGATCGCCGAGCGCGACACGCTGGAAAAGCTGGCCGACGAGGACGCCACCTGCGCGACGCTGATCAACGGTCTCTCCGATGGCACCTACGAGGGCTATCTGCTGAAGCCGATGAACTGCCCGCACCACATCAAGATCTTCGGCAGCGAGCACCGCTCCTACCGCGACCTGCCGGTGCGCCTGGCGGAGTTCGGCACGGTTTACCGCTGGGAGCAATCCGGCGAGCTCGGCGGGATGACGCGGGTCCGCGGCTTCACGCAGGACGATGCGCACCTTTTCTGCACGCCCGATCAAGTGGCGGCGGAGCTGGTCGGCTGCCTGAGCCTGGTGAAGACGGTGCTGACGACGCTCGGCATGACGAATTACCGGGTGCGGGTCGGGTTGCGCGATCCCGACGACAGCAAGTTCACCGGCGATCCCGAGAAGTGGGATCTGGCCGAGGCCGCCTGCCGTGCCGCTGCTGCGACGCTTGGTGCGCCGTTCACGGAGGAGCCGGGCGAGGCCGCTTTCTACGGCCCGAAGATCGACTTCGTGGTGAAGGACGTGATCGGCCGCGATTGGCAACTCGGGACGGTGCAGGTGGACTACGTCCTGCCGGAGCGCTTCAAACTCGAGTATGTCGGTGCGGACAACACGACGCACCGTCCGGTGATGATCCACCGCGCGCCCTTCGGTTCGCTGGAGCGCTTCACGGGGCTGCTGATCGAGCACTTCGAAGGCAAGTTCCCGACCTGGCTATCGCCGGAGCAGGTTCGCGTGCTGCCGATCTCCGAGAAATTCCTGGATGCCGCGGAAGAAGCGGCGACGAAACTCGCGGAAGCCGGCGTGCGCGTCAGCGTGGATCGTTCCTCCGACAAGGTTGGAGCGAAGATCCGCAACACGCGGCTTGAGCGGATTCCTTACATGCTCGTGATCGGTGCGAAGGAAGTGGAGGAGGGGACCGTCTCCGTCCGCCACCGCGAGCGGGAGGACCTGGGGGCCAAGCCGCTTGAGGAATTCATCGCGGAGATCACGGCGGAGATCAAGGAGCGGTGCTTGTGAGTAGTAGGGTATGATATACCGCCGCCTAAAAGCTCCCTTTTTCTTGCAGACATTCTGTTCACTTGATCAACCTCAGAATCCTCATAGGGTCCGTTCCTCATCATGTCTCCGAAGGAAGTGGCCCCTGCTGCCCGCACAAGCGAGGAGGAACCTGGACTGGATTTTCAGTCGCGGTTAAAGCTGGCTGAGTATTTCGCCAACGGACTGAGCTGGTTTTATCTTCCGGATGCAAATGCGTGGCCGGCCATGGCCGAGCGGGTCCCCTTCCTAAGTTCCGAGAAAAACCGGATTGAGCGCTTGCGAGAAGCGTTTGGCGAGCAGGTGGGATGGGTGGTGGTGGAAGATCAATATATCGACCGCGACTATCGAGACACCTTTTCCCATACTTTCTCAAAACGCTTCGCTACCCCTGCTTCGAGATGTCAGCGCATTCACTTCTTTGCCAAGGAGATGGGGAGATCGCAGAAGCCGGACGTCAATATGAAACGAGAGGAGCTCCAGGAATCATACCTGGGTTACCTCGTCGTGCGGCCCACGCGACCGAACGGTGTTGGAAGGACGTTTCTCGATCCACGGATCATGAAGCACGAGGGTTTTAACCTCTGTCTCTGTGGCGAGCGCATCACGCTGTTTGGCAAGGAGCTTCAGATCGAAGGATTTCCTTTCATTGGACAAGATATAGACGTGACGACATGCGCCCAATCCACCCTCTGGATGATCAGGCGCTACTACAGTAACCGCTACACTCAATATTCGGAGACCCATCCGAACACGCTTTCGAAGATGGCGGCACTTCGTTTGCGGGAAGATCGGGCCTTTCCTGCTACGGGCCTCAACGACGGCCAGATGGCAGAAATGCTGAGAACAATGGGCTATTCCCCGAAAGTTTACTGCAAGGACAGCTTCATTCACGATGAGATGCGAAACAACGATCGACGCATCCGGACTGCCAAGGCGCAGGAGGAAGGGCGGGAAGGGAAGCAGATACATTTCGGTGAGATCCTTCTAACCTATCTGGAATCAGGCATTCCCCTGATTCTCTCGTTCAAAAAGGGGGAGCGGTATCATTCCGTGGCGTGTATCGGGTACTGCTGGAGTGGAAGTTCGCTCCCGAATATGGAAGGATCCCACAGGGGAGAGTGCGTCAAATCGGACCGAAGCAGAGCCACTTGCCTATCTGACGTCGACAGTGATTGTAGCGGACGACAATTTCGCACCCTACCTTCGGGTTAACAATGAGCTAGGGGAGCTCCCCGCCACCTATCCGGAAGCCTTCCTCTTCCGTGAGATCGATTCGATCATCGTGCCGCTTCCCCACCAGATCAACATTCTGGCGGAAGAGTTCGAATCTCAGGGTCCGGGAGATCCTCAATGGCAAGGGCACCGAATCCAAGAAGCTGGCAATTCACGAACGATCTCCAATCTTGAAGGAGGCCTTGGACAGCGGGAATCTCGCCCTTCGCTGCTACCTCACGAGCTGCCGAAATTTCAAACAAGGTCTCAATGAAGACCAGCAGATGCATGACGGGATCGTGGCAATGGCGTACCGCCTAATGCCGATGCCCCACTTTATATGGGTATGCGAGTTGCACGACATCCGGCAGGAAGGGGAACTCAAATGCCTTGGAGAGGTCGTGTGGGATTCCACCTGCAACCGGTTTGAATGGCAGGGTCTTCTCGCCCTCCACTATCCGGAACTCTTTGTTTTGAACGCTGATTCCGCCTTCGAGAACCGGGTGACGCCTGACGAGTCGCGAGGATGGCTCGAAATTCAGTTGCAGGGGAGAGACCGGACTGCATACTCCCCCGGCGCGGCGAACCTGATCGACATTTAGGTTGCCTTAACTATTGTAATTGGATATTAAAGGTCATGTCGTTGCAGGAGTTTCTAGCAGCTTTGAACCAAGCGGTTGTGCGCCCGGTTTTCCAAGACAAGGAAGAGTACGAGCGCTTTTGGAATGGCATCGAAGAGGGAACGAGAGCGCAGTCCGAGGAGTATGACCGCGCGCATCGTGATTCAGAAGTCACCGCCTCGCGTGGGTGGCGCAGCTAGCGGGGCCTTTAGGGCAGAGCCGAGTGTGGGATGTTGAAAAATCCCGCTTGCCCGGAGCCCCTTCCGGTCTTATAGAATACCCCCAGTCGCCCGCGAAGCAGGGAAAACCCCTTGCCACCGCACCCTCTGCGACAACCGGCCTCGCGCCACCTGATGATTTTGTTGGAACGATACTCGAAGAATCCGCGAACCGTCCATTCGGACCGGCTCAGCGATTGCGGCACCGTATGATCTCTGATCCGGGCCGCCGTTCCACGAACCCCTTCGCAGGCGAAGGCACGGCTTTCCCGTGCTTGCCTGTGTCGCATCGAACCTACGGAGGACAAAGCCATCGCTAAACCATCAAAAAGTAACTTCAGGGGTCGTCAGCAGCGCGATATGACGCGTGTGAACGACCGGATCCGCGCGCCCAAGGTGCGTGTCGTGCTCTTCAACGGCGACCAGCTCGGCGTCATGACCGCCCGCGAGGCGCTCGATAAGGCGAAGCTGCTGGGCTTGGACCTGGTCGAGATCGCGCCGAATGCGGATCCGCCGGTGTGCCGCATCGTGGACTACGGCAAGTACAAGTACCGAGCAGTCCAAGCTGAAGAAGCAGAAGTCGAAGAGTTCGACCCGCATGAAGGAAGTGAAATTCCGCGTGGGCACGGGCCAGCACGACTACAACATCAAGATGGGCCGTGCCGAGGGCTTCCTCGACGGGGGCCACAAGGTGCGCATGGTGCTGCAGTTCCGCGGTCGTGAAAACGCCCACAAGGAACTCGGCTTCGTGATGATGAAGCGGATCATCGAGGATCTCAAGCAGATGGCCCACGTCGACCAGGAGCCGCGCCTCAACGGCCGCGCGGTCGGCATGACGCTCTCGCCACTGCCGGCGCACCAGCGCAAGCGGAGGTTCCACCTCTTCCATGGTGAATTGATCGAGGAAGACGACTTCGAGGAAGACGAGGAATTCCAAGACGACGCTGCGGAAGAGGGAGTGGCTGCCGAAGCTGGCGCCGAAACTCCCGAATCGGCTCAGGAGACTGAAACCGCGGAGGACACCGAAGCGGCCGAAGAGACTGAGACGACCGAAGAGGCTGAAACGCTCAAAGAGGCCGAAACGGCGAAGGGCTGAACCCGGTGAGGGCGAGGCTCTGGCTCTTCGACATCGACGGCACCCTGGTGGATACCGGGGGTGCCGGGATGCGTGCCTTGCAGGAAGCGACGGCGGAGTGCTTCGGCGGTGAAGGACCGGCTTTGGATCTCGCGGGCAGCACCGATCTCGGCGTGCTCGCGGGAATCCTGGCGCATTTCGATCTCGATCACGGTGCGGCGGAGGAGGATCGCTTCTTCGCGGCCTACCTGCGGCATCTGGAGCAGCATCTGGCGCAGGGGGGATTTCCCGGCCGGGTTTTGCCAGGGGCCGCGGAACTCCTGGATGAATTGGCCAAGCGCGGCGACGTCACGGTGGGCCTGCTCACCGGGAACATCGCCGCGGGTGCGGGTGCGAAGATGCGGCATTACGGGCTCGACCGGCACTTCGCCTTCGGGGCCTACGGTTGCGATCACGCGGACCGCAATCTTCTCGGGCCGGTGGCCTTGGAACGTGCTGCAGTGCATGCGGGCTGCGGGTTTTCCCCGGAGGAGACGCTGGTGATCGGGGATACGCCGAAGGACATCGCCTGCGCGAAAGCGATGGGGGCGCGTTGTCTGGCGGTGGCGACGGGGAAGTTCAGCGCGGAGCAATTGCGGGCGGCGGGTGCGGATCGGGTGGTGCTCGGGTTGGATGATCCGGGGATTTTGGCGGAATTCGCTTGAGGGGCACCGGTGGTAAGCAGCAGGGACTGTCGCTGCTCCTTAGCTGAATCTTTGACATCGTTTTGACCCGGCGAGGATCTCACCCGGTCATGATGGCGAGGTTATGAAAACTCCATATAGCTTCGTTTTCGCTGGCCTGATCGCCGTGCCGGTCTTGCTCGCCCAGAATCCTGCCGACCCTTCTGCCGCCTCGCCGGGTTCTACCGGTTCTGCCTTGGGAAGCGGGGTGGCGAGCAATCCATTCATCCGCCAGAATCTGGCGTCACCCGCGGCCGAGGATGACAATGGGGCGAGGAACCTTTCCGTCTGCATGGAAGTTTTCTCCGTGGATCTGGCGGACGCAGCCTCGCTCCAGCGCTCTGGAATCAGCGATGCGGCGCTCTACCAGAAACTGGTGGAGCGCGTCGCAGGAGGTAGCGCCGCCCAGGAGCAGTTCTCCGTCGTCCGTGCCCGTTCGGGCGAAAAGGCCACCTTGGAGACCATCACGGAGTTCATCTATCCCACCGAGTATATTCCGGGCAATGGTGAGGAAGCCGCCCACACTGAAAATCCGGAGCCCAACGAACCACCGGCCGCAACGGTGAAACCGGCATCGGACCCTGTGGAAAGGGCTTCTGAAGAACCGGCCAAGGCGGCACCTGCTCTCGGCACCGCCTTCGAAACGCGCAATGCCGGCACGACCCTTGAGATCGAGCCGACGCTGGGTGCGGACAATCAGATCATCGATCTCAGAATCGCACCGGAAAGCGTGAATCTGGCCGACCGGATTCAATGGGGCCAAGGGATATCCCAGGTGGAAATGCCGGTCTTCGAGACCCAGCGCGTTGTCACCGCGCTCACAGTGCGGGCAGGCATTCCGGGCCTGCTGGGTACCCCAAGCCGCCCCCCGGCTTCAAAGCTTGATCCCGATGCCAAGAAGCGAGTCTGGTTCTCATTCGTGACCGTTTCTGTTATCCGCGTGTGATGCGAACTTTCTGGACCACGCTGCTGCCGATGCTCGCCGTCGCCGCCCTCGTTTTGTGGGGTGGCGAACGGCTGGCGCGGCGTACCTTGGAGCAGCGCATTCCTGCGGATCGGGAGCGGCTCTTCGACTTCGCATCCGCGTTGCGCGGCGAATCGGATCGCCTCGATGCCCTGTATGCAGCGCACTTGGAGGAGTTGGCGCGGGATGCGGCCTCGCTTTCCGCGGAGAGGCTGGCAGATCGCTGCAAGAATCTGGTGGGAGTGCGAACCTGCCAGCTCTTTACCGGCACCCGCAAGGACTCGGAGGTCGAAGGCATGAAGCCGCCGGTGGGCACTCTCTTGAAGATCCCGGCGGTGCTGGCCGAAGGTGCGGAGGGCCGCCTGCCGCCGCGGAACGCGGTGATCCTGCCCAAGGAACTGCTCGCCGCCGGGCAATCCGGCGATGGCTGGCTGCCCGGGCCTGATGCGACCTACCGCATCTACTGGTGGCGGGATGGCCAGCACCTCGTGAGCTTCACCATCGACCAAATCGAACTGAGGGAGCAGCTCAACCGCCACTTCGCGGATTGGTTTCCCGCGCCTTTTTCACCGCTGCAGCAGGCAGGTGAATTCGTGAGCGTCGAAGGCCCGGGCGGCGGCGAATGGATGTCCTCTAACAAAGCCACGCGCACCGGGCCCGCTGCATTGGTGATTCCCCATCGCAATCTCTTGGGCGAGTGGCAGGTGCTGGCTTGGGACAAGCTGAAGGTCACTTCGTCTTACGATAGCACCACGCTGGTGATCGCCTGCATGATCGCAGGCGTGCTGGTGCTAGCCGGCATCCTGCTCCGCAACCAGCAGGCCCGCGCGCTGCGCCTCGCGGAGGAGCGGGTCTCCTTCGTCAATCGGGTGTCCCATGAGCTCGGAACTCCTCTGACGAATATCCTGCTCAATCTCGATCTGGCGATCCGCGCGCTGGGCGAGCGCCCGCCTGAATCTCGGCGGCGGCTGGCCTTGGTGCACGAGGAAGTGCAGCGCCTGGGCCGCCTTGTCTCGAACGTGCTGACCTTCTCGCGCGGCGAGCGCAAGAACCTCGAACTCCGCCCTCAAGCCTGTATCCCGGATGAAGTGGTGGCCGCCGTGCTCGCTCAATTCCAGCCCTCGCTCGAACGGCGCAAGGTGAGCGTGTCATGGCAGCGCGGGGCAGGGGAGGGCACGCGGCTGGACCCGGATGCGCTGGCGCAGATCGCGGGCAACCTGATTTCCAATGTCGAGAAATATGCCAGCGGCGGCGCGTGGCTCGGGATCGAAACGTCGATGGCGAAGGACCGGCTGCGGCTGCGCGTGACGGATCGCGGGCCGGGCATTCCGGCGCGGCAGCGCGAGCGGATTTTTGAAGCCTTCGAACGGATCCATCGCGGCGTCAGCGAGGGATCGAGCGGCACCGGACTGGGCCTCGCGATCGCCCGCGATCTCGCGCGGCGCATGCAGGGGGATCTGCTGCTGGTGCCGACCGAAGCGGGCGCGTGTTTCGAGCTCGACCTGCCGCTGCCGGCCCGCCTGGTTTTGTTAGATAACGAATCCGCCGCATGACCATCCTGCTTGCCGAAGACGATCCGCTGACCTTGGACGCGCTCGATGCCTGTCTCCAGGACGAGGGCTTCCGCACGCTGGTGGCGGCGGATGGCAAGCAGGCGCTGGAGTTGTGGACGGAGCACCGCCCGCAGTTGCTGTGCCTCGACATCATGATGCCGGAGATCGACGGCTTCGAGGTTTGCCGGCGGGTGCGGGCTACCGATGCGGCGGTGCCGATCCTCTTTCTCTCGGCGAAGAACGAGGAGCTGGATGTGGTGGTCGGGCTGGGTCTCGGCGCGGATGATTTCATCCGCAAGCCCTTCACGCGGGCGGAGGTGATCGCGCGGATCCGGGCGGCGCTGCGGCGGAGTTATCCTGCGAATGGCAGGGGGCGCTGCTTCTCCATGCAGGATCTGAAGGTGTATCCGGACGCCTTGATGGCGGAGCGCGGAGAGAAGGGGGTCGAACTCACGCGGCGCGAGGTTTCGATGCTGGAATTGCTGCATCGGAATGCGGGGCTGCCGGTCAGCCGCGATGCGTTTTTGGACGTCTGCTGGGGACTGGATTACTTCCCCGATTCACGGACGCTCGATCAGCATGTGCTGATGCTGCGGAAGAAGATCGAGGCGGATCCGGCGCGGCCGGCGATCATCGCGACGGTGAGGGGGACGGGGTACCGGTTCGGGTAGGGGGGCGGAGTGCGAGTGCGGACTTCCGCCGGTCCTCCGGGGCGGGATTCGTGTTGGGGCCGGGTCCGGTGGTTTCACCACCGGGTGAGTTCCGACGGGCCTCCGGCGCTGAAGAGACTTCAGGAGTGCAACACGCCGGGCCCTAAAGGGACGGACACGCCCGGGCGGAGCCGACATGTCGGCTCCGGAGACGGCACCGGGGTAGGCGGGGACTTTCCCTAAGGCGGCGACATGTCGCCGCACTCAAAGGCGGCTGCGCCGCGGACGGAAAGCCACTTACAAGGCGCCGCGTTCGGCGAGGCGCAGGATGCGCTCGTAGCGCTTCTCGAGCATGTTCGCGCGGCCTTCGTCTCCGACCTCGCGGTAGTAGCCGACGATCATGCGGTAGATGCCCGATTCGGTATTGGCACGGAACCAGTCCTTGCTGCCGGTCTCGACCACGCGCTTGAAGGCGAGTTCGATATCGCGGACGGCCTTGCGGGAGACGGTAGTGTCGTCCTTGGCAAAGCTGTAGTAGTCCTCGGCCATCATCTTGAAGCCGGTGATGCTGCCGCCGTATTCACGCAGCGCGGTGTCGTAAAGATTGCCGATTTCCTTGGCCGCGGTCGGCTCGCCGCGCTTCTTGATCAGGTCCGCCTGGCGTTTGAGGGTGGTAGCGATCAGGTCCTTCTGCTCGCTGGACTCGCGCTCGACGCGGCGGCGCTCGCGCTTCATCGCGCGGGCCACTTCGCCCTCTTCGGCGTAAGGATAGACATGCTCGTCTTCGGCACGGGCGGCGAGTGCAGCCATGCGCGGGTTCTCGCGGAACTCGCGGCGCATGTCGGCGGCGAACTCGCGCCAGAGCGAGACGATCTTGGGATCGGAAGAGGTGGCGTAGCGGTCCTGCTGCTGGCGTTCCTCCATCACGTCGTAGAGACGCGACCAGGTTTCCGGGAAGGAGCGGCCGAGTTCATTGGCCAGCTTCGCGGTGGCGAAGGTGTCTTCCAGCTTGCCGAGGCCGGCGTAGAGGTCGGACATCCAGAGGTGGCGATTGACCGAAAGGGTGGTCAGATCGCTCTGGTGGCCGCGGTCGTTCCACAGCCAGATCTCCTGCTCGCTGATGGCGGCACCGAGCTGGGGATTGCCGCCCTCGCCCTTCGAGACGCCGCCGATCCGGCCGATGGTGGTGTCCCATTGGTCGGCTTCCGTTTTCACGGCGGCCCAAGCGTGGCCACCCAGGTCGGTTTCGCCCGCCAGGATCAGCGCGGGAATGCCGTGGGCGCGTGCCGTATTCACGCAGAAATAGGATTGGTCGCCGCAGATGCCGCCCTCCTTCTTGATCTCGGCAAAGCTGTATTCCTCGTAGGGGTTCAAGCCCTTCACGGCCCGCTCCATGAGGTACTCGATCAAGCCGTAGTTGTTGCCCCAGTTCCCCCGGCTGCCGGAAAGCTTGTCGATCGCCCAATCGAGTTCCTTGGTTGCAACCGGCGCGCAGACGACCCAGACGAGGTCGCGGGCCTTGGTGCGGTGGACGGGCACGGTCAGCTTGCCCTTCTCGTCCTTCTCGATGTACCAGAGATAGCGGGACAGGCCGTTGACGGTGCTTTCCCCGCCGAGCGGCTCGCCGATGGTCACATCGCGGTCGAAGACCACGGCGCAGGCGACGGCCAGATCGAAGAACTTCGGGAACTTGTCCGAATTGGCGGTCCAGGCGTCCTTGAGGAAGACCAGCACCTTCGCGGAGTCATCCGCATCGCGCATGGTCAGCAGGACGGTCTCCATCGCCTCGGGGCGCTCCATCACCCACTTCCACATCTCCATGGCGTAGGTATCGTGGGAGATCGCGGCGATGTCGGACTGCGTGAAGCGGTCGAGCATTTCCCAGCGCAAGAAGGCCTTGTAGAGCGGGGCTTCCGCCCACACGGCGTCGAAACGGTTGCGGCCGTCCTTGCCCGCCACCTTTGGCAGGGCGGGGGCCAGGGAGCGCTCGAGCAAGGCGCGGTAGGCATCCCAGCCCTTCGAATCCATCGCCGTCTTGAGCAACTCGGCGTCGCGATTCAGGGCGGTATCGCGACCGGCGTCGATGCCGGTCAGGAGCAGCGGTTCGGCGGCCTTGAGAAGGGCGATGCCCGGATCTTCCTTGGTCGGCTCGACCGTCTTGCCGGGCATCGAGGGCACGGCATTGGCGGCATTCGCGGCGGTTTCCGCCTTGGCGTTATCTTCGCGGGCCTTGTCGAAATCGAAAATCTTGGAGGGAGCGGCCTCCGGCAGGGGTGCCGTGGCCACCGCTTCACCGGCCGTGTCGCCATTGCGGATGACCTTGACCACCCGCACCTTCTGGCTCTCCAGCTTGTACCACACGCCGCCGACCACGAAGGCGGCGAAGACCAGTGCGGCCGCGCTGCCCGTGGCGTGGGCCTGGGCCCTCTGGACGAGGCGACCTGCCGCGCCCTGTGGACGACGGACGACGGTAACCGGGGCGGGGATGCGTTTCTTCGGCTTCATGGGACGCGAGGAGTTCGGAGGAGATATTTCGTCCGGAAAACAGCGAAATCGTGTGTCATAACACCGCGAACCGCAATCCGTTTCTCCCCGAGTGGAAAATCTTCACACAATCCCACCTAAGAATCATTTCTTGTGCTGCACCATCATCCACGCGAGCAGGGCTGGATCGGCGTAGGCGGGGATCCATGACTCGTGGCCCTCCTCGGGATAGTAGGTTACGAGCAGCTTTTTACCGCCGGCTTCGAGGATGGCTTTTTCCATTTCCTCGGTTTTGGCGACCGGCACTGCCTGATCCTTGTTGCCGTGGAAGGTCCAGATGGGGATGTCCTTGATCCGCTTCGCCTGGGTGGGATCGCCGCCGCCGCAGATCGGGACGCCGCTGGCGTAGAGGTCCGGCTCCTTGGCGAGGCAGGCCCAGGTTCCGAAGCCGCCCATGCTGATCCCGGTCAGGTGGATGCGCTTTGCGTCGACCGGCAGGATCTTGGCGAGGTGCTTGGTGAGGGCGATGATTTCGTCAGGATTCCACCAGCGTCCCGCCGGGCATTGCGGCGCGGCGAGGATGAAGGGCAGGCCGTGACCCTTCATCGCGATCATCGGCGGGCCGTGCTTCTTGAGCAGATCCAGATTCGTCCCTCGCTCGCCGGCACCGTGGAGGAAGATGACCAGCGGGTAGGGTTCCTTGGTGTCCTTGTCGTATCCTTCGGGCAGGAATTGGAGGTAGGGGAGGGATTCACCCTGCTTCCACTCCAGGCTTTCGCGGGACTCGGTGGGCGCGGCGAGGGCTGTGAAGGGTAGCATGAGCAAGGTAAGGATGCGAAGCATCCGGCTACTCCATGCGGCCCGTGGGAAAAGCCAAGCGGGAACTGGGTGTGCAGGATTAAGAGCCGCCGCCCGCGCTCCCGGTGCTTGCCCGCCGCGCTCCGCCGCCTCTAGCTAGCGCCCATGGAAACGATACGCGCAGGGGTGGCCGGGGCAGGTTCGATGGGGCGCAACCATGCCCGTGTGTATAGCCTGATCCCGGAAGCCAAGCTCTGCGGGATCTATGATGCCGATTTTGCCCGGGCCCAGGCCATCGCCGAGGAATTCGGCACCGTGCCGGTCGCCTCGCTGGAAGAACTCTCGCAGCTCGCCGAAGCCGTCAGCGTCGCCGTGCCGACCGTCGCGCATCGCGATGTGGGCTGCCGATTGATGGACCTCGGTTGCCACATCCTGATGGAGAAGCCGATCGCGCCCTCGGTGGCGGATGCGCAGGTGCTGGTGGAGACCGCCAAGCGCCACGGCAAGATCCTGCAGGTCGGCCACATCGAGCGCTTCAATCCCGTGCTGCGCCAGCTCGAGCAGCGCCTGACCCATCCCAAGTTCATCGAAGCCCACCGGCTCTCGCCCTTCCCGAACCGCAGCATCGACATCGGGGTGGTGCTCGACCTGATGATCCACGACCTGGAGATCATCCTCCACCTCGTGCGCTCGCCGATCGAGAGCATCGATGCCGTGGGCGTGCCGGTGCTGACCCTATCTGAAGATATCGCGAACGCCCGGATCCGCTTCGCGAACGGCTGCGTGGCCAACGTCACTGCCAGCCGCATCAGCCCGGAGAAGATGCGCAAGATCCGCGTCTTCCAATCCGACTGCTATCTCTCGCTGGACTACCAGGAACAGGCCGGCCAGATCCACTGGCGCGAAGGCATGTCAATCCAGCGGGCGGAGGTGGAGGTGGAGAAGGGCGAGCCGCTGAAGCTCGAGCTCGCCGCCTTCATCGCCAGCGTCGCCCACGGCCATGATCCGGCGGTGACGGGACAGCAGGGGACGGCGGCCTTGGAACTGGCGATCGAGATCACGCGGATCATCCACGCGCAGGGATAGGAAATGAAAAAGGGTGCATGGCAAGCCATGCACCCTTCCCTGGAGTTTGGCCCGCGTTGGACGCCGATCTAACAGATTTGCCCCGGCCTTCCCGCGGCGGTGCTTGGTCAGGCCGCGGCGAAGAGGGTGGCCGCCAGGTCGGGGCGGGGTTCCGGCGCGCTCGCGTCCGGAGGGCGGCGTGTCACGAAGCGGTGGAAAGTCCCCGGCCGCAGCGCCCCGGCCCAGATCTCGTAACGCAAGAGGCGCTGGAGTTCGCCGGTGGCGGGAAGCATTCCGTCCGGGCGGTCCTTGCGCCACTTCGGCGGGGCGAGGCTGCGCGGGCGGTCCCCGTCTCCCGCGGCGTGGCACTGCAAGGCCGCGATCCACAGCAGCGAGTAGGCGGCGACGGTGACCGCGGGCAGGTGCCGGTTGGAAGCGGCGGTGCGGACTTGTGCCTCGCCCGTGCCGAGGAGGGTCTTTTCCTCGCGGAAGTTCACCTCGATGCCCCAGCGCCAGAGGTAATATTGCAGCAGCTTTTCCAGAGGCAGGTCCGGATCGGTGCAAAGCAGATAGGCGGGCTCGCGGTAGAGGAGCCGCGAGCCCTTCTTGAGGCGGTAGGCGAGCGGGGCGATGACCACCAGGCGCAGCATGACGCCCGGCCCGGCCTTGGGCCACAGGACCGGACCGCAGGTCTTGACGCGGAAGTCATGGCGCTTGCCCGCGGCGTGGGCCGTGATGATCTGCCAGGGCACGCTATCGTCCTGGCGGAGTTCTTCGGCAGTCGGGGCTTTCTTGCCGTAGCGTGGCGGCCGGCCGGTGGCTCCGGGGACGGGCGGCTCCGGCGGGTGGTGGAGGGCGGTGTCCTTGCGGGTGCGCCCGATGTAGGTGCAGCCGTCCGGCAGGCCGCGCAGGACCGCCTTGTTGGTGAAACTGCCGTCGCCGCACAGGACCAGATGGCGGCCGTCGGGGATATCGCGGCGCAGCCCGCCGACATGCTCCAAGGCCACGCGGTTGAGATTGTGCTGCTTGAGGGCCTCGCGGTGATCTTTCAACCGTGCCGGGGTGGCGTCCTTGCCGGGCTTGCGCGGGGTCGGCGCGTGATGGAAGCCGACGGGCACCATCCGCGCGCCGCCGTCTTCCAGGGGCCAGGCGGCGGAGATCTGCAGGTAGCGCCGGGCGTGGACGAGGTTGGTCTGGAAGGCCGGCCCGAGCGGGTCGCGCTTCCAGCCGCTGCCGTGGATCTTCCTGCCGGTCTTGCGCACGATGGTGTCGTCGATGGCGGCGACCAGCGGCTCGCCGGCGGGGAGCGCGTCGAGCAAGGCGTCGCGGGCCCGGCCGAAGAGGACCGCTTCATCGACGCGGCCGCGCGAATAGAGCCGGTAGTCGGCGGACCAGTCGTGGTGCTGGCCGCCGCGGCTGCAGATTAGATTGGTGACCGTGGCGCGGGACTGGCCGAGGAGCACGCCGAGCATGTGGCCGTGGAGCAGCGCGGCACAGGACGGGGTGCCGGTGGCAGCCATGGCCGAGGATTGGAGCAGGCCGTTGAGCCCGTCGCTCAGGAGCGGCGCGTTTTTTTTTGGACGTCGACAGGGTCGGGCGGGACTTCCTTGCGGGCGAGGATGAGATGGCCCTTGTCGGCGATGATCCACTCGACGGCCTCGCCCTTGGAAAACTCCATGGCTTGGGCGACAGCGGAGGGGAAATTGATGTAGTACCGTTCGCTGGCCTGGCGGCTGATGAGCTGGACTTTGGTGGGAAATCCCATGCCGGCAATACTAGTCGATTAACTAGATAAGAGTCCAGTAAAATCAAGCAGTCCGGACAAGGGCGTGAAGCAAATCCGCGAGGGTGTCTAGTCAGGGGCCAAACTTCAGGCGCGGCTCTCCGAGCCGCGAATGCTAACGGGAGGAATGGTCCTTCCCGCGATTGTGGGAGGACGCCCGCACAGATCCCTATCTTCCGCTATCCGTGGGCGCGAATGTCCGCCGCTCTGGAGAGCTGCGCTACTTTCCTCAAATCTGATAAGCCACATCCGGCTGCACCCTTCTCACCACCGGCTTCCGCGCCCTCTCGGCGTGCCTCAGAACGCTTGCCGCCGTCTCGGCCGCCCGCAACCTGAGCTCCGGCACCGCCGTGCATTCCCAGAAGCGCGCCCGCAACATCGGACCGACATAGTAGATCCCGCCGACCACCGCCCCGTCCTGCTCGACCAAGCGGAAGTCGGAGGAGGTATCCACTCCCAGACCCAGCTCGTCCTCGCGGATCCAGCCCTTCCCTAACAGGTCATCCAGAAGCGGGCTGCTCGATCCCGCAAGCCGTGCGGAAAAGCCGGTGGCGTTGAGCACGTGGTCGAATTCGCCGCTCGCGCTGCCCTTGGCCGGATGGGTCCACTCGGCCGCATAGCGCCCGTTGGGAAGCCCGCTCAATTGCGCCAGCCCACCCCGCTGCTGCTCCAGGATCCCCGCGTCCTTCAAGCGCTCCGCCGCCGCCATCGTCGCCGGGGCGATGCGGTGGCGGACGGCTTCCCAATACGGCTTGAGATGGCGGGTAAAGCGCCGCCGTTCCCTGCGCGGCAGTGCCGCCCAAATCCCGGCGGTCATCGGGCGCAGGGCGTTGATCACCTCCCGCCAATCCATCCCGGCGGCGCTGGCTTCGGCAATCGCGCTCCGCACCCGGCGGCACAGCCGCGCGATCTTCATCGGCTCCCTCCCCAGGCTTTCGCGGAAGCCCTGCGCATCGAAGTCATTCGCGGCGGCACCATGGCAACCGTGACAAGCAGGCAAGAGGCCACGCCGCGAGATCGCAGTGATCTTGCCCCGATGCCCCCGCGCCGCGAGTTCCGCCAGCAGGTCCATGCAGGTGAGACCGGTGCCGACGATCAGGATCTCGTCATCGGGCTTCACTCCATCCAGCGATCCGGTCTGCCAGGGATCGGCCATCGCCGGCCATTCATGGTTCGCTCCGGCCGGGAAATGTTCACGCCCCGGCGGCGTGCCGATCGCCAGCACCACCGCTTCCGCAGGTATTGATGCGCCGTCGGCTGTTAGAATCTGGAACTCTCCCGCGTGTCCGTCGATGCGGTCGACCTGCTCGGTCCGCACTTCGAGCCGGGCGCGGGAATACAGCGCGGCATCCTTCAACACGTCGCCGAGATACTCGCCATACCAAAGCCGCGGCGCGAAGTGGCCCGCCTCGACGCTGCGGCCCTTGCGCGTGCACCACTCGTGGAAATGCCGCGGCGCATCGGGGAAGGCCGACATCCCGCCCACCGGGACGTTGAGCAGATGCGAAGGGCAGCGCGTGCCGTACGCCACGCCACGGCCGACCTCGGGAGCCGGCTCGAACAAGACTACCTTGGTCTCCGGTCCACCGTCCCGCAGCAGGTGCACCGCCGTCATCGTGCCGCTGAAGCCGCCGCCCACCACCGCGAAGGTCCGCGTCTCCGCCTCGTGTTTGTCCTGCGCGTCCACATCATAGCAGCGCTGGATGCTGCTGCCCGCCTTCGAGAGATCGGTCCCGTAGATGTGGATCGACACGGTCGGCGTCATGTCGTCGTTCGAAACCTGGTGGATGTCTCCCGGGGGGTGGAGGAATTCGACCTCGCCGCGATAGCATACGGAGTTCTTCTCCGGCACCAGTTTCCCGCCCGCATCACGGCCCCACAGAGTCTCCACTTCGCGGCCGCGCCACACCCCGAAGCAACACCAGCAGCGGTGATCATGCACCGGCGTGCGATGCCCCGGCAGCCAGATCAGTGCCGCGATCGAGAAGCGCCCGCCCGGATCGACATAGAGAAGTTCTTGCAGGTAGCTGGCCAGCGGCGCGTCCGGGAGTTCATCGGTGAGAAACAGGTCATCGTCGGCCAAGGCGCGCTCGAGCGCCGCCTTGATCTCGCCCTCCGCCCATTCCACCGCATGCTCGTCCAGCGCCTTGCCCACCTCGGTCCCAAGCTTGGCAATTCCCGCTCCGACACGATTCCCCGGCGTGAATGTGGATGGCATCCCGAATTGAATCCCTCCTAAGAAGTAGGAAATCAAGAGGCATTTAATACCTCAATAATTGACTGCTCTTGCTGCGGATTCGACCAATTTGCCAGGGGAGGCCACAGAATCCTTTCCTCCCATCCCACGCAGCGGCACTCCGATTGATGATTGGAAGATTGATGATTGATGATTTCTTCAAGCCAGCACCCTCCTCATCACCTCCGCCACATCCTTGGCCGAGTGTTCCCTCAAAAACTCCTCGTGCCGGCCCGGCACCGCGTGCATCTCGATATTCTGCTTGGTCTTCCAGCCGAGGCGCGGATCGCGCGGCACCCAGCCTTCGTCCTCGGCCCGGATCAGCACCAGCCTGCCGACCTCCGGCAACCGCGGCACATGCACGTGCAGCGCTTCCCAGTGCCGGATCGCCCGCGCCTGCGAGGCCGCATCCAGCAGGTCGATATCGAGCACACTGCGGATGTCCGGGATCGGGTTGCCCTCCGGCTTGATCATCCGGTCCACGCCGGAAGCCGCCGCACGTTGCTTCATCTTCAGCCGCCGCATCGCCGTCGCCGAATCCCGCGCCAGCAAGCTGTGCGCCCGCGAGGGGAAGCGCGAGATCACCCGCCACCAGGTCGCCGGATTGAGCCACTGCAGCGCGGAGGGCCGGAAGCCCGGTGGCGACGACTCTAACAAAACCAGCAGCTCCACCTCCTCGCCCGCCTGGACAAGTTGCCACGCGATCTCCGCTGCCACATTCCCGCCGAAGCAAAACCCCGCCAACCGGTAGGGCCCGTGCGGCTGCACCGCGCGGATCTTCGCGATGTGGCAGCGTGCCATCTCGCTGATGAAGCCGAAGGTCCGCGAGCCCTCGGCCAAGCCGTAGGACAGCACCTGCCCGTCTAACAGGCGCGTGGTCTCGCGGTAGGGCAGCAGGCCCATGCCGCCATCCACCAGCGTGTGGATCCAGAACAGCGGCTTGCCGAGATGCCCTTGGCTCAAGCGGATTACCCGCGGTTGCGCCAGATCCGTTCCGGCATTCTCCCGGATCTGCGCGGCCATCCCGGCCGGCGTCGGCCGGTCGAAGAGCCAGTCCAGCGGCACGCTCACGCCGATCCGCCGCGAGGCCTCCGCCACCAGCCGCGCGGCCAGCAGCGAGTGGCCGCCGAGCGCGAAAAAATCGTCATCGACGCCGACCCCGCGGCAATCGAGCACCTCGCCCCAGATATCGGCGAGTTCGTCTTCCAAGGCAGTGCCGCCGGTGCTGGGAGCCGCCCTCTTGATCTCCGGCAGTTCGCGCCCGGCCAGCGCCTTGCGGTCGATCTTCCCGCTCGCCGTCAGCGGCATGCGGTCGATCGCCACCAGCGGCGCGGGCACCATGTAATCCGGCAGCCGCTCGCGCAGGTGCGCCGTCAGCTCCGCGGGATTGAGGGTCGAGGAAACCGGGCGATACCACGCTACCAGCCGCTGGTCCGCCGTCAGCAGCGCGGCCCCTTCCGCCACACCCATGTGCGACAGCAGCGCGGCATCGATTTCGCCCAGCTCGACGCGGAAGCCGCGCACCTTGATCTGCCCGTCCGAGCGGCCCAGGCACTCCAAGCTGCCATCGGCATGCCAGCGCGCCAGGTCGCCGGTCCGGTAGAGCCGTGAGCCGAAGGGCGATACCATGGCGTGAGTGGCCACGAAACGCTCCGCCGTCAGATCGGGCTTCTGCCAGTAGCAATCGGCCAGGCCCGCACCCGAAATCAACAGCTCGCCCGGCACGCCCGGCGGCATCGGCGTGCCATCGTCCGCGGCGATGTGGATGCCGGTGTTCGCGATCGGATGGCCGATGCTGATGAACTGTGGATTGTCCGGCAGTTTCCAGATGGTGGACCAGACCGTGGTCTCGGTCGGCCCGTAGAGGTTCCATGCCTCCTTGCCCATGCTCGCGAGCTTCTTCGCCAGCGGCAGATCCATCGCCTCGCCGCCGCACAGGATCTTGAGATAGAATGAACCCTGCCACCCGGCATCCATCAGCATCCGCCAGGTCGCGGGCGTGGCCTGCATCACGTCCGGGCGGGTGTCTTCCAAGCGGGCGAGCAGCGCCGCCGGATCCCGGGAAGTCTTGCCGGCTACGAGATCCACCGTGCCACCGGTGATCAGCGGCAGGAAGATCTCCAGCGCGGAGATGTCGAAGGATACGGTCGTCACCGCCAGCAGGGTCTCGCCATCGTGGAAACCCGGCTCCTCCGCCATCGAAAGCAGGAAATTCGCCAGCGCGCCGTGGGACACCACCACGCCCTTCGGCCGGCCGGTCGAGCCGGAGGTGTAGATGATGTAAGCGGCATCGGCGGTCTGCGGCAGGACCCGGCGCGTGTGCGTGCTGTCTTCCGCCATCGCCGGATCGAGTAAGATGAATGTCGTATCTCCCGGCAAGCGGTCCACAAGCGCAGGGGAGACCAGCACGTGCAGCGGGAATTGGTCCTCCAGCACCAGCGCCAGGCGCTCGGGCGGATTCGCCGCGTCCAGCGGGACGTAGGCGGCCCCTGCCTTCCACACCGCCAGCAGCGCCACCGGCAGAAGCAGATCGCGCTCGAGCATCAGCGCCACCCGGTCGCCCGGGCGCACGCCCTGTTCCGCCAGCCTGCCGGCCAGCGAGGCGGCGCGGCGGTCGAGCTCGCCGTAGGTCAGCGATTCGTCCCCGCAGCGCAGGGCGGTGCGATCCCGCACGCGCATCGTGGTCGCGGCGATCAGGCCTGGTGCGGTCTTGGTCGGGAAGGCCGGGCGGAAGGCTCCTTGGCCCGTCAGCACCAGCTTGCGGCGGTCGCCTTCGGTAAGGCTGTCGATCCTGCCCACCGCCTTGTCCGGCTCGCGGCAGACCTGGTCGAGCGTCGCGAGGTAGCGGCCCAGCATCGCCGCCGCGGTCTCCTCGCGGAAGAGGTCGCTGCGATACTCGAGCACCAACTGATGGCGGTCGCTCAGCACGAAAATCATCAGGCTCAGGTCGAATTGCACCGCCCCGCGGTGCGCGAGGAAGGGCCGGCAGCGCAGCCCGCCGTGCCAGGTCTCGGTGATCGGCAGTTCCTGGTGGTCGAACATCACCTGCGCCAGCGGCGAACGATCGCGCGCCCGCTCCGGCCGCACTGCCTCGATGATCCGCTCGAACGGCGCGTCCTGCGCCGCCTGCATCTCGAAGGACGCTTCCCGCACCCGCTCTAACAGGGCAATGAAGGTCTCCTCCGGATCCAGCGTCAGGCGGAAGGGCAGGGTATTCACCAGCGTGCCGATCAGGTTGCCCGCCGCGGCATGGTTGCGGTTGGCGACCGGGACCGCCACTGTCGGATCGTCGTCGCTGCCATGGCGGCGCAGCATGAGGAGGAAGGCCGCGAGCTGGACCATGAAGGGCGTCGAACGCCGCGCCTTCGCTAGCTCCGCCACTCGCATCACGAGTGCCGCGGGCATGGTCCGATCCACCGCGCCACCGTTCGAGGAGGGCTTGGCAGGGCGGGTGAAATCGGTGGCCAGTTCCATCACTCCGGAGTGCCCGGCGAGCCGCTCTTTCCAATACGCGATCCGCGCGTTGGCCGCACCGCTGTCGATCCAGGTGCGGTGCCAGGCGGCGTAGTCGAGATAGTCGGGCCCCGGCGGCGGCGGGCTCGGCTCCTTGTCTTGGGCGTAGGCCGCGTAGCAAGCCGCCAGATCGCGTATCAATACCCGTACCGACCATCCATCGGCGGCGATGTGGTGCGCGCAGAGCGAGAAGACATGGCGGTTCTTGCCACACTCCACCAGCAGCGCCCGCAGCGGTGCCGCCTCGGCGAGATGGAAGGGCCGCAGCGCGAAAGTCTTGAGCGTGCCCTCCAGCGCTTCCTTGCCGTGGGCCCGTGTGCGCTCGATCGGCGGCGGCACCGAATCGTCGATCCATACCGTCGGCTGTCCATTGCGCGCGATGTGGCGGCTGCGCAGGATCGTGTGGTGATCGAGCACTTTCGCGTAGGCCCGCTCGAAGGCGGAGAGATCCAGCGGCCCGTCCATCTCCAGCGCGCCGAAGACATGATACGAGGCACTCTGCGGCTCCAGCTCGTGCAGGAACCACATCCGCTCCTGCGAATGCGTGAGCAGGCCCGCCAAAGAACCCGAGCCGGGCACGATCTCCGGCGGCGGGGAGGTCTCCTCCGCCTTGCCCTCCACCGTCGCCGCGAGGTGCGCGAAGGACGGCGATGAAAACAACTCCGCGTGGCTCAGCTCCACCCCCGTCACCGCCCGCAGCAGGGCGGCCAAGCGCGTGGCCTCGATCGAACTCATGCCGAAGGCGATCAGGTCGTCCTCGGCGCGTGCCCCGTCGCGGCCGGTCGCCTCGCGTACCGCATCCAGCACGCAATCGAGGATCGGGCCGACCGGCAGGTGGCGCTGCGGAGCCGCCGTCGCCTCGTCGAAAATGATCGCCAGCGTCTTCGCGGCCAGTGCCTCGCGCGTTGCATTGCGGCGGATCTTGCCGCTCGTCGTGCGCGGCAGCATGCCCGTCCTGACAAAGACGATCCGGTGCACCCCTATTTCTAACAAGTCAGCCACCCGTCGCCGGATCGCCGCGCAAAGCACGGTGAACTTTTCCCGCGGCAGCCGCGCGCACTCCAGCGCCAGCGCCACGCCTTCGCCGTTGCTGGTCTCGGCCGCCACCGCCGCCGCTGCGGTGATTTCCGGATAAGCCAGCAGCGCGGACTCAATGTCCTCCGGCGCGACATTCGTGCCGTCCAAGATGATCAAATCCTTGATCCGCCCGACCACGTGCAGCTCGCCGTTCTCCAGATAGCCGCGGTCGCCGGTGTGCAGCTCGCCATCGGCATCGAAGGAGGAAGCCGTGACCTCGGGGTGATTCCAGTAGCCCGGCGAAACACTCGGTCCCTTCACCCGGATTTCCCCGATTTCGCCGGCGGCCAGGGTCTGGCCGCTCTCAGGATCGGCGATGCGTAGTTCGAGTCCATCCAGCACCGGGCCGCAGGAGACATGGCGGCCTGCCTGCGGGTGATTCGAGATCCGTTGGAGCTGGCCCGCCCGGACACCGGTCACCGTCAGCGTGGCCTCCGCCAGACCGTAGCCGGGCAAGAACGCCTCGGGCCGGAAGCCAAAGGGCGCGAAGCGCCGCGTGAAGCGCTGCAGCGTGTCCACCTGGATCCGTTCGGCACCGCAGGGAGCACCTCTCCAGCAGGACAGGTCGAGGCCCTCGAGCTCTTCGTCCCGGATCGAGCGCAGGCACATCTCGAAGGCGAAATTCGGGCCGCCGCTGAATTCCGCGCGATACTTGCTGATCGCCCGCAGCCAGCGCACCGGCCGCTGGATGAAGTGATCCGGCGTGAAGAAAGTGAGAGAGAAGCCGGCCTCGATCGCGAACAGGATCTTCAGCACCAGCCCCATGTCGTGATAGGGCGGCAGCCAGCTCAGGCCGCGGCGGATCTCCAGCGGCTCGATGTTCGCGATCAGCGCGCTCAGGTGGTGGCGCAGGTTGCGGTGGTGGATCATCACCCCCTTCGGCTCCGCGGTGGAGCCGGAGGTATACTGCAGCAGGCAGGGGTGGCCGCCCTCGCGCGCCGGGCCTTCCAGCGGCTTGCCAAGCGTCGCCAGCTCCGCGGTATCGAAAATCCTCAGGTCTTGGATCGCATTCGCCGGCTGCTCGCCGAGCGCCAGCTTCGCCCCGGAATCGCGCAGGATCGCCTCCAGCCGCTGGCGATGCCGATTGCCCCGTGGCGGATACGCCGGCACCGCGATCGCCCCGGCATACCAGCACGCGAAGAGCCCCGTGATGAAGCCCAGCCCGGGCGGTTCCATCAGCAGCACCGGCTTGCCCGCCGCACCCTTCTTCAAAAGTCCGCCGGCCACCGCCCGCGCATCCCGCGCCAGATCGCCGAGCGTCAGGGTCAGCTCCTTGTCCTCGCCATCTGGCAGGAAACGATAGGCTAACAGATCCGGCTCCAGCGCCGCCCGGTGATCGAGCACGCCCGTCAGCGCGCAACCGGCCGGAATGGCCGGTCGTTCCATGGAAGCGACGGGAGGAGTCATCGGAGGGGGGAGTCCGCTACAAGACCGGGCCGACCGGTTACCGGACCGTATGGGAAAAGCGCAGGCGCGACAATCCCCGTGTGGCTACGCGATCACGGGGGATAGCCCCCTGGAAAGCGGATTTCACGCCAGCCATGGACGAAGGAAATGCCGCTCCCCACCGCAAAATCGGACATCAAAGCCCGGTGTCCATAACGAGTGCCCGGAACAGCCGTCGCGCAGCGACCGTGGACTGCGCGCAGCCTGCTGCCGCTGTCGGCAGGCAGCCTGCTGCCGTGAAGCACCAAGACCGCCCTACACTGCTTGCATTCGCGGCTCGAGACCGTTCGACCTCCCCTCTCCGCCGCCCCCGCAACGGCAGGCAATCGATCAGAAACCTTCCCGCCCGCCGCGCATCCCGTCCGAGCGCCAGACTCTCCTGCCTCAGCGGATTCTGCTCCACTAACAAATCCTCCGCCTTTGAGGTGTGCTGGATTTCTGGACCAACAAACTCCAGAATCCATGTCCATGAATCCCAAGCCACGCAGGCAATATACCGAGGAATTCAAAGCCCAGGCCGTCGCGCTTGCCGACACCGGCCGGTCCGTCACCGAGATCGCCCGCGAACTCTGCATGAGCGCCAACCTCCTCCATGGCTGGAGACAGGCGGCAAGGCGCGCGCAGGGCGGCAGCGAAGGCCCGCGAGCCGCAGGCGAGGGGGACGCAGCGGACGACCTGCGCGCGTTGCGCCGCGAGCTCGCCCGCCTGCGCCAGGAAAATGACATTTTAAAAAAGGCCGCGGTCATCCTCGGGACCAGTCCCCGGCCGGACTCCGCGCCATGATCGGGGAAATCCACCGCGCCACCGGCCACGGCATCCGCCGGATCTGCGAGGTCCTCGAGCTGCCCCGCAGCAGCTACTACCACGCCGCCGCACCCACCCCCTCCAAACGCTCGGACAAAGCGGCCGGCGATGCGATTGAAGAAATCTTCAAGAGCCACCGGCGGCGCTACGGCCACCGCCGCATCTGGCACGAGCTTGCCGGGCGCGGCATCACCTGTGCGCCCGCCCGGGTCCGCAGGCTCATGGCCGAGCGCGGCCTCAAGGCCATCCAGCCCAAGACCTTCGTGCCGAAGACCAGCGACGGCCGGGCCGACAAACCCTCGCCCAACCTCATCGCGGGAAAGGAGCTGCCCGACCGGCCGGACCAAGTCTGGGCGGGCGACATCACCTTCATTCCCACCGCCTCCGGATGGCTTTACCTCGCGGTGGTCATCGACCTCTGCACGCGCCGCATCACCGGCTGGTCGCTGGCCCGCCACATGCGCGCCGGGCTCGTTGCCGATGCTCTCGCCCAAGGACTCGGCTCGCGTCGTCCGGCCCCGGGCCTGATCTTCCATAGCGACCGCGGCAGCCAGTACGGAAGCTGCGAATATCGCGCCATGCTCTCCCGGGCCGGCATCTGCCAGAGCATGTCGGCACGGGCCAACCCCTACCACAACGCGTGGAGCGAATCGTTCATGGCCACCCTCAAGAAGGAGATGCTGCAGGGAGGCTGCTTCATTGACGGACAGGACGCCCGGACCGAAATCTTCAGTTTCATCGAGGGCTACTACAACACCCATCGCAGGCACTCCTCGCTCGGCTACCGATCCCCGGCCCGATTCGAGGCCGAACTCATTCCGTCCAACTAACCAACAACCGGTCCAAAAATCCGTTGCATCTCACTTCTCCTTCTCAACCTTCACCGGAAAATCCGCCATCTCCGTCTCCTTCACCCCACGACCGTTAGCTCCTTCGGCAAAGCAATCGCTTCCTCACCACAAAAACGCCAACAACCAGCACCGCTATCGCGGCCAAAACCGAGAGCCAACGGACCGGCTCCGGCCTGGACGCGGGTGACGCATCTGCCAACACTCCGTTCTCCGGCTTTCCATTTCCTTCAGGATTCCCCGTCTTTCCGTCAGCTTGGGGAACGCTCCAAGGAACAAAAGTGGGTTCCTTCGATGCGGTATTCCCGCCCTGCCCATGTTTGGCAGGCGAGAAAGGAATGGCTCCCTTCTCCTCGAGCCGAGCCATCGTCCGGCGCAGTTCCGCAACCACCTCCTCAACCCCGGGATCGTCTTTAGTCCGCTTCTCCCGGTCCATTTTCGCGATCCGATCAAAGAGGTTGGCGACCAGATAGCGGTTCGATTTATCGAGCAAGGCCCTTTGGAGCACGTTGACGAGCGGATCGCTCTCCTCAAGGAAGAACTCCTTGCGGAGTGTTTGCGAAACAAACCCGCTCGTTTGTGCCATCTGGTTGTTGTCGCCCGGCCGGTAGCCTTCGTCGATATGCCAGACCCCCGGCTCGCGAAGAACAAAATCAACAACTTGGTCCTTGAGGGCCGGATCCGAAATGTGCTCCGCCAACCATGTGGTGCCCTTCTTTAGGCGCTCGTCCTTCATGCATTTCTCAAGGAATTGAGATGCTTCCGGCCCCGAAAGTTCTTCTTTAATGGAGGTCTCGTTAAAGCCTGGAGTTTTCCATCCATTAAACGCCTTTGCCAGAACGTCATCGTCCATATTCGTGAGCGGCCCCCCTAGAGAGGCGTGCGTCGTTATCCAAATAATCAGGAAGAAGGTGGCTCTCATAAAATGGGTTGAGTCAATTCCCCGGAATCACGAATACCCCTTCGCCGAAATGCGATCCAGCATCTGCCCAAATCCTGTTTCCTGCAGGATTGGTGCCATAGATTGCGGCAATCGCGTGATGCCATAGGATATAATCAGAAATGCGGAACCAAGAGGGGTTTTCCACAGAACGTTTTCCTGAATGAATCTCAAGTCTCGCAAACTCTCGAAAGTCTGCAATTTGGGCCAAGAATGCTCCTGGTACGCCTATCGACGATTGGAATCCAAAAACAGGTCCATCAACCGATGTAATTGCACCCGCATCATGAGCAGTGCCAAGTGCTTGAGATGCGGCATAGGGATTCCCATCCTCGTCTTGAGGGCCCGGCTTTGAAGGATCGTCATTTCCCTCCACTGGATTTAGAGGAAACGGGACCGCGATATCGACTTTTTGAGGCTGATTTCGGAATGTGTATAAATTAGGGAAATTCCCCTTGGGTATGTCCTGGGGATTTAATATTTTTACTTGAATCATCCTAGTGAGATCCCATTTGAGTTGCGCGTGGTCAGCGGGTTCATCAGTATTGAAAAAATGCATTTTTCCCTCTCCTGGGACAGGTGTTATATTTTCTCCCGAAAAGTCGGGTCGATCTGCTGCCGTATTTAGAGATACGATTTCGGCTGGCTGGATGGTGAATTTGAAGCGCCAGTAAGAGTTGGGTTGTAGGGCTAGTCCTCCATACGTTGCGCCCGGGAAATCCAATGGCCCCGGACTCCCGACGAAGGTAAAGCTAACGTTTTGATAGGGGCTTACGATTTCCGCTGTGGACCACACCACCCACACGTTCAATTTTGCCAGATCCTCAGCTTCCTCTTCGCCGCGAGGACGCGTGATAATCTTCACCGTGTTTTTCCATGTTTGATCGCGTTTGACCCGGCGCTTCAGCGGATCGTTAGGAAATTCTTCCCCGCCTTCCCAAGCGACAATTTGCTTCGGCGTACCTGGAGCGATCTCATCCGGAAATAGGCCGGTTGCCTCCAGCGTTACGTAATCCTCGGCAATCTCGGCCGATTCTTTAGGAGTGACGAAATGAAGCTCGGGATCTGTAGTTTGGTTGCTGGGAACCATGTCACCCAGAACGCCCACCATTCCCTCCACCGGCTTGATCTTCACTTCGCTTAAGGTGATAAATTGCCGTTGCCGGACTCCTGATATGTAGGTCGTCGCGGATGCAAGTTCAAAGCCGTCCGATTCTTCAGCGTTAGCAGGAATGGTGAGAGTGACGACTTTCACATCGGAATAGGCGCGATCCTCAATAACTGGAGGAGTAAGGGAAATGCTGGTATCCTCCGTTACCCTGAGCATCCGTATAGTTCGCGGATTCGGCGTGGCTGGTCCTCTGACCCACGCTTTGGCTTCACTGGTATAGCCGGAGGCGAATATCTTGCCATCTACGGTGGTGCCGGAAAAGTTCATGAGCGAGCGGACCGAACCATGCTCTAGGTTCGTGACTACCAAGCCTGATGCTGCTCTGGGAATTGTGCCTGGGAAGGGCATCGTGGCCGCTTTGGATGAAAGGAGGATGGGCGACAGGACTACTTCCGACTCAAGTGTGGACGAGTCGCCGGTCCAGTCGTTGAGTGTGATGGAGGTATTGACATCATCGTCAGTCATTGTCTGACCCGAAGCATTCCGGATAATATAGTTGAGCTGAAGTGGGAAGTCCTGATCCACCTTCGGTTTCGTTTTACCAGCTTTTTCATCCAGATTGGTACTCCCGTCGCAATCAGGGTCTCCGGATCCTCCATTGTCTGGATTGATTGAGCCGTCGTCGTTCGGGTCGAGATCATTGTCGATTTCCCAGCCATCATCCAACCCATCGTGGTCGCTATCGATTTTCAGTGGATTGGTGAAGTGAACAGTGATCTCTGCTAGATTACCCAAACCGTCGCCATCAAAGTCGGCCGTATCCAGATCCACCGCGGTCTGGTCAGTGTAGACGAGGCGGAGGAACTCGCGCCCCTTCAGCGAGCCGATCTCATGCTCGATGTCCTCGTCATTCCCTGCCTCGATCAGCGGGGCAAAGTGCCAGCTCTTGAGATCGTCCGTGACCTGGATGAAATAGCTTCGGCCGGCAACGCCGTGCCAGCGGAGGTTCAAGGAAGTGCCGACACCGCGCAGGACTTCCGGCTGCGGCTGGGGAGTGCCTTGGCCGTGGGCGAGCGCAAGCGCGCCCAGTAAAGAAAGCAGGACACGCTTCATTGTCCGGCTCCTTCCTCCTGGACTTCTTGTGGGAGGTAACGGCTGCCCTTCCGGGGCCGGAACCACATCACATTGTCTTTTGCTGCGACGGGTGCCGCCGCGGCGGTCGCGGCACTCTCGGCGCGCAACCTTTCGCGTTCGAAGTAGCCTCCGGCCAAGCGCTCCTGCTCCGCTCGATAGAAGTCATGGAGGGCGTGGATAGGAGCGATGGCCTCCAGATCCGTGGTGTCACCCGCGACGATCACAAAGCCGGGGCCATCCGCGGGGAGAGGTGGATGGGCGGGCACCGCAACGGCGTGCTGTAGTCGCTGCGAAAGGAGAACGGTGTCTACATCGCTGACAAAAAGGAATGAAAGGAACGGAATCCGTGCGTTGTCCTCTGCCGACAGTTGATTTAGATGATTGAAATCTATGTTGCTCCAAGCCTCGTAGCTCTTCCCGGATTTTCCGTCCGTCCAGCGGAGACGGGTCTCCGAATGATTGTAAACGGTGGCACCGGCGATGATGAAGCGGATCTGAGCGGCTTCCGCTTGGCGGGCCGCCCAATTGGCAATTTGTTCAGGCGTGGGCGGAGCGGGGGGCGGCGGGGGTGCTGGGTCGGGGAGCGTGGACGGATTGCCGAGCAGGATCGTGAGTGTACGGTCGCCCACCTGGTGGACGACGCTGTCCTTTACAGTGAGCTTGGGAACTTGGGGCTGCTCTTCCGCCGGGGCAGTTACATGGTTTTCATCGGCTCTTAGCAGAGGTGCTGTCAGGGGCAGAGCGGCAGCAAGGGACGCGGCAAGGTTTCACGAGCGGGCAGGCTGGGTTATCTGGGAGAAGGGCGAGTGGGAGATAAAACGGGCCAGTAGTTTCCGGCGAGGCAAATCATGATCGGTTAGAAGAAAAGGCCTGGTAGCTATCGACGGGCCTTTTCACAACTTGTGATATTGCGTCCCATTTGCGGTGAGCCCACCAAGACACCGCTTGTCTCGCCGCAAAATCAGAGATCAAGGAGACATCATCCTTTGCTTCGCTTGCTTCCCAAAAAGTCACCGCTCCGCCGCTCCCGCAAACGGCAGGCAATCGATCAGGAACCTTCCCGCCCGCCGCGCATCCCGTCCGAGCGCCACACTCTCCTGCCTCAGCGGATTCTGCTCCACTAGCAAATTCTCCGCCTTCTCCTCCTCAATTTTCACCGGCAAATCGGCCACCTCCGTCTCCTTCAATTCCGGCCGCTGCTGGGTCAGCACTAACACAAGCGCCGCAAACGCCGGCGGAAACACCAGCCATGGCCAGATCCGCGCCGGCTTCCGCTGCTGTCTCCGGTCCAACTCGCGCAGGATCCGCGCCTCCAATCCCGGCGATGGCTCCGGGTCCGGCTGCTGCGTCCGCAACAGCGCTGCGATCTCATGATGGGGCTCGGGCTTCATGGCAGGAATCCTTGGGGTTCGGGCAAAGGCGGCGGCTGCGAAAAATTGGCGGGTCCGCGGCAGCGTTCGGAAAGCGCCTTCCGCGCGCGATGCAGCATCACCTTTACCGCACCCTCCCGCTTGCCGAGGATCGCCGCGACTTCCTTCAGTGGCAACTCCTCCCGATAATGCAGCCACAGCGCGCTGTAAGTCTCCGCAGCAAGTTCGCACCGCGCAAGCTCCCACAAGCGCAGCGCGGCGTGCGTCGGCTCGGCGGCAGCCACCTCCGGCAACTCCGGCGGCAGCGGCTTCAAGCGGCGCAGCGCGGCGATCGATTGCCGCCGCGCCAGCGTGAAGAGCCAAGGCAGCAGCGGCTGCGCCGGATCGTAGCGGTGGAACTTGTCCCAGGCCCGCAGGAAGGTCTCCTGCGTCAGGTCCTCCGCATCCTGCCGCTGCTTCGTCAGCGCCAGCAGGAACGCGAAGACCCGCACATGATAGCGCCGCACCAGCATGCCGAATGCCGCCGACGATCCCTCCCGCGCCAGTCGCGCGAGCATGGAGTCATCGGGACATTCGGAAGTGTTCAAGGCCGTGAACGGTAAAGCAACTCAACCACAGATGAACAGGATGAACACAGATCAAGGCAGGATGATTCCGCATCGACCGAGATCCCTTCAATATCTGCGTCCATCCTGTTCATCTGCGGTTTCCCGGCTGTTCAAATTTCACGGAATTTAGCGCCCTTTCACGGTTAAATCCGGATCTCTCAGCGGGCGGAAAATCCTTACTTCTTCATCTCATCCGCCGCCTTCTTCATCAGGCCCAGCCATTCGCCCACCGGCAGGCTCAGCGCGATCGCCGTGCCCGGCTTGCCCGGGGTAGGGGAGATCTTGCACTCCAGATCGAGCCCTTGGAGCTTCGGATCGGCCACCTCCGCGAAGGCCACCACGCCATCCAGCATCCGCCGCATCCGGTCGGCGCTCTGGGCATCCGGGGCTTCCGCTCCGGCGCGCACGCTGAAGCGCCCGCCTTGTTCGGAAATCGCCACTCGCAAGGTGCTCGCCATCTTCAAAAGCCGCGCCGCATCGGCCGGCATCTCGATCCCTGTTAGATGCGCGCTCGCCGATACCAGCGGCTTCACGCCATCCACATTGAAGAACGGATCGGCAGTCGCCGCGGCCTCGCTCTTCAAGGTCACCAGCGCGAGCTTCACCAGCTCCTCCTGACGGCTGAAGACCAGCAGATGGTCGCTGGCAAAAGCTGCATACTGCTTGGTCCCCTTGTCCTTCCACGAGTGCACCGTGGTCCCGTCGTGATTGCCCGCCGAGTAATCATCCGCGGCCTTCACCACGTCTTCCATGTGCTCCCTCTCGAATTCCCCCTCGATCAGCGCCACCGCATGCTCCGGCTTGCCGTCGCCATAAAGCGTTACGTCGTGCAGATCGGTGATCGGGTGCAGCGAGAACATCCGCTTGAAGGCCTTCAGTTGGTCGCCATGCTTGGCCTCGATCTCGGCGAAGACGGCCTTGCCGGTCTCGCTCTCGCGCATTGCATCCAGGTCGGCATGCAGCAGCCACTGGGCGCTGGCGGGGATTTCGGCAGGAGCCAGTTCGCCGCCAAAAAGCGGCAGCGGGGCGGCAAGGGCGAGCAGGCAAAGGAACGTGTTTCTCATGGAATTGCGGGGTGTCTGCCAGGGGTACGCAGCGGACCCCGCCGAAGGTTACAGCGATTTTCAAAAGCGCGGTGTCTCACTGGACTCTTGCCCCGCGCGGCCATCGGCGCTGTGAGTGCAAGCGTGCCCGCTCTTTTCCAGCGCCTTTCGATCGCACTCGCGATGCTGGCCTGCGCCCTTGCGCAGGAAACTCTAACGACCGCGGCGGCGATCCACGGACTTGCGCCCGAGGAAGCGGCCAAGGGATTGCCGGTGAAGCTCGAAGGCGTGATCACCTTTGCCAACAAATCCGCGATGACCCTCTTCATCCACGATGGCAAGAGCGGGGGCTTCATCGAGCAGCCGCTGGAAGGGAGCTACAATTGGCCGAGCGCCGGCGACCGCGTGGAGGTCAGCGGTATCACGGACCAAGGACTTTTCGCCCCGGTGATCCGGGGAATCGATGGAGGGCCGGCAGAGATCCGGGTGCTCGGGCACGATGCCTTGCCCGAGCCCAAGCCTGTCAGCGGCTTGGAACTCGCGCGCCCCGAGATGGACTGCGAATGGGTGAGCGTGGAGGCGCAGGTGCGCGAGGTCTTCATGAACGACGGCGACATCATCTTCGAGTGCCAGGCCGGCCCCTGCGATTTCCACGTGCTGTTGGAGGGCCCCTTGCCGCCGGAGTCGGTGCCCTGGGATCTGGCGGAGAGTCCCGTCCGTATCCGCGGAGTGGCCGCCACGATCTTCAATGCACGCCGCCAGATGACCCGCCGCTTCCTGCGCGTGAATTCGCTCGCCGATGTCGTCTCGCTGGAAGCGTCCGGAGTGAAAACCGAGCCCCGCCTGGTCCGGGCGGACGAGCTTTTCCGGCTGACAGGCGCGGGCGGCGAGGACCTCGTGCGGGTGCGGGGCACCGCCACCCTCACGGTTCCGGGCCGCGGCCTCTTCCTTCGCACGGATGGCGGGGGCCTGTGGGTCCAGACGGCGCAGCCGGTCGAGGCGAAACCCGGCTCGCCGGTCGAGGTGATCGGGTGGCCCCGGGCAGGTGCCATGAAACCGATCTTGCGCGCGCGCGGTGCGAAGGTGCTGGGGGAGGGGAGCCCGCCCGCGCCCCTCGCCATGAAGGCTCTGGAAGTCCTCAATGCACGCCACGAGTCCGAACTCGTTTCGATCGAGGCCGAACTGCTCGATGTCTTCCGCGGCGAGGACGGCACCACTCTCGAATTGCGCGATCCCGGCATGATCTTCCGCGGCCTGTTAGCGGAACACGATGGCGTCCTTCCCGACTTCGTCCCCGGCTCACGGATCCGCGTCTCAGGCATCGCCCAGATCACCTCCGCAGGTGCCTTCGCGCCCTTGCAGGAGGAAGACAAGCTCCTGCTCCGCCTCCGCTCGGCCGCCGATATCGAGATCATTTCCCTGCCGCCTTGGTGGACCACCCGTCGGGTCGTAATGGCCGCCGCCGCGATCATCGCCGCCATGCTCGCGATCATCGCGCTGGTCCGCGCCAAGCGCCTCCGCGAGCACGAAACCCAGCGCCGCGAATTCGAAGCCGTGCTCACCGAGCGCGGCCGCTTCGCCCGCGAGATCCACGACTCGCTCGCCCAAGGCCTCACCTCCATCTCCCTGCAACTCGAGTGCGTCCGCGACGACATCCCGCCCGATGCCGCGCAAGCCCGCACCCATCTCGAGACCGCCCGCGGCCTGGTCCGCGATAGCCTCCGCGAAGCCCGCCGCACCGTCTGGAATCTGCGCCCGCTCGCCCTCGGCGAGGCCGACCTCGCCACCGCCCTCCAACGCTTCGCCCACGACCTGACCCGCGATGGCAAGGTCACCTGCAGCCAGGAGATCGAAGGCACCCCGCGCCCGCTCCCCGCCGATCACGAAAGCGCCCTGCTCCGCATCGGCCAGGAAGCACTCACCAACGCCATCCGCCATGCCGCGCCTAACAGAATCGTCGTTCGCCTGCGCTTCGGCACCGGTTGGGTCACCCTCACCGTCAGCGACAATGGCCAAGGCTTCGATGTCGCCGGGCGCGTGGGACAGGGCTACGGACTCACCGGCATGCACGAGCGAGTTGCCGCCCTCGGCGGCAGCCTTTCCATCGACAGCAGGCCCGGCCATGGTACTGAAGTCTCCGCGACCCTGCCCACGTGAAATGACATGAGCAAACCCATCCGCATCCTCCTCGCCGATGACCATCCGCCCCTGCGCGCCGGTCTCGCCGCCATCCTCAATAGCCAGCCCGACTTCGAAGTCGTCGCGGAAGCCGGCAGCGGTCGCGAAGTCATGGCCGCCAAGCAAGCCGCGGACGTCTACGTCCTCGACCTGCGCATGCCCGATGGCGATGGCATCCAGACCATCAAGGCCCTCATCGAGCGCGACCCCGCCGCGAAGATCATGGTCCTCACCACCTACGATAACGAGGAGGACATCTTCCGCGCCCTCGAAGCCGGTGCCCGCGGCTACCTGCTCAAGGACACCACCCGCGAGGAGATCATCGCCGCCGTCCGCCACATCCACGGCGGCGAGCGCTACCTCCCCCAAGCCGTCGCCGCCCGCCTCGCCGACCGCCTGATCCGCCCCAGCCTCACCCCCCGCGAGCTCGACGTCCTGCGCCTCGTCTGCCGCGGCCGCACCAACAAGGAAATGGCCTCCGCCATGTTCATCTCCGAGGAGACCGTGAAGACCCACATGAAGTCCCTCTTCCAAAAACTCGACGTCCACGACCGCGCCGAAGCTGTCTCCGTCTCCCTCCAGCGCGGCCTGATCCGGCTCTAACAGCAAGCCTTCCGCTATCCGGACATCTCCGTCCCAACGGGACGACTTATACTAGCCCGGCACTGCGTGCACGCAGTGCCGGGTAGTGCCATAGACATGATTCCGTCCTGTAAGGACGGCTCATACGGGGAGAATGCTGCTTCCCCAGCCGTCCTCGCAACTCCCCGGCTGCTGTGCTATTGGAGCACCGGTAGGCCATCGTCCTGAAGCGCCTTCCTCCCACCCCTCGCGCGTCAGCGCCCCCTTCCCACCTCCCCCCGCGCAGCGCAGACCGATTGATGATTAGAAGATTAGTGATTGATGATTTCTCCGCTGATTAGTGATGATGATCTCTCCCCTAAACGGGGGAGACAAAAACCCCGTCTCCCCGCCGTGGACTTCAAGGTCCGCCAAGGGTTGGATGATAGGTGAAAACCCTCCCGTGCCGCGGCCTGCCCACGCCGCGCCGGTGAACCCCAATCCAAGAACCCATGAAAGCCTCCTTCCTCCGCCATGGCCGCGGTGTCGCCCTCGCGTCCCTGCTCGCCGTGTTGAATGCCTCCGCCGGCCAGGTAGCCAGTCTCGATGCCAGCACCCCCGCGGTCACGCCAAACGTCGCCGTGACCTTGAACTACGTGAGCCCCATCACCGAGGGCAGCGGTGCCGCCGAGATCACCGTCCCCGCCGCCTGGACCACTTCCCTGACCGTCGGCTCCCCGACCCTGATGTCGGACTTGAAGGCATTCCAGGGCAATGGGCGCCTGAAGATGGACGTGTCCATGGCCGCCCCTCCGGCGGGATGGTTCCAGATCCATGTCAGCTTCCAGGGGGACGGCCTGAATTGGTCGCAGATCGACAACGTCTACGGCGGCGGGGCCTTCAATGGCACCATTGAGGTGGATTTCTCCTCACTCAATCTCACCACCGTGCCGGAGAACCCCACCTGGGGCCAGCTGATCATCATCACCAATACCGGCGAGCCGCACACGCTGAAGATCGACAACATCCGCGTGGTCACGCCGGATGTGCCGAAGCCGTCAGCCGTTTACACCTTCGACGCCACCACTGATGGCTACATCAATTCAACGACTTCGCACTCGGTCCTGTTCGGCGGCTCGCTCGCGGTCGTCTCGCCCCCGGAAGCGGATTGGGACTGGCACACCGACAGCCAAAACCTAGGCCCCGACATGACCGCCAAGATGCAGGCGGCTGCCGTCAATGGCGGCACCCTGAGTGTCGATGTCTTCGGCAGCGCGGGCACCTTGTCCGGCTTCGGCTTCGCTCTCTTCGTCCAACCGTGGACCACTTATGAATGGACCCAAGCCGATACCACGATTCCCGGTGCCGCCGTGGAAAGTTTGCCCGGCGGCATGGAGGTCGCCCGCGTCAAGTTCCCGCTCTCCGCGCTCGGCGCGGATTTCACCAGCCAACCGGGCTACAAGTCGGGCTTCGGGTTCCAGCGCCAGGCCGGCACCACCATCTACTTCGACAATGTCATGGTGACCCCCGTGGCCACCACCGAGATCGACTTCAAGGACAGCGTGGTGAACTTCACCCAGGAAACCGGCAGCACCGTCTCCCATGCCCCCTCGCCGGGCAATGGCTCGCTCTACATGGAGAACCCTTCGGGCGGTGTGTGGGGCACCAAGGCCGTCTTCAATGCCGCCGCCGGCGGCGAGGTCGCCGCGCTGCATGCCAAGCTGCTCAAGGCTGCCACCGAAGGCGGCACCCTCCGCTTCAAGGTTCACGAGCCTTTCCTCTTCAACAAGGAGGAGACCTTCGGCGGCCTCGAGGTCACCGCAGCGCTCAATGGCACCCCGTGGCAGGATCAGATTCCCCTGTGGGTCGATAGCAGCGAGTTCACGGAAGGCTCGCTCGACGCCACGCCTCCCGGCTTTACCCGCACGGTCAGCATCCCGCTCTATCCGCAAGGCGCGGAAGAGACCGATGGCTTCGTGCTCGCCGCCGGTGCCACCAACTATGAATTCCTCATCGGCACTAATTTCGAAGATGCAACAACAGCCGCGCTCTACATCGATGACTTCGAAGTCATCACCGCGCCGGAGCCCGCGATTATCCACCTGCCGACCATCCCGGGCGGTGCTGAAGGCATCATCGGCCGCGTGCTGACCAATGCCGAGGGCGAATGCACCTACGCCGCGGAGAACCTTCCACCCGGAGTCACCATCAATCCCGACACCGGCCTGGTCGTCGGCACCCCGACCGCCGATGGCACCTACGAGGTCATCTTCAGCGTCACGGCTGGGGGCGTCACCGCCAGCGAATCCGCCACCTGGGTGGTCAACTCGATCGCCGGTGAACTCCGCATCACCGACCTGACCCGCACTGAATCCGGCATGACCCTCACCTGGTCCGGCGGCGCCGCGGCAGTCAATGTCGAGCGCTCCACCACCCTGCTCCCCGGAAGCTGGCTACCGCTCAGCATCGGCGACACCGACGGCAGCCACCTCGACGCCACCCCGCCAGCGGAGAAAGCCTTCTACCGCGTCGTCACGCCCTGACGCACCGGGCCCCTGCCACCTGTTAGGAGCGCAGCTCGGCAGCACGGTCCCTAACAGCCCGCCACCAAGGGTACGTAGTCCCGCCTTCAGGCCAATGCCGTTAAGGACCTGTTAGATTCTGAGGCTCCGAGATGGCGACAACCATTGATTTAGCAATGCCTCCCGTGGCAGTTCATTCTAGACGAGGCTGGGGAGAAATGAAAAAACGGGAGTGCAAATTGTTAATTTTCAGACAGTTGCAGCCAGTCGTTAACGGCATTGGCCTTCAGGCGGACGAAGCAACCCTGAAGGCGATACACACCGGTGGCCGCCTTTGAGTGCGGCGACATCTCGCCGCACTCAGAAACACCACCCTCACCTCGCCTCATACCGGAAGGGATCCGAATACTTCGCATCCGCCCCCAAGCTCGTGTCCGTCAGCGTCTTCAAAAACGCCACCAGCGACGCCTTCTGAGCATTCGTCAGATTGAGCCGCCGCGGCTGCCCGTTAGGCGTCCGCAACTGCGGCGAGAGATTCGGATGGTTCATCACCCCCGCGTTGTAGAAGTCCACCACCTGCTCCAGCGTCGCGAAGCGCCCGTCATGCATGTACGGCGCGGTCAGCTCGATGTTGCGCAGCGAGGGCACCTTGAAAAATCCGATGTCCGCGCCCCGCAGCGTGACTCCCGCGAGACCGATGTCGGTATAGGGATTCTCCAAGCCGTTATTGAAGATGTTGTTCCCCGGCACGAAATTGTCGCTGCCGTGGCAGGTCGAGCAGCCCCCGACCGGACCTTGGAAGATCGCCCGCCCCTGGTTCTCCTGCACCGTCAGGTTCGTGAAGTTCAGCGGCACCCCGAGGTCGTACTTCGAACTACCGGAAACAATCGAGCGCACGAACTGCGCCAGCGCCCGCGAGATCCTGCCGCTGTTCACCTCCGGCGTCCCGAAGGCGGCGCTGAAGAGCTCTGTATAGAAGGGCTCCGCCGAGACCCGCACGACCAAGCCATCCAGCGTCATGCCCATCTCCACCGCGTTCTGGATCGGTTGCAGCACCTGGTCTTCCAAGGTCGCCGCGCGCTCGTCCCAGAAATAACTACCACGCAGGTAGTAGCGGGTGTTGGTCAGCCCCATCGAGTTGCGCCCGGTCAGCCCACCGTTGAAGCCCGCGCTGAAACGCCGCGGATCGGAGAAGCCGTGCTGCGCCTGATGGCAGGACGAGCAGGAGATCGTTTGGTTCGCGGACAGCCGCTTGTCGTAGAAGAGCACGCGGCCCAGCGTGGCCCCCGCATTCGTCGTCGGATTCGCGGCAGGCGTGTTGTCCTGCGCCCGGATCTGCTGGGTCAGCAGATGCGCGGGCAGCACCGGATTGGCGTAGTTGAATGCCGTCGCCGGCAGCAGCAGGGCGTCCGCGCGGTTAGAGGAAACGGCACCCGCCGCTTCCGGATTCAGGCGGAACAAGCGTCGCGGACCATCCGCCGCCAGCGGGATCCGCAGGAAGCCGTTGAAGGGCCGGTGGGTCGTCACGTTGTCCCAGGCCGCGGCGTCCGTCGTGCTCTGCAGCATCCACGCGTGGTTGCCCGGATCGGTGACTTCCAGCACATAACCGGAATCCACCTTCATGAACTTCACCGCGCCATGGTCCGGCCCGACCTCGATCGGAACCTGGGCCAGGGCGGAGAGCGTGAGAACCGGAAAGAGGAGGATCGTTTTCACGATTCCACGGAAGCCCCCGCCATCGCAAAAGCGCGAGGAACTTTACCTTTCCTTCACGCCCCGGCCCGGGATTTTACGCAGCCCTGACAAGCGGGATGAAGGAAGCCGCGCAGCGGCCTTGGAGTGCTGAGGCTTGCCACAGCCTTCGGCAGGCGGCTCGCCGCCGTGAAGGACGGATAAGGCGGCATTCCAAGGAGGATCCCCGGAACGCGTCGCCTTGTAGCGGGGCGACAGCGTTGTTCCGCCGCGGCGGTCTCGCGGTCGTGACATCCAAGCGGAATTCGCGGGCCAAGTCAGCTACACAAGAGCGCCCTTTTTCAAAGCGACGTGACCCGCGCGATCTGCTGGTATGGCACTGCATGAAAGACGAATTGCTGGAACGCTTGCAGTCCTTCGAGATCGACGTGGCGGGTGCTGCCTATCCCTTCATCGCCCGCCTGGCGCGGGAGAACGGCTGGGACCGCGACTTCGCCACGAGGGTGGTCGCCGAATACAAGCGCTTCGTCTGGCTGGCCATGCGCGCCGGCCATCCGGTCACGCCATCGCAAGAGGTGGATGAAGCCTGGCACCTCCACCTCATCTACACCCGCTCCTACTGGGACGGCATGTGCCGGACGGTGCTCGGCCAGCGCTTCCACCACGGCCCCACCGAAGGCGGCCAGGCGGAGGATGCCAAGTTCGGGGATTGGTATGAGAAGACCCTGGCGAGCTACCGCCACCACTTCGGCCAGGAACCTCCTGCCGACATCTGGCCGCCGGCTGCCCTGCGCTTCGCCAAGCCTGCGACCGCTCCGGCGATGCGGGATCACTGGCGGATCCCGAAACGCTGGCTCAAGTACCTCGGCCTCGCCGCCATCATTCCGGCGCTCGCCGGCTGCACCCGGCTCCTTGGCTTCATGGACGGCGGCAGCTTCGTCTGCTTCGGAGTGGGCATCGGCGTCATTGGCATCCTGATAGCAATCGCCAAACGCGGTGGGGGAGGCGGCGGCGGACGCGGCTGCCGAGGTGGTGGTATTGGCGCCTGCGGCAGCGGCTTCGTTCACCATGACTCTTCCTCCTCCGGTGACTGCGACAGCGGTGGATCCTCGGGCTGCGGCAGCAGCGGCGGCTCCTCCGGCTGTGGAGGTGGCGGCGGCGGTTGCGGTGGAGGAGGTTGTGGTGGCGGCGGAGGCTCTTAGCACCGTAGTCTCTTAGTGCCGGAGGCCCGTCGGAGCTTAGCCGGTGGTGAAACCACCGGTTGGGTTGCGAAAACGAATTCCGTCCCAGAGGGCCGGTGGAAATGCGCCTCTCACCCTCGCACGCCGGATCTCCGCCGTCACGGAATGCATGGGCTCAACCCTGTTACGACCTAATACCAAAACCAAGAAATAAGGTGACGCTTCGGCCGTGGCGCAAGTGGTCACGGATTGAACGGATTGGAGATCACTGGTGGCAGCAATGGGAATCTCCTTGCTTCCCGAATCCGTAAATCCGTTCAAAATCCGTCAAATCCGTGATGACTGCCGGTAGTCCTATAAAGTCACATTAATTCGGGAGCTTGGTATAATACCGCCCCTCCTACTTCGCCCTACTCTACCCCACCGCCCCCATTCCCCGCTGCCTCCAGGAAGAACTGGCAGACATCCGCATACAACGTGTGCGAGCCCTTCGATAGCACTTGGTTGTGGGTCGCCCCTTCCACCACCCGCAATTGCTTCCGCGCCGACGGCAGCGCCGCGAAGATCTCCCGCGCCTGATCGATTCCGATATACGGATCGGCACCCCCATGCCCGATGAAGACCGGCATCGTCAGCTTCGCCGCGGCGGCCACCGGCCGGATATCACCCGGCCAGAAGCCCGCCCTCACCCGCGCCCCGCAGCCGACACTCAGCGCGGCCAGCGGGCAACTGAACTGCAGGCACGCCGGGGTCAACTGCTGGGCTCCGCGCAAGACCGGCCGGTCCAGCGAGCTGAAAGTCGCGATGCTCGCGACACCCTGCCATTTTTCCGGATGGCGGGCCCCCGTCTGGAGCGCGATCGCCCCCCCTTGAGATACACCGAAAAGGAAAGCAGGGGAGGGCGCGAAAGCAAAATGGGCCGCCGCCTCCTCGAGCACCTTCTCCACCAGCGGCGCCTCGCGCACGCCGAAGGTGCCGAAGCGCGCGGGGTGGTCGCCCTGCCCGGGCAGATCGATCAGCAGGCAGCGGAAGCCGGCCGCACAGAAGCGCTCGCAGATCGGCAGGTGATCCTCCTTCCGCCCGCCGTGGCCATAGAGCAGGACCACCGTCCCGGTCTGCGCCCCCCACGCCGGCAGCGGCACCCCGCGCCGCTTGAGCTCCTTCCGCAGGATCCTCGATTTCTCGGCCTCGCCTGGATGTCGCGATGCCGTGACCAGCAGGCAAGGGGTCCTGGCCGGCCCGGTGAAAGCCTCGACCTTCAGCCCATACTTGTCCGGCTCGGCCAGGATCTTCCGGTGGTAATCCTCAAGAGCCCGCCGCTGTGGAGAGATCAGGCGGGTCGAACCCAGCCAGCCCACCACCCCGAACAGCACCGCGAACAAGATCAAAAGAACCCCTGCAAGGCGCAGGGCATATCGTCGGAAACGCTTCATCGTGGTGGGCCGGATACCGCCGGAATAGCGTGGAAATGCTGGAAAATCGGCAGTCCGGCAAGCCCCGTCATCAACCTTCACGAAGAGTTCACCGGATCTGCAATTTCGCTCCACAGGCACGGTGCTATCCACCGGTAGGGCATCGCACCCCGCGGAGCTGAGACTCCGCTCTTAGCGCCGGAGGTGCGTCGGAACTTAGTAACGGTCTTAAACCGCAAGGGGATTCTCTAGTGATTTTGCCATGATGGCATTGAGGTGGATGAGCAGATGGCGCATCACCGCGACGATGGCGACCTTCGCGGCTGGCCGGGTCTTGCGCTTGAGGAAGGCATCAGGGAAATCCGCACCTAAGATGGTCGAATCTTAGAGCCAAACATAAGCAGAAATTCCGATCTTCAAAAGTGTCATCCTAACTCCTTTGACAATCCGGGGATTCCAATCCAAACAACCACCGCCCCTAAATGAAAGAAATCCAGCGCTTACTCGTGCTCGGCTTTACAATCCCCGCATTCCTCACATGCCTGTCGGCAGAGGAACCGGCTGTTGAAGTCGCAGAGGCATCAAAAATGCCAACCCTCGCCATCAAGCCGGAGGATGTCCTGCAAAGCGAAACGCAGCAGTTGGAAGACCGCTCGATCACAATTGAGCGTGTTTCGCCAATCGAACTCCCCGCGGTACCTGAGCCTGCCGCTGCTCCAGAACCTACGCCAGAAGATCTCGAACGATGGCAACAGCTCCGGGAGAATATGCCACAAACCACTTTGCTGTCGGTTGGTGCGACAATCTATCACGCTGCAGCATTGAACGGTGAAGCTAGGACCTTGCTCCTAGTTCGGGATCAGCAAGACGGAAAATACTTTAAGTGTTGGTCTTCGGCTGATTGGCGCCTGTTCTCCGGTGGCAACGCCCAACTTGAAATTGAAGGCCGCAGGTACGGGCTAATGATGTTTCCCAGCACGGTGGATCTTGATCGTTGGGCACAACTCTATGCTTCCCGTGGCTTGGTGTTCGTCGCCCCTGTTTTTCCAGAGATCCCAGCAGGGAATGCCAGTTTCGTGGTTTCTGAGGGTAATCCAACCCCCGAAGCACTCGAAGCAATCACCGCGTTCCATCAGCACTACAATTCCCACTTGCAGGAAATGCGGACTGCCTTCCAAGCGCGTGAATTGGCGCAACAACAGGCGGCAGAGAAACTCCGGAACAATCCTGTCCAGCCGAAAAACATCGTGATTCGCCATTGGCGGATGGACGCCGCAGGCCTTCAGGGCGAAACCCCGAAACCGGCCGTGGCACGATGAGCAAAACACATTTCCATCGGGCCGCTCTTGCCCTGATTTCAGCCTTCTTAATCGGTGTCGGTCATGCGATGATTGATGCCGATCACGATGGCATGAGCGATATCTGGGAGCAGCAGAATGGCTTTGCGATTTCCGGAACCCAGCCAGCAAACCAGCTCCCTGGTGCTGATCCGGACCAAGATGGCTGGACCAATCTTGAAGAATCCCAAGCTGGCACAAATCCGAATTCGTCGTCCATCCCAACGGGCATGCTGAAGCCTTCGGTTCTACGCCATCCGGAATTCCCGAGCGTTTTCGTGGTGAGCTGGCCGTCGTTGCTAGGCAAGCAGTACAAGCTTCAGGTTTCGCCTGACCTATCCTCCGGAAACTGGGTCGTCATCGGAGACCCAATCATGGGAACCGGTCAAATTGTCGAATACGGCATGGAGCCGCTTGATGAGGATGGCCTTCCAGTGGAGAAGTTGTTCTGGCGAGTGGTGATTGAAAACACTGATACCGATGGCGACACTTTTTTGGACAGTGAAGAAATCGTCCTTGGCTACAACCGCTTCCTATCCGATACCGACCTCGATGGCTACCCGGACAACACGGATTCTGCCCCACTAATTAGCGCGAGCTTACTAAGCCCTGACGGGGCAGGTTTGGCGGGAACGACGCTTGTCACCAACATGACTGGCCGTTGGGATTTTGAGAGCTTCGACACGGACACAACTCCTCCTAGCGGCCACAGTATCTACAGCTTTCCTGACCAGACAGCCGGGGGCCGTGCTGCGACATCCTTTTTAGGCGCAGGCGGCATCAACCTCGAAGGAATGGTTTCCAAAGCGACAAATCATGCAGGAGGGTTTGTAACTATTCCACCGTCGCTACTTAACAATGATCCCACCTATTCAATCTCATTCTGGGCGGCTCTCGACGAGGGTTCGGTTGAGAATTCAAACGGGCAGCCCCAAGGCTTGTTCACGCACCATAACTATCTGCCTCATATTACCGGCGGCAGTCCGAATTGGGGTTTGATCGACGCCAAAGCCTACGGAATCTGGGTCCAGAAGATCGGCAGCCGGGAGATCCTCCGCGCTGGCTATTACGGCTACAAAAACCACGTTACAGGCACGGCAGTCACCCCCGTCACAACGGTCACCGGCATCATGCTTGATCGACCTTTGGGGACGATTGATGACGGTAAGTGGCACCACTACGTCCTGCTCAAGAACGGAGCGAGCACCACTCTTTTCATTGATGGAGAAAAGGAAGGCCCGGTAACACATACGTCGGATGCAATTCCTGCGAATTCCTATACCGGGATTAGCCTAGGCAGAATTTATGGCCAATCGCCCGAAACCGTTGGATTTCAGCTGCCGAATCAAACCGTCGCAAGAGGACGGTTTGATCGACTTCGCGCTTGGTCCGACAATCTAACAGCCAACGAAATCGAAAATCTTTATCATGAAGACACCGATCGCGATGGCCTCTGGGACATCACGGAAAATGAATCATCCCTTTGGCGCGATGCTGATTCTGACAATACTCGCGAAGCAAACGAAGTTTCCTACATTTCATCCCCGTTTCACTGGCAGCCTGCCGACACCGACACTGATGGCGATGGAGCGACTGACATAGCCGAGCAGGGATTAACAAAAATCGGATTTGCAGATTCCGACGGCGACGGCATTCCAGACGGCTGGGAACTGAAATACGGCCTAAACCCTAATTTGCCTGGAGATGCAGCGTTGGACGATGATGACGGCGGCGGCGACGGTCTTACAAACCTTCAGGAGTATCTTTGGAACACCAATCCCAACAAGCGCGACACCGATTTGGACGGCACGAATGATGGGCCGGAAATTGGAGCAGGTGGAGAACCGAATGACGCCTCCGACGGAGGCTCGGTTCCGCCGGAAGAACGATTCAGCGTAACCTTGGGCGTAGGTGATAAATCGGGTAGCAAGAGTGAAACCTACTACCTCCATTGCTACCTGTTAGATCCGGAAACAGGCCTGGAACGAAGGGTTTACACGCTCAAGCCCGAGCCAGGGCCAAACGACATTTATGCGACCGAGGTAAAGTCGATTTTCAAGAAAGGCCAAACCTACACTTTTCAAATCGACTGGCAGACTACCACCAATACAGGCAAATCGAGCCTCCCGAAGGAAGGTCCGGATTTCGACTACACGCTCGAAGTCGTTCCAGATTCAGCCAGCGAGTCTCACGTGGTGGATGCTTGGGACTTGCTCGACAAAGCCGCTCACGTTCCAATTCTTGCTCCAGGAGCTGGGGCGAATGACGTAGCAGATGACGAACCGGAATTCCGCAAGTTTTTTGAAAAGGCCCGCGTTATTCTCACGCCATTTTTATTCTCGGTTATTCATACTGAACCTGATCCGGCAACGGGCGCGGCCGTCAATCCTGGTCCATTTACAATTTTCAGAGATGAAATCGTTGATATAGTAATGTTCAAATTTCCACATAACCTCCAAGACCGAACAGTGACGCTGAGCGTTGTCGAGGAGGCAATGCGCACGGAGAGCCTTCCTGGTCGGGGTAGTGTTCAGATGTATGATTTTGGGTCGATTGACGTTGGAGGAGTTGTTAATCCCAATCAGACCGAATTTACTCTCAAAGCTGCCAAATCGGGCCTCGTAAGAGTGAAAGCGGTTTTTAATAAAGTAGGGAAATTGAAGATTAAAGCAACTTCCGATGATGGGGAGATTGACTATACATCAAGGGAATTCACAATTAAAGAGCGGATTAGAAAATATGCTTTTCCTTACCCTGGATTTCCCCGTTATGACGCTAATAAGCATGACCAAGATTTCGTCGATGCTGTGACCGACTGGGGGAATTTTTATTCCTACCCGATTGACACTGTTGATCGAATCAAGGCAATGGCGGTTGCTGAGAGCAATGTCGGAGCTCAAGTTCAAGCTCCCACCACACGACCCAACGATATCCTCACCATAGGACATCCCGACGACGACGTGCTAGAGTCGATTCAAGGATCAATTGCACAATGGGACCTGGATTTAATTCACCCGCAAAGGCCAGCCATCGATGCGCGTTACAAAAAGCTAGATTATCAAACTGCAGGCATCGCAACTACCAGAGAGTCCATCTATTGGGGGGTTCTTTGGTTTTATGTTAAAGGATTTGCCTTTTTGGACAACTGCAAAATAAATCCATCCTATGGTTACGAAACCAGGAATCAAGCACCGCTCAATATAATTGACGGGATTGAGCAGTCGGAATATCAGTTCGATCATTGGGCTTCTTTTGATGCCATGACGGCCCGCTATAACGGAGGAGGCGTTGGCAACTACTCGACCCGAGTAAACAAAGCTCTTCAGAGTGGGCTTCATTTTAATGCCGCAGCCGGAAACGATAAGCTCTGGCCAATTCGTTCTAACAAGTCAGCCCGCCCATGAGATTGTCAACCATTGCGATGGCGCTATTGCTGATTTGCGCCGCCTACGGCCAAGAATCAGAAACGAATGCAGCCTACGGCAAAGCGTATGCAGATTGGGAGAAAAACGCTTTTGGCCAAGCTGCGTCGAGTTCCGTGGAGCAAAGTTTTATGGCACTTGAAGGGGCTTGGAGCGCCATGTCTGGGCGTGAACAGGAATTCAAAGCTTACTATTATGCCCAAGCAGCGCGTGTGACGGCAGGAATCTTGATCGAGGCAAATCAACATGAGAAAGCAGCAGCCGCGTTGAGTGAAATTGGCGAAGTCACGAATTCCTATTCCATAACCCCAAGCCGCGGAAAATCCGAAAAAGCCTTTCAAAACCTTGCGACCATTCATGCTTCCGTCATCGCGGCCACCGGGAAAGATCCTCTTAAAGGGCACTCCATTGGCTACGAACTGAAGCGGCATGAGAACGGTTTTTCCGCCATCCAAGAGAGTTTGGACATCAACAGGGGTTCTCCGCAGGGAGTTCCTATTGCAATTGAAGATTTGGAGGAATCTGAGACCACCGCGACACTGCTGTTGCTCGATGCCAACGGGGATTTGATTGAAATTGTGCCCGTAGCTGTTGATCGGACAGAAGGCCGTCGGGGTTCCCTTCTTGATCGGATTACTTCGGCCTACAAATTGACCAACGACAGTGGACCACGTCGCCCCGTTCGTACTTCTGTAGCCGAATTCCTGGGCAAAGTCGGCAAGGTCGACACCGACGGATCAAGACCCGAGAGAAATGGAGTAGAAAGCCGTGATCCGGATTCCGCCAAGCCTTCGGCAGCCGGCGGAAATTTGGGGCAAGGTCCAAACGCTCCTGCAACGGTAAAATGGATCGTGCTGGTTCTTGCTGTAGCTCTCTTGGTCATTGCCTTGGCGGTGCTCCTTTCAAAACGCCGGTGGCATTGATGCTTGCAATCTAAGAGGGTAAGAGGGCTATTCGCCTCCGTCGGCAAAACCATCGTCCGGCGGAGTGGTGGGGATGTCCCATAGATCGTTTGAGCTGGCCCCCAAATTTCGGCCACGAATTGGCTAAACTAAGCTATGGTGGCAGGCTGCGGGAGAGCTTGGGATGATCATGGTTTGCGGATCAAGGTTGGAGTGACGGGGGACTCGAAATCGGGAAGCCGTAGCGGAGGGACGAGCACGCAACGGAGCGTAGCGCAGTGGAGGGCGAGGACCGCAGCGGAGGCTTCCCGATTTCGGCGCGCCGGGGGTGTCATGCCGCTCTCGGGGCTTCGGCTGGCGGCCGGTAAACCCGCGACGGCGTGAGGTTGCCGAGGTGCTGGTGCGGACGCCAGTCGTTGTAGCGCCCGAACCACTCGCGCAGCCCTTGCTCAAGGCCGAGGACCGTCGCGTGTTCCTTGAGGTAGATCTCCTCGTATTTCACGCTCCGCCACAACCGCTCGATGAACACGTTGTCCATCCACCGCCCGCGGCCATCCATGCTGATTTCCACACCGAGGTCCGTGAGCCGACCCGTCCATTCCGCGGAGGTGAACTGGCAACCTTGGTCGGTGTTGAAGATCCCGGGGCGCGTGCCAGTTGCTCCCAAGGCCATTTCCAGGGCCTCCAGGCAAAGGCCGGTGCCCATAGTGTTGGAAACCGCCCAGCCGAGCACCTTGCGCGAGTGCCAGTCCATCACAGCGCACAGGTAGGCTTGGCCGCGCGGCATCGGCACATACGTGATGTCGGTACACCAGACTTGGTCGGGCCGGTCGATCACCAGCTTGCGCAGCAGATACGGATACTTGCGATGCCCGTCGTCCGGGATGCTGGTCCGCGGTTTGCACCGGATCGCCTCATGGCCCATCTCGCGGCGCAGCCGGTCCAGGCGCTTGCGGTTGACCTTCACACCATGATCGCGCTCCAGCACCGTCATCAGCCGCCTGCTGCCGAGGCAGGGATCGACCAGATAGATCTCGTCCAACAGCCGCTTGATGCGCAGGTCCTCCGGATCCTCCGCGACCGGTTGGTAGCCAGCGGTGGAGCGCGCCACGCCCAGCAGTTCGCACTGCTTGCGCATGCTCAGTTTGGGATGCCTCTTGTCCAACAACCCGACGCGATCCCTCACAGACCGAGTTGCTTGGACTTTTTTGTCAGCCAGTCCAACTCGACGGCCTGCTGCCCGATCTTGGCGTGGAGCCGTTCGCGCTCGCGCTCGAAGTCCTCGGCTTCGGTCTTGCCCGCGCCGCCCCCGAAGGCGCTCGCGGCGTTTTGAGCCATCGTCTTCTTCCACTCCGAGACCTGCACCGGGTGGACGTCGAATTCCTTGGCGATTTCCTGGATGGTTTTCACGCCCTTGAGCGCTTCAAGCGCCACACGGGCCTTGAACTCGGGATCGTGTCGTCTGCGTTTACCTTTCATCTCGTGCGTGTTCGGTTTGGTTCTAAGGCCACACCTGCACACCACAATCATAGCTTAGGCACTGGACCGGTTTTCGGGGGCCAGCTCAGTTAGAGCGGGTGGCGGCTGGCCGGTTGAAGCTCTTCATCTGTCGTTCGGCTGGCGGGCATCCCGGCCCAATTCGAGATATTTCGGCCAATTGCCGATGCGATGCCTGAACGCAGCCAAGAGCCCTGATCCCGCACCCGGTGCCACAATTTCCCAAGATCGCGTTTGCCAGCATGCCCCGCTCGGTCTAGGGAGGGCACATGACTCTGCTGACCGAGACCTCCTCCGTGATGGACAAGACCCGCGAACTCTGCGCCGCAATCGCCGCAGACGCGCACTTCTCCAAGCTCCAGAAGGACGTCGAGCGGTTCCTGGACGACGACGGCGCGCGCCTGATGTACCAGACCGTGCACGAGCGCGGCGAGGAACTGCACCACAAGCAGCACGCCGGCGTGAAGCTGGCCCCCGCGGAGATCCGCGAATTTGAAGCCGCCCGTGACGAACTCATGCGCAACGAGGTGGCCAGCGCCTTCCTCGGTGCCCAGGGCGAACTCGAGGCCCTCCAGACCACCATCGGCAAGTACGTCAGCATGACCCTCGAACTCGGCCACGTGCCGACCGAGAAGGACATCGCCGAATCCGAAAAGGGCGGCTGCTGCGGCGGCGGCGGTTGCGGCTGCTGAGCGCCGGAAAGTTCCAAGAAGGACCAAGTGCCAAGGGCTAAAGTTCCAAGTTAAAAGGACCAAGTTCCAAGAAAGCAAAAGAGCCGGTGAGTTTGCACTCAACCGGCTGTTTCTTTTGGCACTTGGTCCTTTTAACTTGGAACTTCAGCCCTTGGCACTTTATTGCCGCCGCGGCTGGTTGAACCTCGCCACGACCCGCGGCGGGAGCGTCTGCGCGTGGTTGTTCATCCACTGGCGGGCGGCACCCTCGTCCGCCCGGAACCACTTTTGGAGGCTGTCCCGGTAGAGGCGTTCCTGGGCCCCTCGATCGCTGACGTTCGCCACAAACTCGAGCGAGGTCTGCGGGGATCCGCGGAAGCTCTCCTCGATGAAGACGAAGCGTGCGCCGTCGAGATCCGGATTGTTGCCCAGGCCTGCCAGCCATTTCGCAGCGGCGGCGGGGTCCTCCCGGGCATAGCGGCGGGCGATCCCTTCCGCGGCCTCCGACTTGGTGTCCTCCGGCAGCCGCTCCACCCAGGCACGGGCAGCGTCAAGATCGGTGCGGGCCCAGCGGTCGGACACGGTTTCGGAGATGTCGCGGCGGAGCTCGACGTTGTTCATCGCGCTGTTCCACTGCGCCGCCTGCGCCGGGTCGAGATTGGCGAGGTCGCGGGCCATCTGACGCGAGGCTTGCTCCTGCAGCTTCTCGTCACCCACCCCGGCGATCCAGTCCTTGGCGTAGTCGAAGCCGAACTGCATCACATACGGCTGCATCGCATTCAGCGCCTGGTCGCGGGTAGGCCCTTGGAGCTGGGCCAGGAAGTCGCGGGCCAGCTCGGGATTGGTCGCCGCGATTCCGCGGGTGGCACCCAGCAGCCAGTTGTTCACGTCGCCCTCGTCCGCCGCGGTCGAGGCCCAGGCGAAGGCGGCCTGCGGATCGTTCGCGGCCCAGGTGGCGACCGCGGTTTCGCGTTCCCAGTCCTCGCCGCCCTTCTCCTGCAGGAAGCCCAGCGCATTCAGCGGATCGCGCTCGGCCCAGGCCTGCAGGATCAGCGAGCGCTCGGAACCGCGCAGGTTCACGCCCGGCATGTTCCGGAACTCGTCGTAAACTCCCGCAAACTTGTCGGCCGGCAAGCGGTCGAGAAAGGCCAGCAGCCGCTGCGTGCGGTCGAGGCGGCTGGTGGAATCGAGGATCGCCTTGAGATCGGTATCCACCGGCTTCGCAGCCCCGCGGCCATCTTCCCCGGCGCGCTTGCGCTGCACCCGCTCGGCCAGGGAAAGCCCTGCCTCGCCATCGCGGGCGCTGCTCTTCCCCCCAGCGGATTCTCCCGCCGCGCCACTGCCGGACTCCCCGCCCGGCGCGCTGATCCGGCCGATCATGACCCCGGCTCCCAGCGCCAGTGCCACACCGCCGGCGCTCCACACCCACTGGGATTTCTTCGGTTTCATAGGAGGAGTAAACGGAGCAAAGAGCCCCGGACTATCGGGAAAAACGCGATCCCCAGCCTTTGTTTGAAGCAGGAACCCCCGCCGCCTATTCAAGGGAAGCCGACCCGTGCCCCCGAACGGCACGCCACCCGTAGCCCCAAACGGCACGCAAAGGTATTCCCTCTTAAGGTTACCCCTATAAGAGAGTTTCCCCTCTCAATTGAGAGAACGCCTGCCAGTGACCTCGAAGCCGATGCCGTAGCGCTTGTGGGCCAGGGTGAACTCCTCGCGGGTGGTCTCGTGCTTCTCGGCGGCACCGTATTCGATGGTGACGGTCACGATCCCCGCCTGGTTCTCGACATGGGCGAGGCGGAAGATCGGCTCCTTGCGCAGGCGCAGGAAGCAGAACAGGGGCACATCGGGGTGGTGGGCGTTCCACAGCCACTGCGCGGGCATGAAGTCCGGGACGTCGGCGAGGGCGGAGAAAATGGCGCGGATCCGGCGCTCGCCGTGGCGGGCGGCCAGGCGGGAGGCGAACTTGCGGGCCAGCACGCCCTCCCACCACGCGGCCACGGGATTCTCGCGGGCCTCGGCGACCTCCTCGATCAGGTTGCGGGCGTGGAAGGCCATCGCCACGTGGAGCTGTTCCCGGGTCATCAGCCCGGCCTCGAAGTCGGCGAAGAGTTGTGGCGGGGTGCGGAGCATCGAAGTGGCAAGTAAGAAGGACCAAGTGCCAAGAAAGGCGGAAGAAACCTGACCGATTATGGCGCAAGAGTGCTTCCCTGCCACCCGGAAGTTTGCCGGGATCTTGGTTGGCACTTGGTCCTTCTTACTTGGAACTTCACCCCACCGGCAGCTTCGCGCGCATGGCGGCGGCGATCTGCTGGAAGGCGGCGGAGACGGGGTGCTCGGCGGGCGGGATCAGGGCGACGGGAGTGCCGGCATCCCCGCGCTCGCGGGTCTGCGGGTCGATCGGGATCTGGGCGAGCAGGGGCACGCCCAGGGCCTCGGCCTCGCGGACGCCGCCGCCGTCGCCGAAGAGGTAGTAGCGCTGGCCGTGGTCGCACTCGAACCAGGACATGTTCTCGACCACGCCGAGGATGGCGACGTTGACCTTGGCGAACATCGCGACGGCCTTGCGGGCGTCGATGAGGGCCATCTCCTGCGGGGTGGTCACGATGATCGCGCCATCCACGGCAACGGTCTGGACGATGGTGAGCTGGATGTCGCCGGTTCCGGGCGGGAGATCGAGAATGAGGTAATCGAGCTCGCCCCACTCCACCTGGCGGAGGAATTGCTGGGTGTAGCGGGTGGCCATCGGGCCGCGGACGATGACCGGGGAGCGGTCCTCGAGCAGGAAGCCCATCGACATCAGCTTCAGGCCGTGGGCCTCGATCGGGATGATCTCGTCGCGCTCGTTGGCCATCGGCCGCTCGTGGCTGCCGAACATCTGGGCCACGGAAGGGCCGTAGAGGTCGCAATCGCAGAGGCCGACCTTCGCGCCGCTCTTGGCCAGCGCAACGGCGAGGTTCCCGGCGACGGTGGACTTGCCGACGCCGCCCTTGCCGGAGGCGACGGCGATGATCCGCTTCACGCCGGGGATCGAGGACTTGCCTTGGACGGCCTCGGTGGAGCCTCCCTGCGCGCCCTGCGGATCCTTGACCACGATCTCGACCTTCACGGTGCCGATGTCCGGCAAGGGGTCGAGGACGGCGTGGCAGTCCTTGAAAATCTGCTCCGGGATCTTCGGGTCCTTGGTCGCGACCTCGAGGTGCACGGTCAGGGTGCCGCCTTCCTGGCGGACGTCCTTGACCAGACCGAAGGAGACGATGTCCCGGGAAAAGCCGGGGTAGCGGACGTTGCGGAGGGCTTCCTTGATGAATTCGGGACTCACGGCGGCGGAAGCAATGGCGGGATCGGCGGGGCTGTCAATTGGAGGAAGTGAACAATTGCCTGCCAAAACTACAGGGAACCGCTGAATTGGTAGGTGCCGGAGCCGGTGATGAGGCGGTTGCCGACGACTTCGCGGATGCCGGGGCGGCCCTTGGCGGGCTGGTTGGATTCGGCGATTTCGCCGGTGACGGGGAGGGTGATTTCGGCGGTGGTGTTGGGCGGCACGACGACTTCGGCGAGGAACTTGCCGCCTTCGATCTTCCATGAGCAGGAGAGGGGGCCGTGGCGGGTTTCCATGCCGCCGCTGGCGTTCGTGATGGTTCCGGTCGGGCGGGGAGTAATCTTCACCCGGTCGAAGCCGGGGCTGGCGCGGTCGATCCCGGCGAGGTCGGCCATCATCCATTCGCAGACGGCACCGAAGGCGTAGTGGGAGAAGGAGTTCATGCTCGGCTCGTGGACGCCCTGGCCCTTGATGTAGGAGTTCCAGCGTTCCCAGATGGTGGTGGAGCCGTTCTCGACCTCGTAGCCCCAGCTCGGGTATTCCTTCTGCTGCATGAGGATGCCCGCGAGGTCGTGGTGGCCGGTGGCGGAGAGGGCGGGGAGCAGGGGCCGGGTGCCGAGGAAGCCGGTGGTCATCTTGTTGCCATTCGCGGTGACGAGTCCGGCGAGGTGTCGGGCGGTCGCCGCCTTCTTGTCCGCGGGGATGAGGTCGAAGAAGAGGGCCATCGCGTAAGTGGATTGGTTGTGCACCGCGAGGCTGCCATCGGGCTTCAGATAGAGCTTTTGGAAGGCGGCACTGAGCTTGGCAGCGCGGTCGCGGTAGCGGGCCGCCGCGCCCTCGTCGCCGATCACATCCGCCATCTCGGATATCAGGCGGGCATCGTAGGCGTGATAGGCCAGGTCGATGAAGGGGATCGGCGTCTTCACATCGCCGACCGAAAGCCAGTCGCCGAAGCCGCAGTCATCGACAGCGCCCTTCAACTCCGGATCGCGGGTCGAGCGCCATTCCATGAAGTCGTTCATCTTCCGCCAGTGTTCGGAGATCACGCGGGTATCGCCATAGACCTGCCAGATGGTCCAGGGACAGATCACGCCGGCGTCCATCCAGCCGGCGGCGTGGTGCTCGTTCGGGCGGGCCAGCGGGCGCGGGGCGTAGGGAGGATACGCGCCGTAGTCCCACTGGTCGTCGTTCAGGTCGCGCAGCCACTTGGTGTAGAAGGCGGCGATGTCGGCATTGAAGGTGGCGGCGCGGACGTAGATCTGGGCATCGCCGGTCCAGCCCATGCGTTCATCGCGCTGCGGGCAATCGGTGGGCATCTCGAAGAAGTTCGCGCGCTGGGTCCAGACCATGTTCTTGTAGAGCTGGTTCAGCATCGGGTCCGAGCACTCGAAGCGGCCGTGATAGGGCGTGTCCGAATGCAGGACGATGCCGGTGATGGCGTCCTTCTCCGGGGTGCCGGGGAGGCCGCTGAGCTCGACATACTGGAAGCCGTGATAGGTGAACTCCGGGGTCCAGGTCTCGCCCGCGGGATCGCCCTTCAAGATGTAGGTATCGGTGGCGCGGGCGCAGCGCAGGTTCTCGGTGCTGAGGCGGCCGTCGTTGTGGAGGACCTCGGCGTAGCGCAGCTTCACCTTGTCGCCGGCCTTGCCCTTCACCCTGAGGCGCACGACACCGGAGATGTTCTGGCCGAGGTCGAAGATGAAGACGTCGGGCGAGTGCTCGCGGACGGATTTGGGCGCGATCTCCTCGATGGGCAGGACCGGCACGCCGGGATGCGGCTCGACCTTGGCATTGGTGCCGGTCTTGCAGACGGCGGGCTGCCAGTTGCTGTCATTGAAGCCGGGTTGGGACCAGCCGGGCATTTCCTTGCGGGCGTCGTAGGCTTCACCTTGGAGGATGTCGGTCTCGGTGATGGGACCGAGGGCGGTCTTCCATGTCGGATCGCTGGCGATGGTCTGGCGGGTGCCATCGCTCAGTTCGAGTTCGAGCTGCACGCGGAGGGCGGGGGAGACGCCGTAGTAGTAGCGGCCATTCACGCCGGGGACGAGGCCCTCTTGGGCGGTCAGCTGACCGTAGGCGACGTAGCCGGAATACCAACCGTCGGCGAGGGTCGCGCCGATGGCGTTCTTGCCCTGCTTGATGAGCTTGGTGACGTCGTAGGTCTGGTAGTGGAGGCGGCGCTGGTAGGCGGACCAGCCGGGGGCAAGGCGTTCCTGCGAGACGCGTTGGCCGTTGAGCTCGACGGTGTAAACGCCGAGGGCGGTGGCGCGGAGGATGGCGCGGGTGACGACGGGGGTCTCGAACTCTTTCCGGAACTGCTTGGCCGGGGTGAGGATGAGTTTGCCGCGGTCGGGATCGCCGATGAAGTTCTGGACGTTCTCGGTGGTGGTGAAGCTGGCGTCATCCTTCGCGCTGATCCACTGGGCGGTCCAGTCTTCCGGCTGGAGGAGGCCAACGGTGAAGTTGGCGGGCGGGCTCCATGGGGATGGGGTGCCCTTGCCGTCCCAAGTGCGGACGCGCCACCAGACTTGCTGGCGGGATGTTAGAGGTTTCCCGGACCACTCGATTTGGGAGGTGGCGGGGGAGTCGGTTTTGTTAGAGGTCCAGAGGTCGGTTGGGTTTTCGGGGGTGGTGCCGGCTTGGATCTCGTAGGCGGTTTGAGTGATGTTACGGGCGGTGGTGGAAGGGGTGAGCTTCCAGGAGAGGCGGGGTTTTGGGGTGCCTATTGCCAGCGGGTTGGTGTGGTACTCGCAGCGGAGAGCGGTGGGGAGGGCTTCCTGGGCTTGGGAGGCGGTAAGGAAGAGGAGGCTGGCGAGGAGGGTTTTCATGGGTTTGGGCGGGAGGGGAACGGCTGCCGGGAAGAGATTGTTTCGAGGGAGGCCCGCAGAAATGGGAAGGCAAACATCGAACATCGAACGTCCAACATCGAACGTCCAAGTTGGATGGATGGGTCCCGGGGTGGGGTGGGCAGCGAGGGTGGCTTCGTCCGCCTGAAGGCGGGACTACGTACCCTTGGGGGCGGGCTTTGGGGGACCGTGTGGATGGGTTTGTTAGAGCGGGGAGGTGAAGCGGTGGGTGCCGGAGCCGACTTCGAAGATGGCGCGGCCGTCGGCGAGCTTGATGAATTTGGCGTGGTCTTGTTTGACGTCTTCGGCGCGCTTGGCGGGGACGCTGATGAGGGCGGTGGTGTTGGGCGGGACGCTGACTTCGAGGGCGAAGCTGCCGTCGGCGACTTTCCAGGAGGAGGCAATGCGGCCGCGGACGGAGTCGTAGTGGCCGGAGGCTTGGGTGAGGCCGCCGCCGGGGACGGGGGCGATGGAGATCTTCGCGAAGCCGGGCTCGAGGGGGGTGATGCCGAGGACCGTCTCGTAGAGCCACTCGACGCAGGCGCCGTAGGAGTAGTGGTTGAAGGAGTTCATCGAGACGTCGCCGAAGCCGCTCTCGAGGGTGTAGCTGTTCCAGCGTTCCCAGATGGTGGTGGCGCCTTGCTCGACGGAGTAACCCCACGACGGATAGGTCTTCTTCTGTATGAGCGAGTAGGCGAGGTCGCTGCGGCCGATCTCGCTGAGGACGGGCAGGAGCAGGTTCACGCCGAGGAAGCCGGTGCCGAGGTGGCCATTGCGGGCGGCGATGGCGGCGGCGAGTTGCTTGCCCGCTTGCTGGCGTTGGCCATCGCTCAGGAGGCCGAACTTGAGGGCGACGAGGTAGCCGGTCTGGGTGTCGTTGCCGATCTTGCCGTCCGGCTTGACGTAGGCTTTTTGGAAGGCGGCGCGGATCTCCTCGAAGCGCTGGCGGTAGGCCGCGGCATCGTCCTGCTTGCCGAGGGCTTCGGCGAGGTCGGCGACGAGCTTGTTACTATAAGCATGGTAGGCGGTGCCGAGCAGGTCCTTCGGGGTGTCGCCACCGACGGCGAGCCAGTCGCCGAAGCCTTCGTTCGGGCCGAGGTTGTCGGGGGTCTTCTGGCGGTAGAGGGCGAGGTGCTTGACCATGGCGGCGTAGTGCTCCTCCGCGGCGCGGGTATCGCCATACATCTGGTAGAGGGTCCAGGGGACGATGACTCCGGCATCCGCCCAGCCCGGGCTCCACATGTCGTGATAGACGGGTGCCATGCCGGGGAAGCCGCCGTCGGGTTTCTGCGCGTCCACCATGTCCTGGGTCCACTTGGTGAGGAAGGAGTCCACGTCCATGTTGTAGGCGGCGGTCCGGGCGAAGACCTGGGTATCGCCGCTCCAGCCCATGCGTTCGTCGCGTTGCGGGCAATCGGTGGGGACTTCCAGGTAGTTCGAGCGCTGGCCCCACATCGTGTTCTTGTAGATCGCATTGATCAGCGGGTCGGAGCAGGAGAAGGAGCCGGTGACGGGCAGGTCCGAGCCGAGCACGATACCGGTGAGGGTGTCCTCTGCCGTCGGGGTGGGGAGGCGGCTGATCTCGGCGTAGCGGAAGCCGTGGAAGGTGAAGCGCGGCTCCCAGATTTCCTCTCCGCCGCCCTTGCAGATGTAGTGGTCGGTGGCGCGGGCGGAGCGCAGGTTCTCGGTGTAGAGGTGGCCGTCCGGCTGGAGCATCTCGCCGAAGCGGAGGCGGATCGAGGTTCCAGCGAGGGCTCTCAGCTTGAGGCGCACGAAGCCGGAGAAGTTCTGGCCAAAGTCGTAGATCTGCGTGCCGGGGTGCGGTTGGGTAATCTTTACCGCGGCGATCTCGGCGACCTTCCTGACCGGCGGCATGGGGTAGGCTTCAAGGATTGCGGGCTCGAATTCCGCACCGGTGGCGACCGGCTTCCAGGTCTTGTCATCGAAGCCGGGGGCATCCCAGCCGGGTGTTTCGAGGCGGGCGTCGTAGCTTTCGCCAGCGAACATGTCCGCTTCCAGGATCGGGCCGGTGGCAGCCTTCCAGGTGCCATCGCTGGCGATGAGTTCGCGGCTGCCATCGGGGTAGATGAGCTGGAGTTGGGCCTTGAGGCGGGTCTTGGTGCCGTGGCGGTTTTGGCCGAGGACGCTGATATTGCCGCGGAACCAGCCGTCGCCTAAGAGGGCGGCGAGGGTGTTCGGGCCGACCTTGATTTTGGCGGTGACGTCGTGGGTGCGGTAGTAGAGGCGCTTCTTGTAGTCGGTCCAGCCGGGGGCGAAGAAGTCATCGCCGACACGCTCGCCATTGAGGCGGGCTTCGACGTGGCCGAGGGCGGTGGTGTAGAGGACGGCGCGGAGGGGCTGCCTGGTGACGGTGAACTCTTTCCGGAGTTGGGTGGCGGGGAGGTAAGTTTTTACGCCGACGTCCGGCTTCAAGGAGCCCCAGGGTGGGGTGCCGTTCTTGCCGAGGATGTCCGCGGCTTCGAAGTGTTTGCCATCGCGCGATGCTTCCCAGTCGCTGCCGGTGGTGAAGGTCTGGACGCCGCCATCGGTGAACTCGACCACGGCGGCACCGATCAGGCCGGTGGCTGAGTCGCCGTTGGTGATTTCGGCGCTGAGAGTGTTCTTGCCGGGGAGGAGGACGGCGGCGACGGACTTCCAACCGACACTTTTCCAGGACTTGCCGGAGAGGGTGGCGCTGCCATTGACGGCGAGGGTGAATTCATCGTCGGCGGTGAAGAAGACGGTGGCCTGGCGGACGGGGCGTTGGGCGGGGAGATCGAAGCTGCCGCGGAACCAGGACTTGCCCGCGGCATCGGTCTTGCCAGCGCGGATCCATTCGGCTCCGGAGAAGGCTGTTAGAGGGGGTGGGGTTTCTTTCCACGGAAGGTCGGCGGGGGCAATGCCGTCGAGCCCGATCCATTCGGCCTTCCAATCGGTCTTCTCTAACAGGCCGGTGCTCCATTTGGCGGGAGTGCTCCAGGGGGATGCCTGATCCCTGGCGTCCCAGGTCATGACTTTCCAGAAGGCGGTGGCGTGGGAGGGGAGGGGTTTGCCCGCGTAGGGGATTTTGAGGGATTCGCTGGAGGAGGTCTTGCCGCTGTCCCAGAGGTCGGCTTGGTCCTTCTCTAACAAGGAGGGGGAGGAGGAGACGAGGATGCGGTAGGCGGTCTGGCGGGCGTCCGGGTCTTTGGATTCGAGACGCCAGGAGAGGTCGGGGCTGCGGTCGATTCCTTCGGGGTTGGAGAGGGCTAGGATCTTGAGATTGGCCGGGAGGACGTCGGCGGGAAGCGGGGGGCTGCCGGCGAGGGTGATCAAGGACCCGAGGAGAAAGAATCGATTCATGGCTTGTGGGAGGAAGATTTCAGAGGAGGTGAGGGGAGGCAAGCGTGGAGGTGGAGGAGGGTTTTTGGGTTTGGAGTTTTCAAACCGCGAATGGACGCGAATGGACGCGAATAAAGACAGAAGAGCGGGGAGGGGTGGTGGGTTTCGGGTTTGGCTGGTTGTTTGAGGGGCTAGCTCCAGATTGGTCTCTATGCATCTCTTGCCTCAGGATCCTGCGGACGAACTGGTTTTTGAGTTTTGTGAGCAGTGGCTGGCGTGTCTTGCGGCGGGGGACTACGCCGCGGCCCGGGCGATGCTGGTGGAGGATGGGTTTATCCCGTGGACGGCGGAGATGATTGAGGAGGAGATTGGCGGTTCTGTGACCTCACCGGCGACTGCGGCGGGCGATCCGGGTCTCGCGCGTCTGGAGGCGGATCCGGATGATGACGATGTGAGCGGAGCGGTGCATCCGCGGTATCCGTTTGCGGTTTATTGGTTTGGGGATGGACCGGCGAGGAATGGGGCGCTGGGATGGGTGCACTTGGATTATCCGATCGATGGGCGCTGGAGCCACTTGGCGTCGGATTTTCACATTGTGGTGCGAGGGGAGTTGTTGGGGCTGGATCTGGAGAGGATTGAGGAGATGTAGGTGCGGTGGTGGATCGACCGATGCCCGACACCATCCCTGCATGAGGCGTCCCTGTAGGACGCGATGCTGTTGCGGGATTTCCCCGGCACTGCGCGCCGGGCTTTTATAAGTCGTCCCGTTGGGACGGGGAAGAAGCCGTTCCCCCGGGACGGGAACGAAGCTCGATCGGGACTTGGTTGGTGGAGCGGAACCAGGGGTGGCTTCGTCCGCCTGAAGGCGGGACTACGAACCCTTGATGGCGGGCGGTGAGGGATTGTTCGCCTGGATGGCGGACGGGAGGTGAGGTGGTTATCCCTCGTGCTTCACGGCAGCGAGCTGCCTGCCGAAGGCTGTGGCAAGCCGCAGCAGTCCAAGGCCGCTGCGCGGCGTCTGGTGCGGGGACCTGCGGGTGAATTGGTGCGCTTGGCAGTAGGAGCGGGCCCTGAAATCCGGCAGGATTGGGGGTGGCGGTGGCGCGATGTTTGAAATGTCGCGGAGCCGGGCTATCTAAGAATTCCGGATTTCCGGTGTCACAATCGGGCGATCCCGGGTCAATGTGATGCGGAGTCGGCAAACTCTTCTCTTCTCTTTCCGCGCATGAATGCATTTCGATTTCTAGGACGGGTCTTTTTGGTTTGGATCGTGGCCATGGGTAGTCTGCACGCAGGCCCGCGGGATGCGGAGTGGAAGAAGGTGGCGGAGGCGCGGGAGAAGGATCAGCCGAAGACGATGGTCGAACTGCTGACGGGAATCGAGAAGGCGGCCTTCGCCGACGGCGCTTGGGCGGAAGGGACGCGGGCGCTGGCGTCGCGGATCGCCACGGAGGCCCAGATCGAGGGCAATGCGTTTCCGATCAAGAATTTGGAGGCAGCGATCGAGACGGCTCCGGAGCAGGCGCGGCCGGTGCTGCGGGCGCTTTCGGCACGCTGGCTGGCGGGCTATTACCGGTCGAACCAATGGCGCTTCATGCAGCGCAGCTCGACGGATGCGCCGGTGAGGGATGACTTCGAGAGCTGGGATCTGGCGCGGATTTTGACGGAGATCGATACGCGGATGCAGCGCTCGCTGACGGATGCGGAGGCGCTGAAGAAGGTCCCGGCGATGGACTTCGCGGAGCTGCTCACCGGCACCGATTTGGGTGATGCGTTGCGGCCGACGATGTATGACTTCGTGGCGCACGCGGCGCTGGAATTTTACTCGGCGGAGGAAGTAGCGGTATCGCGGCCGGTGGCGGATTTCGCGATCGCGGCGGATTCGCCGGCCTTCGGGACGGCGGAGGAGTTCATGGCGTGGAAGCCGGAGGTCGGTGATGGCAGCGGGCCGAAGGCGCGGGCGCTGAAGATTTTCCAAGACCTGTTAGGCTTTCATCAGGGGGATGCGGACAAGGGGGCATTCCTGGTAGCTGATCTGGAGCGGCTGCGTTGGGCGAACGAGGCGGCTGGCGTGGAGGGGCGCGAGCCGCGCTTCGAGCAGGCGCTGCGACGCTTCATCGAGGCGAATGCGGCGAGCCCGGTGAGTGCGTGGGCGCGCGAGAATCTGGCGAACCTGCTGGTCGCGCGGAAGGAATCGAAGGCGGCCCACGAGATCCTGAAGGCGGGGGCGGCGGCCTTTCCGGAGCATCCCTTCGGCAAGATCTGCGCGAATGGCGTGAAGACGCTGGAGCAGCGCGAGCTGACGCTGGTGACCGAATCGAACTGGACTCCGGCGGGCGAGCAGATCGTGGTGACGCATCGCAATCTCAAGCGGATCTGGTTCCGGCTTTACTCGATCAAGTTCACGCCGGGCGCGGCAACCTTGGAACGGGATCCGATCCCGGAGAAATTCGAGATGCAGCCGCTGCGCTCGTGGGACAGCGAACTGCCGGATGCGGGGGATTTCCAGCAGGTGGTCACGAGCTTCGAGGCACCGGGGGATCTGCCCGCGGGCTACTATGTGCTGCGGGCGAGCGCGCGTGAGGATTTCACCGACAAGGACAACGCGGTTGCGGTGGCCGCCATTCACGTGACCCCGCTGGCGTTGACGGTGCGGGCGTGGCGTGGCGGGGGGCTCGAGGGCAGCGTGGTGGACGCCGTGACCGGTGCGCCGCAGGCGGGCGTGGACGTGGGCGTGTGGACGGAGCGTGAGATCCTGCCGGGGGCCACGAAGATCTCCGCGAAGACCGGGCCGGACGGGCGTTTCGAGATCAAGGGGAAGTTCGAGAGCAGCTTCCTGGCGGTGGCGGAGCGCGGCTTGGAGCGGGTTACTTCGCGCAGCTACGCCTATGGCTACTGGGGCGAGGAGCCGAAGCCGCAGAAGCTGACGGTCTTCTTCACCGACCGCTCGATCTACCGGCCGGGCCAGACGATTCACTTCAAGGGAATCTCCTGCGACATCGATACGGCGAAGGGCAAGTATGAGGCGGCGGCGAATCGCTCCAACACCGTCGTCCTGCGCGATCCGAACCGGAAGGAAGTGGCGAAGCTGGACGTGAAGTCGAACGAGCTCGGTTCCTTTTCCGGAAGCTTCACCGCGCCGGAGGGCAGCGTGCTGGGCCTGTGCAGCATCAGCGTGACGGCGGGCACCGGCAACGCGGTCGTGCGGGTGGAGGAATACAAGCGGCCGAAATTTTTCACGGAGGTGGATGCCCCGGCGGAGGCCGCGGTGCTCGGCAAGATGGTGAAGGTGAAAGTGCGGGCGGAGGCTTATACCGGTGCGCCGGTGGATGGCGCGAAAGTCGCGTGGCGGGTCACGCGGATGACGCGGCTGCCAGGGTGGATGCGCTGGTGCTGGTGGGCTCCGCCGATGGGTGGCGAGAGCGAGGAGATCGCGCACGGGATCGCGGAGACGGATGCCGCGGGTGCGGTGATGATCGATTTCATGGCGAAGCCGGATGCGGCGGTGCGCGAGGATGTGGAGCCGGTCTTCGATTTCACGGTGACGGTGGATGTCACCGATGGCAACGGCGAGACGCGCTCGGCGACGCGCAGTGTCTCGGTGGCCTACACGAGCTTGAAGGCGGAGCTTGAAGCGGGCGAGTGGCTGGAGGCGGGCAAGGAGGCCGAGCTGAAAGTGCGCACGACTTCGCATGATGGCGAGGGCCGCACGGCCAAGGGGACGCTTAAGATTCACCGGCTGAAGGAGCCGGCGGTCTGCCCGCGGCCAGAATCCGTTTCACCTCGCCGCGGTCGCGTGCCCTTCGGTGGTGAGACGGACGACGACACGAATCCCGACAAGTGGGAGCCGGGAGAGTTGGTGGTGGAGTTGCCGGTGGAGACCGACAAGGAGGGCAAGGCGACGCTGAAGCGGGCGCTGGATGCGGGGGCGTATCGTTTGATTTTCGAGACGAAGGATGCGAACGGGCGTCTGGTCCGTGCGATCCGCGGGATTCAGATCGTGGCACCGGATGCGCGGGATTTCCCGACGATGATGCCTTTCTATACGAGTTCGCCGGCGTGGTCGGTGGAGCCGGGGCAGGAGTTGGTGCTGCTGTGGGGCAGCGGGCAGGGGAAGGCGCGGGCCTGCGTGGAATGGCGGCTGCGGGGGCGCTTGCTGAAGCGCGAGTGGTCGGAGGATGGGCGGACGCAACAGGTCTTCCGCTTCCCGGTGAAGGAGGATCAGCGCGGGGGAATCACGGTGGAGGTCTGGCAGGTCACGATGAACCGCTTGCACCAGTTCAAGCAGGTGGTGCAGGTGCCGTGGACGAACAAGGAGCTCAAGCTGCGCTGGGAGCATCTGGTGTCGAAGCTGGAGCCGGGTGCGAAGGAGTCGTGGACCGCGGTGGTCGAGGGGCCGGGTGGCGAGGCCGCGGCGGCGGAAATGGTGGCGACGCTTTACGATGCCTCGCTGGATGCGTTCGCGCCGCATTCCTTCCAGGGCCTTTCGGCATGGCTGCGGCGGGAGTGGGACGACGGGCAGCCGTGGCATTTCGGCAGCGAGACGCAGGGCTTCGAGTGGCGCTCGGGCTTCGAGCTTCCGGATCTCTTTTCGATGGAGCAGCCTTTCCGGGCCTTCCGTGGGGAGTTGGAGATCTTCGGTGGTCATCGGATTTTCCGTGGCCGGGGCGCGGGCTTCGGAGGTGGTGGTGGATTGGCTAAAGGCAGGAGCCGCAGCAACGCAGACTTCATCGGCACCCTGGCGGAAAGCTCGATCCCGGGCGTGCCTGCCGCATCCCCCGCTAACGTCACCGACATCGTGACCGGCGGGCTACGCAGCGGCGACGGGGCGATCAACCGTAACAACATCGATGCGGTGCTCAACAACCCCGGCCAAGCTCCAGCGGGGGTGCCGGATCTCGGCAAGGTGGCCGCGCGCGCGAATCTCCAGGAGACGGCCTTCTTCTTCCCCGATCTGACCAGCGATGCGGAGGGCAAGGTGCGGATGACCTTCACGATGCCGGAGGCGCTGACCAAGTGGCGCTTCATCGGGCTGGCGCATGACAAGCAGCTGCGGTCCGGTTTGTTAGAAGGGGAGACGGTGACGGCGAAGGACCTGATGGTGCAGCCGAATCCGCCACGCTTCCTGCGCGAGGGCGACGAGCTGTGGTTCACGGTCAAGATCACCAATTCCAGCGACAAGCCGCAGGCCGGGACGGCGCGCCTCAATCTAACGGACGCGGCGACCGAAGCGGACAAGAATGCGGCGCTGGGCATCACTGCGGCGGATCAGGAATTCAGCGTGCCGGCCAAGGAAAGCCGGACCTTGAAATGGAAGATCGCGGTGCCGGATGGCGCGGGCTTCCTGCGCTACAAGGCGGTGGCCTCGGCGGGTGCGGTGAGCGATGGCGAGGAAGGTTGGCTGCCGGTGATCCCGCGGAGGATCCTTGTCACGGAATCGATGGCGCTGCCGATCCGGGATGCGGGGAAGAAGGACTTCACTTTCGACAAGCTGTTGCAGAGCGGCGGGTCTAACACGCTGGAGAACCGCTTCCTGCACGTGCAGGTGGTCTCGCAGCCGGCCTGGTATGCGGTGATGGCGCTGCCCTATCTGATGGAGTTCCCGCACGAGTGTGCGGAGCAGACCTTCAACCGCTACTACGCGAATGCCCTGGCCAACAACATCGCGACCTCCGACCCGAAGATGCGGCGGATCTTCGATCAGTGGAAGGCGGCGGGCGGCAAGGCGCTGGATAGCCCCTTGGCGAAGAACCAGGATCTCAAGGGAATCCTGTTAGATGAGACGCCGTGGCTGGCGGAGGCGAACAGCGAGTCCGAAGCGCGGCGTCGCGTGGGGCTGCTCTTCGATGGCAACCACATGGAGCGCGAGCTGGTGAAGGCGATGGGCAAGCTGAACGGCATGCAGCTCGGCAACGGCCTCTGGCCTTGGTTTCCCGGCGGGCGTGGCGACGAATACATCACGCTGTATATTACGACGGGCTTTGCACGGCTGCGGGCACTGGGCGTGGCGACGGACATCACGCCGGCGCTCAAGGCACTTGGCGCGCTGGATGCCGATCTCACCGAGCGCTACGAGGAACTGCGCAAGCACAAGCTGCTGGACCATGACAACCTCGATCCGCGGATCGCGCTGCATCTCTACACGCGGACCTTCTTCCTGAAGGACAAGGCGCTGAATGGCGGGGACAAGGTGGCCTTCGACTACTTCGCCGGGCAGGCGCGCAAGCATTGGACGAAGCTGGATAGCCGGATGTCGCGGGCGCATGCGGCGCTGGCTTTGCAACGCCTCGGCGACAAGGAGATCCCGGGGCTGATCACGCGCTCGCTGAAGGAGCATGCGGTGAATGGCGAGGAGCTGGGGATGTATTGGAAGGACGCGCAGGGCGAAGGCTGGTGGTGGTGGCAGGCCCCGGTGGAAACGCAGGCGATGATGATCGAGGCCTTCCGCGAGATCGATCATGATGACAAGGCGGTGGAGGATTGCCAGGTGTGGCTGCTCAAGCAGAAGCAGGTGCAGGATTGGAAGACCACCAAGGCCACCGCCGATGCGGTTTATGCGTTGCTGCGCGGCGGCAAGAATCTCTTGTCCTCGGATGCGCTGCTGAAGATCTCGCTAGGCGGCGTGGAGCTGAAGCCGGAAGCGGTCGAGGCTGGGACCGGCTTCTACCAGAGTCGCTTTGTCGAAGCCGCGGTGAAGCCGGAGCTCGGCAAGATCGAGCTGGAGAAGACCGACAAGGGCGTGAGCTGGGCCAGCGTGCACTGGCAGTATCTCGAAGATATGGCGAAGGTCACGCCGCACGAGGGTACGCCGCTCAAACTGGAGAAGTCACTCTTCCTGCGCAAGAACACCGACAAGGGCCCGGTCCTCGTGCCGGTGGAAGGCGCGGTGAAGGTGGGCGATGAACTCGTGACGCGCGTGATTTTGAAGAACGACCGCGCGATGGAATACGTGCACCTCAAGGACCTGCGCGGCAGCGGCACCGAGCCGGTGAATGTGCTGAGCGGCTACCGCTGGCAGGATGGCTTCGGCTACTACGAGGTGACGCGGGACACCGCCAGCCACTTCTTCATCGACCGCCTGCCACCGGGGACACATGTCTTCGAGACCAGCGTGCGGGTGCAGCATGCCGGGAAGTATCAGAGCGGCATTGCGGAGATCCGTTGCATGTATGCGCCGGAGTTCAACGCGCACAGTGCGAGCGTGGGGATGGTGGTGGAGTAGGGGATGTACGCGGCTCTGGAGAGCCGCGCTACCCCAGCATCTCCACCGGCACCCGGCAGCCGGCGAAGAATTTCCCGTCGCAGCCTTCCGCGCGCCATCGCGTGAAGATCTCCATGGCCACGCCGGCGCGGCGGCCGGGACTTTCCACGTGGTTGTTCAGGTGGTTGCGGGAGCGGTGGATGAGCACCGTGATCTTGATGCCGAGCGCTTCGCAGCGCTGCAGGACTTCGCCGAAATGCTCCGCGTCGAACCAATTGTTAGAATCCGGTTCCTGCTCCTCTTCCTCATCGCCATCCATGAACTCGGAGGGCGGCGCTTCGACCCGCGGGATTCCGTGGTAGACATGGTGCTCGATGTATTCGCGGTTGCGGCGTTCGTCGTCGATGCGCTTGAGGTTGTTTTCCTCCATCCTGCGCCGGCTCGCGGCGGTGGCGCTCATGATGCCGTCGAGGGACTCCGGCGCTTCGCCACGGGCGAGGAGGTAGTCCCGGGCCAGACGGTCGAAGGCTTCCTCGCCGAGTTGCTCGAGCAAACCTTCGCTGTCCCGCTTCATGCGGCGGCTGGTGGCGGTCTCGGCGGGTGAAAAGCGGGTGCCGCAGACCTGGCAGGTGTGGAGTTGCGCGGGGTAGCGCTCTTGCCAGCGGGCGGTGCGCGCAGCGGCCTTGCAAAAGGGGCAGTGCGGGAAGATCGTGTAGACGCCGAAGTCGGTGTGGCCGAGCGGCATCAGTCCGACGCGGAGCGGAATGCCGCGGCGCTCGGCGATGTCGATCGCGGCGATGACACGGGCGAATTGCTGGAGCTGCTCTTCATCGATCTCATCGATCTCGCCCGCCAGCTCCATGGTGAGGCGATCCTCGCGCAGCATCTCGGCCAGCAACAGGCCGAGCAGGGGCAGGGACGCGGCGGGCACCGGCGAGACGGCCCACAGGCCATACCACAGCGGCTTGGTGGCGGGGAAGCTCCCGGCGACTTCCCGCGCGAGGCCGAGGCGCGAGATGATGTCTTGAAGCTGCTCCTCGGTATCGGGCGAATCGGGCCATTGTTCGAGATAGCCGGCGCATTGCGCGAGCTCTTGCGGCAGGGTATTGGCCGGGCAGGCGCGGCACATCGGGACGACTGTTTCCAAGCCGCCATAGGGGGCGAAGGCGCGCGAGACGACGAAGCCGTCGGAGGGCAGCATCGGCGAATCTCCGGCCTTGTCGCCGCCGGGGCGATCACCGTAGGTGACCGAGGTGACGCAGATATCGCCCAGAACCTGGAAGTCCTCTTCATCGTGGTGCAGGCCTCTCGCATAGGTCTGCGCGAAGCTGACCCGATCCAGCGCGGCATCGGGAGAGGAGGGTTCGTCCTCGGCGGCAGGGCGGAGCCGGCAATTTTGGTCGAGCGACCATTGGACGAGTTGGACGGTGTTGGACATGCGGTGTTCGGAGGATAAAGGCGAAATCATCAATCACCAATCTTCCAATCATCAATCGGAATGCCGCTTCGCAGGGGAGATGGAGAATCGCTTCGCCATTTGGAGGGGGATCGGCGAAGGTCCTCCAGCATGGCGGGATTGCTCCGGGGATTTGTGGTCAGTTGGGCCGCGGCTGCGTGCTGCCTGGCGGGCGAGGCTTATATTGAGAAGTCCATTGTGGCTTCTCCGCATGCGACCCAAGCCGCCGCCGCCGACGGGCAATTCGTTTACGCCGTCTCGAGCACCGCCATCGCCAAGCTCGACCGCGACACCGGCAAGGAGATCGCGGTCAGCACGGGCAAGGCCTCGCACCTCAACAGCGCCCTGATCCTCGACGGCAAGATCTACTCCGCGCACTCGAATTTCCCGCTCAAGCCGGAGCAGGGCGAGATCCGCGTGCTCGATCCGGAGACGATGAAGCTGGAGCTTTTCCATCGCTTCGAGGAACCGCCGGGCAGCGTCACCTGGATCCTGAAGCGAGAGGGAAGCTGGTGGTGCCACTTCGCCGGCTACGGCACGGAGAAGGAGAAATCGCGGCTGCTGCGCTTCGATGCGGAGTGGCAGGAGACAGGGCGCTGGGACTACCCCGCGGACCTCGTGAAGGATTGGGGAGCGATGAGTCTGTCCGGAGCAGTGTGGCAGGGCGATGCGCTGCTGGCGACCGGCCATGACAAGAAGCTGATCTACCGCCTGAAATTGCCGGAGCAGGGTGGGACGATGCAGTGGCTGGGCAGCATTCCGTCGCCCTTTTCCGGGCAAGGGATCGCCGCGGATCCTAAAACCGGCGGACTGGTGGGCATCGATCGGAAAAGGAAAGCGGTGGTTTTCGCCGAACTGGATGCCCCCGCACGCTAGCCCCGAGTTATTCACAATCGGTTGAAATTCCGGAGACGGCTCTTGCAATTTCCCACTGCTTGCCACGCGGCCCCGGAACCCGCTATTTTCGGATTCCGATCATGAGTGAGGTCCCGAACGAAGCAGCCGCCCAGCACATCGCCACCATCGCCAAGGAAACCGGTATCTCGGTTTCCTCCGTGGCCTCGACGGCAAAACTTTTGGCCGAAGGCGCGACCGTGCCCTTCATCTCCCGCTACCGCAAGGAGGCCACCGGTTCGCTCGATGAAGTGCAGATCCAGACGGTGCGCGACCGGATGCTGCAACTCGCCGAGCTCGATGGCCGCCGCATCTCGATCATCAAGTCGCTGGAAGAGCGCAGCCTGCTGACGCCGGAGCTGAAGAAGAAGATCGATGCGGCGGCGACGCTGACCGTGCTGGAAGACATCTTCGCCCCCTACCGCCCGAAGCGCCAGACCCGCGCGACGAAGGCGAAGGAGATGGGCCTCGAACCGCTTGCGGACTGGCTGCTCGCGAACCAAGCAGCGGATCCCGCGGAGGAAGCGCTGAAGTTCGTGAACGTGGGCGCGGAGGTGGAGAAGGAAAAGGAAGTGGCCGATGCCAGCGCCGCCCTCGCCGGTGCCCGCGACATCATCGCCGAGCGTGTGGCCGACGATGCCCCGCTGCGCGGCCGGGTCCGCAAGATTTACCAGGAGGAGGCGACGGTCTCTTCCAAGGTCATGTATGGGAAGGACACCGACCCCGAGGCCGCGAAGTTCCGCGACTACTTCGAGTGGAGCGAAGCCTTCAAGTCCATCCCCTCGCACCGCATGCTGGCGATCCGCCGCGGTGAGAAGGAGAGCTTCCTCATCATGCGGGTCGAGGTCCCGCTGGAGCGCGTCAGCCGCCTCGCCGAGCCCGATTGGGTCACCGGCCGCGGGCCCTCGGCGGATCAGGTGAAGCTGGCGGTCGACGACGGCTGCAAGCGCCTGCTGATGCCCTCGATGGAAACCGAGATGCGGCTCGCCGGGAAGAAGACCGCGGACGAGATGGCGATCAAGGTCTTCGCCGACAACTTCCGCGAGCTGTTGCTGGCCTCGCCGCTCGGCCGCAAGCGCACCCTGGCGATCGACCCGGCCTTCCGCACCGGCTGCAAGACCGTGGTGCTGGATGCCCAGGGTGCACTGCTGCACCACACCGTGCTCTACGCCACCGCCGGCTCTAACAACCAAGCCTACGAGGCCGCGGTCGAGCTGAAGAAGCTGGTCGAGAAATTCAGTATCGAGGCCATTGCGATCGGCAACGGCACCGCCAGCCGCGAGACCGAGGCCTTCGTGAAGAAGCTCGGACTGCCCTCATCGATTCCGGTGATCATGGTGAATGAGTCCGGTGCCTCGATCTATTCCGCATCCGAGGTGGCACGCGAGGAGTTCCCGACGGAAGACGTCACCGTCCGCGGCGCGGTTAGCATCGGCCGCCGCCTGATGGACCCGCTGGCCGAACTGGTGAAGCTCGATCCGAAGGCGATCGGCGTCGGCCAGTATCAGCACGACGTCGATCAACGCGCGCTGAAAGCCAGCCTCGACGACACCGTGACCAACTCGGTGAACGCGGTGGGTGTCGAGCTCAACACCGCCTCCAAGCAATTGCTCGCCTACGTCTCCGGCCTGAACGCGTCGCTCGCGGAAAACATCGTGGCCTTCCGCACGGAGCACGGCGGCTTCAGTTCGCGCGCTGAATTGAAGAAGGTCCCGCGCCTCGGCGAGAAAGCTTTCGAGCAGGCCGCGGGCTTCCTGCGGATCCGCGATAGCAAGCATCCCTTGGACAGCTCCGCGGTCCACCCGGAACGCTACGCTTTGGTCGAGCGCATGGCCGCTGATGCCGGCTGCGGCGTGGCCGACCTGATGACGAACGAGGCCGCGCGCAAGAAGATCGACCTCAAGAAATACGTCGATGGCGAAGTCGGCCTGCCAACCTTGCAGGACATCCTTTCCGAACTCGCGAAGCCGGGCCGCGACCCCCGCAAGCAGTTCGAGCTCTTCTCCTTCGCGGAGGGGGTCGAGAAGCCTTCCGATCTCAAGGTCGGCATGAAGCTGCCCGGCATCGTCACCAACGTCACCGCCTTCGGAGCCTTCGTCGATGTGGGCGTCCACCAGGACGGCCTGGTCCACGTCAGCCAATTGGCCGACCACTTCATCCGCGATGCGAACGAGGCGGTGAAGGTCGGGCAGAAGGTGAACGTCACCATCATGGAAGTGGACCTCGCGCGCAACCGCATCGGCCTCTCGATGAAGTCGAAGCCGGACATGGAACCACGCCGCGCGCCCGCCGGTGGTGGTGGCGACGACCGCGGTCCGCGCCCGGATCAGCGCCGCGACTCACGCCCGCAGCAGGGCGGGGGCGGCGGCACCGGCGATTGGTTCAGCCAGGCGATGAACCAGGCGAAGAAAAAGTGACCAGATTTCCAATCGCCGACGGCTTGGCGTCCTGTTAGGGAATCAGGCGTGAAAACTTCGTTCCTGTCTCTTATCGCGATCGGTTGCAGCTTGCTGGCAAGCTGCAACTCGGGCCCTGACGTGGTCGTTACCGATCGCGCGGGATTGCCCGTCGCGGGTGCGGTCATTGTCCCCTCTTCGCCATCATTCAACTATCCGGCGGTGACGACGGACGGGAAAGGGGAGGCGAACATTCCGAAGAAAGCCGTGCAGGAAGTGAAATGGCTGGATGTGACCGTGCCCGGATCCGAGGCCAAGGCTCGGGTGGATTATACAAACAGCAAGCCCGTGCGGGTGACGCTGGCTCGCTGAGCAGGCGTCGTGCAGGCCCGGGAGCGCGGACTTCTCGGGTTGAGATCGCATGAGGCGGACTAAAGTCCAGTGCCTTTAGGGATTCGTCGACAAGTGTCCGGAACGGGAGTCGCGTAGCGACCGTGGACTGCGTGCAGCCTGCTGCCGCTGTGGGCAGGCAGCCTGCTGCCGTGAAGCACGGGACTCTGTTGATCCACCTCTCCGTCCCCGGTAGAGGGAATCCCACGTGCTGCCATTTGCAGCGCCCCTTGCAGCAGGCTGCATCGGGACAGCGGCAGCAGGCTGCGCGCAGTCCACGGCGGCTGCGCCGCGGCTGGCGAGTCCTTAGACTCCGCGCTCCCGGGGCCTACCTCTGGATCGACATGAAGAACGGTTCGATATTCCGCCATTCCAAGAAGCGCTGGATCGTCATCCGCTCCTTGCCGCGGAGCGGATCGACATAGACGATCTCATCCGGCGTCATCTCCAGCACCGCGATGAAATGGCCGGCGCCTTCCAGGCCCGTGCCGAGGATGCCCGGCAGATCCTTTGCATCCGGCAGGCCGTCCGGTGCCAGGAAGCGGACCTTGAAGCCGTGCTGCTTCACCGCCCGCGCCAGATGCCAGGCCTCGGTGCCGCTTTGGGAAGTCCACGAGTTCCTGGCCAGCTCCGCCTCCGTCGCTTCGGGATCGCCGAGATAGCGGAGGATGCTGGCCGCGCTCGCCGGACCGCAGGTCACCGCAGAGCTCTGGATGCAGGCATCGCCCTGCCAGCGCTCGGTCAGTTGCGACTTGTCCAAGGGACGGACGACCGGCTTGAGAAAGGGGATGGTCAACAGGAAGACGCCGGCTGCGGTGGGGAAGGGCTTGAGCAGCTTCGGCAGCAGGCTGCGCCACAGGCCCGCCGCGATCCCGAAGGCCGCGAGAAATCCCTCCGAAAAGGGCAGGGCCCGGAGCTGATAGAGCAGCGGCGGCTCGGGCAGCCAGTGGAGATAGTAGAGCGCGAACCACAGCCCCGGCAGGCATAGTAGCAGCGCCGCGATCCCGGCCATGAGCCGCGCTTTCCTATCCAGCTTTCCGGCCCACTTCCACGCGGCGATGTGCAGCACCACGAAAGCAGCACCGGTGAGGGCGAACACGACGGGTGCCGCCAGCATCATGTGCCGAGGAACCCGGTAAGCGGGCTGGTTGCGGAAGCCGCATCGCTCGGCTCGGGGAGTCCGAGTTCAAAGGCCTCGCGCCCGGCCTCGATCGCCTTCTTGAAGGCGATCGCCATGCGCGCGGGATCGGAAGCAATCGCGATGGCGGTATTGATCAACACCGCATCCGCTCCCAGCTCCATCGCCTCCGCGGCGTGACTGGGTGCGCCGAGGCCTGCATCCACCACCACCGGCACGATTGCCTGCTCGATGATGATGCGGATCTGGTCGCGGGTCACCACGCCCTTGTTCGAGCCGATCGGCGCGCCGAGCGGCATGACCGTGGCGGTGCCGACTTCCTGCAGCCGTTTCGCTAGCACCGGATCGGCATTGATGTAGGGCAGCACGGTGAAGCCCTCCTTCACCAGGATCTCCGCGGCCTTCAGCGTCTCGATCGGATCGGGCAGGAGGTAGGTCGGATCCGGGTGGATCTCCAGCTTCACCCACTTCGGCAGGCCTGCGGCGGCGGCGAGGCGGGCGAGGCGCACGGCCTCTTCCGCATTCATCGCGCCGCTGGTATTCGGCAGGATCAGGTATTTCTCCGGATCGATGAAATCGAGGATGTTCGCGTAGGGATCACCCTTGCCGCTGAGATCGGCGCGGCGCAGCGCCACGGTCACGATCTGGGTGCCCGAGGCCGCGAGCGCGCCGCGCATCGCCTCGTTCGACGAGAATTTCCCCGTCCCCACGAAGAGGCGGGAAGAGAATTCGCGACCGGCAATGACAAGCGGCTGGGACATCGGCGGCGGACTTTAGGGGAGTGGGACCGGCTTGCAAGCCGTGTGTCTTCCCGACAATCCCCCACGCCCCCACCGACGGACGGCCCAACTGGGAGCGCCGGGCACTGCCCGGCAGTAGCTTCCAAGCCTGTATGGGCATACGCCGAGGTCGGAATGGAGACAGCCGTGTCTTTGCTGCCAACCCTCAGCCGCTCAGCACACCTAGGGACCACTCAGCCGGGCGGTGCCCCGCGGTCCCAGGGGGACTGCCACTGTGTTGCACACGACAGGATATGGGTAAACGCTGGACTTTTTGCGCACTTAAAGGGAACCCCTCTCCCTCAAACCCCCGCCGCCATCCTCCGGCTCTCCACCTCGTGCCACTCGTGCGGGATGTCCCGCATGATCAGCGCGTGGTCGAAGACGGCAGTCCCCGCGGGAAATACCGCGGCGTCGTCGAAATAGGACGACTCCACGCCCGATACCGCCAGCGGGCTCACCTTCCAGTCCTGCGTCTCGAGCCGGATGCCGTCGAGGCGGCTGCAATCCTTCGTCACCGAGAAGCCCACGCTGCCCGGTTCGAAGAAGGCCGAGGATTCCTCGAGCGAGCCGAAGCAGGAAGTGGCGGGGAACTCGGAGGATTCGCGGGCGCTCAAACGCAGGGTCATCCCTCCATCCCGCGCCTTGGCCGCCATCTCGATCTTGCCGCCTTCATCGGATACCAGGAAGTCCGCCAGATGATGCTCGCCGGGGAAAAGCCGCCCGCCCGCCAGGTGATTCGCCAGCGATCCGGTATCGCGCCGCGGGATGAAGACCCCTTCGCGCGGCGTGCCGTCTTCATCCTCCCACAGCACCGCGATCCGGTGCGCGGCATTCTCGCTATTGATGCCCGCCCAGGCCGGCAGCACCCGCGGACGGATGCCTTCCAGGCGAATCAGGCAGATCCCCGCGATGGCGTGGCCGCGATGCAGCTTCGGGCGAAAACCCTCCGGCAGCAGCTTGGCGACCACCGCCGGATCGACCTGGTAGTTCACCAGCATGCGGCGGCGGATCAGGCCGGTAATGAGGGGGAGCATCGAAGCTCCAAGTGAAGGGGCCAAGGGTGGAAGTTCCAAGTAAGAAGTTCCAAGTTCCAATAAAGGCAGGAAAAATCTCGGAAGCCGGATGCCAAGGCTGTTTCTTGGCACTTGGTCCTTCTCACTTGGAACTTCTACGCCTTGGCACTTCAAGCCGGAATCAGTCCCTTCACCGCCTCGCGCTCTTCCAGGAGCTCGCCGATGGTGGCGTCGATCTTGCCTTGGCTGAATTCGTTCACCGGCACGCCGGTTACCACTTCCCAAGTGCCATTGGTCACGGTGCGGATCGGCATCGAGGCCATGATGCCCTTCTCGATGCCGTAATGGCTGCCGTCCGAGTAGATCGCCACGCTGTGCCAATCGCCCGCCGGGGTCGGATTGACCAGGCTGACCACGGTGTCGATCGCGGCATTCGCGGCCGAGGCGGCGGAGGACGCGCCGCGGGCGTCGATGATCGCGGCACCGCGCTTCTGCACGGTCGAGATGAAGTCGCCCTGCAGCCAGGCGTGGTCGGAGATGACCTCGGTGGCCGGCTTGCCGCCGATCTTCGCGTTGGTGAAATCGGGATACTGGGTCGCGGAGTGATTGCCCCAGATGCAGAGATTCGTGACCTCGGAATGGTGGATGCCGGACTTCTTGGCCAGCTGGCTCTTGGCGCGGTTCTCGTCGAGGCGGGTCATTGCGAAGAAGCGCTCCTTCGGCACGCCGTCGGCATTGGACGCGCAGATCAGCGCGTTGGTGTTGCAAGGATTGCCGACCACCAGGGTCCGGACGTCCGCCGCGGCGTTCCGGGCGATCGCCTGGCCTTGGCCGGTGAAAATCTTGCCGTTGATGCCCAGCAGGTCGGCGCGCTCCATCCCGGCCTTGCGCGGTACCGAGCCGACCAGCAGCGCCCAGTTGGTGCCGCGGAAGCCTTCATTCAGGTCGGCGGTCGGGACGATCTCGCGCAGCAACGGGAAGGCGCAGTCGTCCAGTTCCATCACCACCCCTTCGAGCGGCTTCAGGCCCGGCTCGATCTCGATCAGGCGGAGGTTCACCGGCTGGTCCGGGCCGAAGAGCGCGCCCGAGGCGATGCGGAAGAGCAGGGCATAGCCGATCTGGCCGGCGGCGCCGGTGATGGAGACGGTGATGGGATCTTTCATGGAACAACGATAGTGCGGGACACGGGTGTAAACTTCCCGCACACATCCGGTCAACCGTTGACGATGCCTGGGAGTTGTCCAACAGCACGGTTTTTTTACTGTCCGGTTTGTTTAAGGAATGCTAATTAAATTAAATCGGATGGCCGCGCCGCGGAAAAAGAGGACGTCGAAAGTGAAATTGAAGAGGTTGGAGGCCCAGACACGGGTCCTCTGCACCTTCAATCGCATCGTATTCGGCGTGCTCGCTCTGGTCCTGGCGATGGCCGTGGTGGCCTCCGCCCTGCCGCAGAAGCGCCGCCTCACCGAATTGGAAGACCGGCTCCAGCGGGTGCTGGTGGAGGAGAAGAAGATCAAGGCCGAACTGGAATACCGGGAGACCGAGCACAAGGCGCTCAAGGACGACCCGGATTTCCTCGAACTCAAGGCGATGGACCGCCTCAATCTCCGCCGCCCGGACGAGAAGATCTATCGCTTCAAGCGCGAGGACGAGTGATGCCGCTTGAAACTCCCCGCATAACCGGGGAATCCTCCGCTCATGGAGAATGATATCGAGCGCGTGCTGGTGGACGAGGCGGTGATCCTCAAGCGGCTCGACGTGATGGCCAAGGAAGTGCGCAAGGACTTCCCTGGCGAGGTGCTGGTGGTAGTCGTGCTCTTGAAGGGTGCGCTGGTCTTCGCCGCCGACCTGCTGCGCCGCGTGCCGCGCATGCTGGAGATCGAGTGCATCAACGTCGCCAGCTACCATGGCGGCACCGAGAGCAGCGGCACGGTCAATTTCCTGGACCACAAGCTGCCCGACGTGAAGGGCCGCAAGGTCCTGCTGCTCGATGATATCCTGGACACCGGCCGCACCCTGCGCGCGGTGGTGGACCGCCTCTACAAGGAAGGCGCCACCGAAGTGAAGACCGGCGTGCTGCTGGCCAAGGACAAGGAACGCGCCACCGCGGTGGAAGCGGACTACGTCGGCTTCTTCATCGCGGACGAATTCGTGGTCGGCTACGGCCTCGACTACCAGGGCCGCTACCGGAACCTGCCCTACGTAGGCGTGTTGAAGCCGGAGGCGCAGTAACACCGGGAGCGCCGTGGCGCCGCCCGGCAGAACGGTCCCGCCAAGCCAGTCACACCTCGCACTTGGCGCGGAGACTGCCGTGGCCTCGCTGCCATCCTACAATGGCTCACCGCCTCTGGGGACCACTCTGCCGGGCGGTGCCGCGGCGCTCCCAGTGGGGCTGCCCCTGTGTTGAGAACGCTATGCAGTAACAGCCCGCAGGGGGGCGATGCGCGAGTTCCGGCGGAATCATGAAGGGGGAGCAAACCAGCAATCGACGATCTTCCAATCCCGAATCGTCCAAGGCTTGCGCCACCTGCTAGGGTCGCTGCGCGATGCCCCTGCCGCCGCTCGATACCATCCCATCCGAGGTCGTCTCACTCGACGACTACGAGGCGCTCGCGCGTGGCCGCATCGAGCCCGGCGCCTGGGCCTACCTCGCCGGTGCCGCGGCCGACGAGATCACACTGCGCGAGAACCGCGCGGCCTTCGAGCGCCTCAAGCTTTGCCCGCGGATCTTCCAAGACCTCACGGCGGCCAGCACCCGGCTGAGCCTTTTCGGCCGCGAGTATGCGCACCCCGTCTTCATCGCGCCGACCGCCTTCCACCGTCTCTTCCATCCCGGCGGCGAGCTCGCCACGGTCCTCGGGGCCTCGGCGATGGAGGCCTGCATGACCGTCAGCACCCAGGCCGGCACGGCGATCGAGGAGATCGCCCGCGCGGCGACGGTGCCGCCCTGGTTCCAGCTCTACATCCAGCCCGACCGCGGCTTCACGGCGGAGCTGGTCAAGCGCGTCGAGGCCGCCGGCTGCAGCGCCATCGTCGTTACCGCCGATGCCCCGCTCCATGGCCTGCGCAACCGCGAGCAACGCGCCGCCTTCCGGGTGCCCCCGGGGCTGGAGCCGGTGAACCTGCGCGGCATGGAGCCGGTGCCGCCCGCCGACCGGATTTTCGGCAGCCACCTCCTCGCACGGGCCCCGACTTGGAGAGACCTCGCGTGGCTGGGCTCGCTCACGAATCTGCCCATCGTCCTAAAGGGCGTGCTCGATCCAGGCGACGCCTTGCTTGCCGAGTCGCATGGCGTCTCCGGGATCATCGTCTCCAATCATGGCGGGCGCACGCTCGACACCGTGCCGGCTGCCATCGAAGCGCTGCCTGCGATTGCCAGCGCGCTGGAAGGACAGTTGCCGATCTTCCTCGACGGCGGCATCCGCCGTGGCACGGATGTGCTGAAGGCGCTCGCGCTCGGAGCCTCCGCGGTGATGGTAGGGAGACCGGTCCTGCACGGCCTCGCCGCCGCCGGTGCCACGGGGGTCGCGCACGTGCTGAAGATCCTGCGCACCGAACTGGAGATCGCGATGGCGCTGACTGGCAGGGCGACGCTCCCGGCGATTGACCGCAGCGTGTTGTGGAGCCTCTAACAAGCTGCCATGGATTCTTCCCCCTACACCCCGCCGCAAGTGCCCTCTCCGGGGCCTGACATTGCCTCTGTCCGCGAAGGCCGGAAGCGCATGGGGGCCCGCATCCTCGGGGTGCTCGCCGTGCTGGCGACGGTGCCGCTGGCGATGTACTCGGCGAAGCTGGACGCGCTGTTACGCGAAATGGGGGCCTTCGATGGGGGGATGCACGGTCTTGCCTGGGTGCTGTTGTGGCAGCGCTCGGCGATCCCTTGCCTGCTGGTGGCCGCGCTGGGAGCGCTGGCGGCCGGGTTCTCCTTTTCACGGCGCGTGGGGCTGGCGATTGGTTTCGCGTTCGCCGCGGTCCTGTTGCTGATGGCGGTAATCGCGGGGATGTTCGAGCTGATCGGCAGCTTCGTGCGGACTTTAGGGCCTTGAAGCCTATCTTTGGGAGCGCGGAGGCACCTGCCCCGCAGGGTGGTCCTTGGCTGCGGTGCTTTGCAGTGGATCGGGAGCATCGAAACGGCGCTATCCATGAGGGCCGCGAGATAGTCACGGCTGCCGGGGACCATTCTGCGGGCCGGTGGCTCCGCGCTCCCAGCGGAAGAGCCGTCCGTGGGGTCGATCGTTCCGGCGCGCGGGAGGAGATTCTTCCTGATTTCAATGCCTCTTCCGATCCATAAGCCCCCTTACCCCCATACGGCTTTCAAAGAAGCAGCGTGAGGAATGAGGGGGCATCGCCCAGGACCGTATTGACCGCCCGGTCCATCTTTTAAAGGCGGAGTGTATCCGTCCGTGCTGTTGCAATGGTGCCGGAGCTTGGAACCACCCGGCAGCCGCAGAAAAGGGCCGCCGGACCGGAGGGCTAGAGAGCCCGTCGGGACTTCCAAGGATTAGCAGAAAGGGGCGGTTTCGTCAATCGGGGTGAGTGATCGGACGAACAGTTGTGGCGGTCATTGTGGGACCGCCCGACCGCACAGAGGACCGTGCGGACCACCTTTTCACACCTCCGCCCACTGGCGGAGGAGGTTGTGATAGACGCCGGTGAGCTGGACGGCGGATTGGTTGGCGGCGGGGTGGTCGGGAAGGCTGCCGGAGAGGCGCTGGATGGCGAGGTCGAGGTCGAAGAGGATTGCGCGCTGCTCGTCGGAGCGGATCATGCTCTGGACCCAGAAGAAGGAGCAGAGCCGGCTGCCCTTGGTCACGGGGGTGACGCGGTGCAGGCTGGTGGCGGGGTAGAGGACCATGTGGCCGGCGGGGAGCTTCACGCTCTTGCTGCCGTAGGTGTCCTCGATGATCAGCTCGCCACCCTCGTATTCTTCCGGCTCGGAGAAGAAGAGGGTGCAGGAGAGATCGGTGCGGATGCGGTGGCCGCTGCCGGGGACCTGGCGGATCGCGGAGTCGATGTGGGTGCCGTAGGTCTGGCCGCCGGAGTAGCGGTTGAACATCGGGGGCAGGAAGTGCAGCGGGACCGCGGCCGACATGAAGAGGGGATTGAGGGTTAGCGCGCGCATGATGCCATCGCCGACCTGCCGCGCGACCGGGTGGCTGGCGGGGATTTGCACGTTGTCCTTGGCCTTGGCGGCCATGTGGCCGGCGGTGGACTTGCCGTCTTCCCAATCGGCGGCGTCGAGCTCGCGGCGGAACTCCTTGGTCTTCTCGGCACTGAGCAGTTCGGGAATGCAAACGATCACGCCCTCTCTCTGCCCATTTCATGCCGAGGTGGGTCAAGCGGATTCGGCGGGGCGCGACGGATCGCGATCCGGATTAGCGGTAAATTGCCATATCGGAGAGCCGGGATTTTTTGTTTTGACAGACGAGGGCTATTGAGACGCATTCGCAACAGCTTTGCCGAGCAACGCGATGCGAAGCGCCTCTCCGAGAGACCCATGAAACACGATACCGACTCCTTCCGCCTCCGTCCCGAAGGGCTTGCCGTGACCGGCACGCTGCTTGCGCTCGGCCAACTGGCCGCGCAGACCGCCGTTCCCGCCGAAAAGAAAAAGGACGAGGGTGCCCAGAAGACCGATGCGCTCTCCGATGTGGTGGTGGATGCGAACAAGGACAAGCAGCTCTACAAGCCGGAGAATCTGCAATCGCCGAAATTCACCAAGCCGATCCGCGACATTCCGCAGACTCTCACGGTGGTGCCGGAAGAAGTCATCCAGCAGCAGAATGCCACCAACCTCCGCGATGTGCTGCGGAACGTCCCGGGCATCAGCATGCAGGCAGGTGAAGGCGGCGGCGGTCCTGCCGGCGACAACTTCTCGATCCGCGGGTTCTCCGCCCGCTCAGACATCTTCGTCGATGGCCTGCGCGATACGTCAGGCGGCGGTTACTCCCGCGACCCTTTCAATCTCGAGCAGGTGGAAGTGGCCAAAGGTCCTGCTTCGACCACGAACGGCCGCGGTTCCACCGGCGGTTCGCTCAATCTTTCCAGCAAGACTCCGAAGCTCGATGCCGGTTATGGGCTGATGCTCGGCGGCGGCACGGATGACTATTTCCGCGGGACCTTCGACGTGAACCAGCCGATCCCGAAATTGAATGGTGCAGCGTTCCGCGTGAACGGCGTCTATCACACCCAAGACATCGCGGGCCGTGATTTCGTCGAGAACGAGCGCTGGGGCATCGCTCCCTCGCTGGCCTTCGGCTTGGGAACCGATACCCGCGTGACCCTCTCCTATCTGCATCTCGAGCAGGACAACGTGCCGGACTACGGCATCCCCTTCGTCCCGCGGACGAGTGTCAACCCGGCTCTTCCCGGCGGCATTCCGGCGGTGGATTTCGACAACTACTACGGGATCCTGGGCCGCGACTACGAGAAGATCCAAACCGACCTCATCACGCTGGAGTTCGAGCATGACTTCAGCGATGTGCTCAAGCTGCACAGCGCCACCCGCGTGGGACGCAGCGTGCGTGACTCCGTGACGAGCGCACCGCGCTTCGTGAACGGCGTCGTGCCTCCGGGATCTCCTACGGGCTCGACCTTCCCGACCACGACTCTCAACCGCCAGTTCCAATCGCGTGACCAGATCGACGAGACGATCTCCCACGTCACCGACCTGCGCTTTGACTTCAGCACCGGCCCGATCAATCACGAACTGATCGGCGGCGTGGAGCTCGCCCGTGAGAACTCGACGAACTACGGTCGCTCCGCTCCGGCGGCACCGACCACGGACCTTTACCATCCGACGCCCTGGGACCCCTACACCGGTAGTCCGGTCCGCAACGGTGCTGTCTCCGATGCGACGGCGGATTCCTACGGCTTCTTCCTCTTCGATACCGCGGAGATCGGCGAGCACTGGCTCGTGACCTTGGGCGGTCGCTGGGATTCCTTCGATGCGACCTACACCAACCTGCCGGCGACCTTCGCTGTCGGCCCGCCAGCTTCGCGCGGCGTTTATCTCGCCCGCACGGACCAGGAATTCAGCTACCGCGGCGCGGTGACTTACAAGCCTTGTGAGCAAGGCAGCATTTACCTCGGCTACGGCACCTCGTTCAATCCTTCCACCGAAGGCCTGACCTATAGCACCAGCCCCGCGCTGGTCGCCACCGATCCGGAAGAGAGCGAAACGATCGAGCTCGGCACGAAGTGGGATCTCTTCGAGGAGAAGCTGCAGCTCACTGCTGCCCTCTTCCGCACCGACAAGACCAACGCCCGGACCACCGACCCGGTGACGAGCGTGATCACCATCACCGGCGAACAGCGGGTGCAGGGCTTGGAGCTCGGTGCTGCCGGCCGGATCACCGACGAGTGGGCAATCTTCGGCGGCTACACCTACATGGACAGCGAGGTGCTCGACTCCGTGGCCCCGCTTGAGATCGGCAATGAAGTGTCCAACACGCCGCAGCACTCCTTCAGCCTCTGGACGACCTACGCCCTGCCGTATGGCTTCACGATCGGCGCGGGCACGCAGTATGTGGACAGCCGCTATAACAACCACAGCAACCGCAACACACGTCAGGAAGTGCCAAGCTATACCTTGATCGATGCGATGGTTGCCTACAAGGTGAACGACAACCTCACATTCCAATTGAACGGCAAGAACCTCGCGGACAAGGACTACGTTGACCGCGTCGGCGGCGGCCACTTCGTCCCGGGCGAGGGTCGCTCCTTTGTCCTGAGTGCCTTGATGAACTTTTAACTAGCCCCCGCATCATCGGTTGTTGCGAAGGGACGGGAAGTGGTGCCACGGCGCTGCTTCCCGTCCCGACTTTTTATCACCATGCAAGTCGCGGAAGCACCCCAGCCGCAGGCCCGGCTCAGCCCGGCTGCCGAGGCCAAAAAGCGGAAGGCTTTTTGGACGAAGCAGTTTTACCTATGGCACTGGGTCAGCAGCGCGATCTGCCTGGCGGCGATGCTGCTCTTCGCGGTGACGGGCATTACTCTGAACCATGCGGGTGCGATCGCGGCGAAGCCCGAGGTCACGACGCGGACGCTGAAGCTGCCGGCGGAGATGCTGGTGCCGCTGGCCGTGAAGGAAGGTGAGGCGGAAGAGAAGAAGCCGCTGCCGGAGGATACGGCGAAGTGGCTCGGCAAGGAACTGCGCACGACGGTGGCGGGCAAGACCGCGGAGTGGTCGGAGTTCGAGGTCTACGTGAGCCTGCCGAGACCGGGCGGCGATGCCTGGCTGACGATCGACCGCGAGAGCGGGGAGGTCGGCTACGAACTGACCAAGCGCGGTCCGGTGTCCTACCTCAACGACCTGCACAAGGGCCGCAACACCGGGCCGGCCTGGGGATGGTTCATCGACATCTTTTCAGTGGCCTGCGTGATCTTCTGCCTTACCGGTCTGGCCTTGCTTTGTGTCCACGCGAAGCGCCGTCCGAAGACCTGGCCGGTGGTCGCGGCGGGCGTGGTGCTGCCGCTGATCATCATCGTGTTTTTCATCCACTGATTTTCCCATTTATGAAGAAGCTCGCGTTCCTGCTGATTCCTTGTTTCGCCGCCGCTGCCCGTGGCGGTGAGATTTCACTGACGATCGAAATCCCGCGTCTGGAGGTGGCGGAGTATCACCGGCCCTACATCGCCGCGTGGATCGAGAAGCCGGACGGCACGGTCGCCGCGAATCTGGTCGTGTGGTACGATTCCGAGTTGAAGGACAAGGAGGGCGAGACCTGGCTCAAGGACATCCGCCAGTGGTGGCGCAAGGGCGGGCGCGAGCTGAAGATGCCGGTGGATGCCGTGAGCGGTCCGACCAAGCCGGTGGGCACGCATACCGTGACGATTCCCAAGAAGGCGGTCGATCTGCCGGCGCTGGCGGAGGGCGAGTATCGCCTGAACGTGGAGGCCGCGCGCGAGGTTGGCGGGCGGGAGCTGGTGAAGGTGCCCTTCAAGTGGGACGGCAAGACCGCGGTCGAGGCCGCGGGCCAGGGGAAGACCGAACTCGGCAAGGTCCAAATCGCCGTGAAGGCGGAGGCAGCGAAGTAAGAATCATCCATCTAACAGAAATACGACTATGAAGAACATCACCAAACACATCCTCGGGGTTTCGGCCCTGCTCGCCCTCGCCAGCCAGCCGGTGCACGCGCACCGCTTCTGGATCATCCCGTCCGCCTCCGTGCTCTCGGGGGACAACCAATGGGTGACGGTGGATGCCGCCATTTCTAACAGCCTCTTCTTCGCCGATCACGTGGCCGCGCCGCTGGCGGCATTGACCGTGACCGGTCCGGACGGCTCGCCGGTGGAGATTCAGAACGGCAAGGAAGGCAAGGTCCGCACGACCTTCGACATCGAGCTGACCAAGCCCGGCAGCTACCGCATCGCTACCATCCGCGAAGGATTGGCGGCGAGTTGGAAGGAAGGTGAGGAGACCAAGCGCTGGCGCGGTCCGGTGAAGGACTTCGCGGCGGCGGGCCTGAAGGGCAAGCCGGAGTTGAAGGTCTTCGAGAACCTCTCGCGCACGGAGACGGTGGTGACTTCCGGGGCTCCTAGCACGGATGCCCTGAAGCCGACCGGCAAGGGCCTGGAACTGGTGATCGGGAAGAATCATCCGAACGACCTGGTCGCCGGTGAGAAGGCTTCCTTCATCCTGCACCTGAACGGCAAGCCGGCGGCGAATTGCAAGGTGACGGTGGTGAAGGGCGATGACCGCTATCGCGATGCGGTGGGGGAAATCGAGGTAACGACGGATGCCGCGGGCGTGTTCGAGGTGTCGTGGGCGGAAGCGGGCCGGTATTGGTTGAACGCCACGGTCGAGGGCGAGGGCGGGGAGATTGAAGGGGTGCCTTTCTCGCGCAGGGCTTCTTATACGGCGACTTTCGAGGTGCTGCCGGGGTGAGGATTGTTAGAAGGCGCTTCGGCGAGGTGAGATACCGGTGCCATCCCCTCTAACAACCGCAACGCGGTTGCCTCCTATAGCCCCGGGTTGGCCGCAGGCCTACCCGGGGTTTGTCGCGGGTGCATCAACCTCGAATGAGGTTGCCTCGGGCCGGTCGTTACGGGCAGTGACCGGTTCAGCCCGTCCCGAGGCAACCCCTGCGGGGTTGGTCCTCATCACGGCACTTTCCCAAGGTAGCCGCGGGTAGTCCTGCTCCGCCCTGCGGGCTACGCCGGACTACCCGCGGCAACCTTGGGCTACAGGAGGGAACGGCGTTGCCGTTCTTGGAAGGGAAGTTTCTTCGTGATCGGGACTTCCAACGCGCCCCTCGCCCCGCTTTTCTCCGCGCGCATGTTCCGACCGATCCGCACTGTTTTTTTCTGGGCGCACCTCGCGGGCGGGGTGGCGGCGGGGCTGATCATCCTGGTGATGGCGGCGAGCGGGATCCTGATTTCCTTCGAGCGCCAGATCACGGAGGCGGCGAACGGCTTCGCGCTGACGGCCCCGGCGGATGGCAAGAAGCTGGGACCGGCGGAGATGCTGGCCGCCTTGCAGGCGAAGGAGCCGGGTGCCGCGCCGAGCGGTCTAACGGTGTTCGCCGATCCCGCGCAGCCGACGGCCTTCCAGTTCGGGAAGGAGAAGACGGTGTTCGTGAATCCTTACACCGGCGAGGTTCTCGGAGAGGGCGCGAGGAAGACGCGGGCCTTTTTCCAATTCGTGACCGGGGTGCACCGCTGGCTGGCGCTGAAGGGGGATGCGCAGAAGACCGGGCAGAGCATCACCTCGGCGGCGGCGGTGGTGTTCTTTTTCCTGATCTTAAGCGGGCTGGTGATTTGGATTCCGAAGCGCTGGACGCGGCGCGGGGTCAAGGTGATCGCACTCTTCCAAGGCAAGCTGAAGGGTCGGGCGCGCGACTGGAACTGGCACAACGTGGCGGGGATCTGGTTCGCGCTGCCGCTGCTGGTGATCTCCGGCACGGGGCTGATCATCGCGTACCCGTGGGCGACCGCACTGCTCTTCAAGGCGGCGGGGGAAGCGCCGCCACCGCCGAAGGGGCCGCCACCGGCGAAGCCGAAGGGACCGGCACCCGCGATCGATACCGCGGGCTGGAACGGGGGCCTTGGTGCGGCGGCGGCGGTGAATGCCAGGTGGGAGTCGATCCAGTTCCAGTTTCCGCAGGGGAAGGATCTCGTTTTCAACATCGCGGAGAGCCACCGCGGGAGGCCGGATTTGAAGCAAACGGTGACGGTGGCCTTGCCGGGCGGAGAGGTGAAGAAGGTGGAGAACTTCGAAGCGCTGGGCAAAGGCCGGCAGTGGCGCTTGTGGGCGCGCTGGATCCACACTGGCGAGGCCGGCGGGTCGGTGGGGCAGGGGATTGCCGCGCTGTCGGCAATGGCGGTGCTGCTGCTGGTGTGGACGGGGCTGGCGCTGAGCTGGCGGCGGTTCTGCGGGAGGAAAGCGGCGTGAGCGCTGATCCGAGATTTCAGATCTGAGATTTCAAATTTCAGATCTCAGATGGCGGCAGGTGCAGCCATGGGCTTGGCAAGGCGCGCCCCGTCACTTCCCTTCTGGCGTCGTCAGCTCGCGGAAGACATCTTCCAAGGCTTCGGCACCGCCCTTCGCGGGGGATGCGGGGGCGGCGGCGGCGAGAAGGGACTCCATGTTATCCGCGGGATACCGCGAGGTGCCGGAGACCGTGACAGTGGCCCACAGGAAGCCATTCGCCTGGCGGACAAAGAGACTTCGGAGCTGCGGCGAGGACGCCGCGACCGCTGAACTCGGCAGGCCGACTTCCAAGGTCCCTGTCAGGATGCCCTCCGGGTTGACCGTCATCCGGCCGGTGATGGCCAGTCGCCCGCGCGCTTCGAGGTTGAGATTCTCGATGCCGGCGCGCTCGCCGTCCTTGACCCCCTCGCCGCGTGTCACTTCAAAGCGGGGTTGCTGGTACCAGGTATCCTTGAGATGCGAGGACAAGGTCACGAACATCGGCAGATTGGTGAACGAGGTCTCGGTTCCGGCGACCGCCTTGAAAGGCACCCTCAGCGCCAGGCCGGACTTGGTCGCGGAGCGGAACAGCAGGGTGCCGGGCGCCTCGTCCTCCGGTGTTTCAACCGTGGCGGCGAACCAACTTCCGACGGAGGGCCCGAGCAGGTCAGCCAGCGGCATGCGTTCCAACTTCAGCACCAATTGGGTTCCTTCGCCCTTGAAATCGAGTGCCACGTCGGAGGGATTGGAGATGCTCAGCTCGGCCTTGCCGCCGCCGGGTGGCGACAGGCGCAGGCTGCCGAGGCGCATGACTCCGCCCTCGAATTGCAGCGAGGCGAAGTTGAGGCGGAAATTCCCCCAGATGGCGGTGTCCAGATTGCCGCCCTCGAATTGCAAGTTCGCGATGCCCGCGTTCGGATCAAGCGTGACCAGCGAGGCCTCGCTATCCTTCAGCCGGAAGAGCGGCTTGGCCGGATCACCCATCAAGACGGTGAATTTGTTGCTGCGGTAGCGGAATTGGAAGGGGCAGGGCTCGGCGGGCGTTACCGGCTTCGAGTTCGACAAAGTCCCCGGGCGCAGCAGCAGCGTGCCGCCGTTGTGGGATAGCAGTTCCGTGCCCTTCCATTTGCCGGAGAGCAGGCTGCTCCACATGAGATCGCCCTTGATGCCGGACAGGCGCAGGTGGTCGAGGATCGAGTTTTCCGGCCACTTCAATTCCAAGATGGTGGCGCTGGCGCTGACGGGAGTGACGCCCAGTTCGGTGAGCTTCGGCTCCGCACCGGTCCAGGTGCGGATGCGGCCGGTCACCTGGTCCCGGTAGGCGCTGCTATTGAGATACAGGAACCCGCCGAGAATCCCAAGGCCGGTCAAAACCAGCAGGCCGACCGCAAGCACGATCAGGGCGACGCGGTAGCCGCGCTTCCGCTGCTCCTTCGCTTTCTTCGGCTGCTGGCTGCGGCGTTTGCGCTTGCGCACCTTGTAGGCCTGCGAGCCGTCCTCGCGGGTTACCAATTGTGCTGAGTCATCCTTCGCGCCGTCACCCCGGGACCGCAAGCGGTCCATCATGTCGTCGATGGAATAGTTTTCGGGCTCCGAATCCGGTAATGGCATGTTCGCAGGGTGGTCAGGCTAGGTGAGCCGCGAGGCTCCCCGGCAGAAGGGCAAGCGTCAATTATCGCTTGGAATTTCCCCGGTCGGATCGAGCACCTTCACCGTCACGAGGAAGATGATCGCCGTGCGCACCGGCTGGTAGCCTTCGTTCCGGAACATCCGGCCGACCAGCGGCAAGTCGCCGAAGAGCTGGGTCTTGTCCTCGAACTTCTCCACCCGCTCGTCCATCATGCCGCCGATCACGAGGGTCGCGCCATTCTGGATCGTCAGCGCCGAATCCGTCTTCATCACGGAGAATACCGGCATCAGGATCTGGTTCGGAGTGAGCTCGACCACGCCGCCCGAAAGCGCCGCGCCGATGACCGAGGTCAGGGAGGCGGGTGCCGGGCTGGTGATCGGGGAGCCATAGTTCACGAAGCCGTCGAAATCGATCACGCTCGGTTTCAGGACGATGTCCACGTAGTTGTGATCGGCGCTCACCGTCGGCAAGACGTCGAGGATCACGCCCACTTCCTTCATCGTGAAAGACGTCGGAGTGGCTGGCGTGATCGGCGTCAGAGGCCGGCCGCCGCCTTGGATCTCTCCGGTATCAAGGTCGATGAAAACGTCGCCGCTATCCACCGTGTTCGGCAGTTCCGGGGGCTCGTACTCCTCCGGATAGATGAACTCGCGGGTGACGCGGACGGTGGACTGCTGGCCGCTGCGGGTGACGGTCGAGGGGCTGGTCAACAAGTCCACGCCCTTCTTCTGCGCGAGCCCGCGCATCAGCATCGTCAGGTTGTTGTTGTTGAGGATGCCGTTCGCCCAGAGGACGCCCGGGGCGCGTGCGGTGCCGGGTGCGAAGCCCTGCTGCTGCTCCAGGATGCGGCCGTCGATGGAGTTGTTGGTGAAGACTTCGGAGCCGCTGCGGTTGCCGGAGGTCATCCCGTTGCGGTAGATCGCGCCGGGAGGCAGGGCCACGTCATCGAGATTCGCCGGATTGGTGCTGCCGCCGGAAAGGTGCATCGAGGGCACCCCCGGGACGATGCCATTCCCGCCAAGGGGAAAGTCGTCCAGAAGCCAATCGAAACTGAGTTCCTTGAGGGTCCGCTCCTGGGTTTTGATCACCCGCACCGTGACCGCCACCATGGTCGGCTTGGTATTGGCGGCAAGGGCCACGGCCTGCTCGACGAGTTCGTGGTTCTCGATGGTATTGGTGACGCGCAGGCTGCTGTTCGCGGGGGTGAAGTCCGCCCTCGCGCCTTCCGGGAACTGGACGCCCAGCTCCTTGAGGCGGGTCGTGGCGCTGGCCTTCGTCCTCAGCAGGCCCTCGCCTTCTTTCCTTTCGGCGAAGGGGTCGATCGTGCCCTCGCCGCCGGCCGCCGAGCCGCCGCTGCTCAGGAAATCCGGCGGCACGTTGTAAACCCGCGTGATCATTTCCGCCGATGTCGCGCCGACGGCGCGGATCGTGACGGCGTATTCCTGCGGGACGTGGGTGGTCTTGGTGATCTCGCCGATGTACTTCAGCACTTGCGAGATCGGGACGTTCTTGAGCTGCAGGTTGATCTTGCTCGCCAGCACGGTCTTGGCCGCCGGGGAGTCGGCATTGCCGAGTTCCAGCACGAAGTTGATGCCCTTGCGCGCGGGATCGGTCTCGAAGGTGTCGAGGTTGATCGACTGGGCCCGCAGGTATTCCAATGCCTCCTGGATATCGGTCCCTTCGAAATCGAGGGAGGGGATGATCAGGCGTTCGAGCTTGGCGGACAATGCCATCCGCGAGCCGAAGGCGTTTTCGTCCACCGGGTTGAGCGAATCGGGAATCGTCATCGACGGACGGACGTACAACTCCCAGGCGCGGTCGACCTCGCCCAGCGTTGACGCCTTCGCCTCATCACGGGCGGCGCGGTAGTAGTCGGCGCGCGCTTGCACGGATTGCTCCATGCCGCGGCGGGCCGCCTTGTTGGTCCGGTCGAGGCGCAGGACCTCTTCGTAGATGGCCTCCGAGCTGTCGTATTTGCCGAGATTTTTGAAGCCTTCCGCCTCGTAGAGGAGCTGACGGACCTTATCGACATTCTTGGTGTGCTCCAAGGTCGCCGCCGGATTGGTGCGGATCGGGTCGCTGAGTTCTTCCTGGAGCTGGAGTGCCGCGGCATCGAGCGGGGCCACGCCGGGAGCGAGCACGCGTTCGAGGGTGGACGCTGCTGCCGCGCCATCGCCCATCCGGCGCTGCTTGCGGGCGAGTTCGACGGAGGCTTGCGCCAGGCGCTCGGTGGCTGCCGACCGCGTGGCGGCGGTGGCGGGAGCATCCGGGAGAAGCTCGCGCGCGCCGGAGTAGGCTTGCACGGCTTCGGCCCATTTGCCGTCCTTGTAGGACTCATCGCCCTTTTTCAGGAGTTCCTGCGCTTCCTGGGCGTTGGTCGCCCGGCGCTGGAGTTCGGCTTGAGCGAGTGACGAGTGCTGGGCGGCCAGCGGCTGCGCCAGCAGCAGACAGGTCAGCGGAGCCATCGCCAGCAAACCGGCGCGGGACGTGACAAAGTGGTAACGATCGGAGATCGGCATCGGGGTTTCCGGGATCTATAAAGAGGTCCTTTCAACAGGGTAAGCGGAAAATCCGGGAAATTTCATGCTCCGCCCGCCCGCGCCGCACGGAGTATATACATTGCCTGCTCGGCATCCCGGCCGATTTGCTCCTTGAGGGCTTCCAGCGATTCGAATTTCCGCTCGCCGCGCAGGAAGCTGAGGAATTCCACCTCCAGCACCCGCCCGTAGAGATCCCCGGAGAAATCGAAAAGATGCACCTCCAGCAGCCGCGTCTCGCCATCGACGGTCGGCCGCACGCCCAGATTCGCCACGCCGTCGAGCAAGCGGTCACCGCTGCGGGCGCGGACCGCCCAGACGCCGTCGGGCGGGAATTGCTCTTCGCCACGCTCGACATTGGCGGTCGGGAAGCCGATCTGGCGTCCCAGCTTGCGGCCTTCGACCACCTTGCCCTCGACCGTGTAGGGCCGCCCGAGCATCCGGGCTGCCGCTTCCATGCTGCCGTCGCGGATCGCCTGGCGGATGCGGGTGCTGCTGATCCGCTCGCCGTCCATCATGACCGGCGGCAGGGCGGCGAGCTGGAAGCCGTGGTCTTGGGAGAGCCGGGCCAGCATCGCGACATCGCCGCGGCGGCTTTTCCCGAAGCGCCAATCTTCGCCCACCGCGAGGGTGGCCACGCCGGAGGCGGCGATTTCCCGCACGAAGTCCTCCGCCGCCTGCCCGGCGCGCGCATGGTCGAAGTGCAGCGCCAGCAGGAAATCGACGCCCATCCGGCCGAGAATCTCAGCCTTGTGGTCGAGCGAGGCCAGCAGCCGCCGGGGTGCCTTCTCCGGTGCCAGCACCCGGATCGGGTAGGGATCGAAGGTCAGCACCCCGCAGGTTCCGCCGGATTTTGCCCGTGCCGCCAGCGCCCCGCCGATGACCGCCTGGTGGCCCAGGTGCACGCCGTCGAAGACGCCAAGGGCGAGGTGGTGGGGGCCGGTAGCTTTCGCGAGTTCGGCGATGGTGGTGAGGCGGAGCACGCGGAGAGTAGAAATCACCAATCACCAATCTTCCAATCATCAATCGAAGTGCCGGTGCGCGGGATGAGGTTTAGAATCCCCTTCGTTCTCCTTCCCCCGCGCAGCGGCAGAGTGATTGATGATTGGGAGATTGATGATTGGTGATTGCCTTCACGGTCTCCCCCGCGATCCTTCCCGCCCGCATCCCATGGCAGAAGTCTTCCGCTCCAGCCCGCAGGCACCCGGTTTGCCTGAAACCCTCGCCACCGTTCTCAAGTGGCGCGATGTCCCGGTCCCCCTGAGCGAGGAGGACTTTGGCAGCGCCATCGACGAACTTTCCACGGTGGTCGATGCCCTGGCCACCCACGGGGACGCCACCAGCCTCGCGGTCCGGGCGCTGGCCCGGATGGTCCTGGGGAATCTCCATCGCGACCACGGCCTGCTCGACCATGCGGTGCCCTTCTATGATGCCGCCTTGGAAAAGCCCGGCGACATCGACGACGGCACCCCGCGCGGCAAGAACGAGCTGGCCAATCTTCACACCAACCGCGGGATCTGCCTGCTGACCGCTGGCGAGACGGAGAAATTTCCCGAAGCGCTCGCGGACTTCGATGCCGCGATCGCCCTGCGCAAGGATCTGCCGCTGGATGAGGATCCGTCCTTCCGCTGGGGCCTCTCCGCCGGCTGGATGAACCGCGGCGACGTGCTGCACCGCCTCGAACGCGATGAAGAAGCGGTGGTGGCCTACGACGAAGCCCTCGCCCTCCTGGGACAACTTTCGCACGAAGAAAACCCCGCCGCACGCCAGCGCTACGCCCTCGCCTGGGCGAACCGCGGCCTGGCCGTTGCGGATCCCGACGAGGCCCGCCGCTGCTTCGACCAATGCATCGAATTGCTCGGCGAGCCGCAGAACCCGCAGCAACTCCTGACCCTCTGCAACGCCACCCTGAACCGCGGCCGCCACTCGCTGCAGGTCGCCGGCGATGCCGAAGCGACCGCGGACGACGCGCGGCAGGTGCTCCAGCTCATCGGTCAACACGAGCGTGCCCATCCGGCACCGGCCGAGATGGCCCTTCAGGCGCGCCACCTGCTTGCCCACGCCCTCTGCGCCTGGCTGGACGGGAACCGCAAGGGCCCGGGCATCGCGGAAGATTGGATCGGCGATGCCACTGATACGGTGGAGGAAGCGCTGGCCGTCGAGCGCTTCTGGGAGCAGCAGGGTGTCACCGCGCTGCGGCCGCTGGCCTGCGATCTCTTCGAGCTGGGCCTGCATGTCTATCGCGTTTGCCAGCCGCACTTCTTCGCGGACTTCCTGGTAGAGACCATGGACCCCGAGATGTCGCCCGGGGCGCCCTTCGCGGATCCACGCTTCCAGGCTGCCGCCGCCCGCGCGCTCCAGCAGGCGGTGAATGAAGTGGCCCAACGCGCCGCCGCCTCGAGCCTCGAGCCGGAAGCGATGGAGAAACAGCAGGCGATCCTGAAGACCCTCAAGCTCGCCGACCACCGCCTGGCTGAACTCCAGCGGAGCATCCAGATGGCCTGAAGACGCAAGACTGGAAGACGCAAGAGACACGACTTGAAGCAAGCTTGAGGCGCTGACCGGAGGGTCCTTCGTCCGGTCTTGAGTCTTGAAGTCTTGGGTCTTGCCTCTTTTCCAAAATGAGAACCCCCGGCCCGGAGACGCGCTCCAGACCGGGGGCTCAGCATGTGCGACCTAGCTTGGAAATCAGATCATTCTTCCTCGTCTTCCACGACGCGGTAGAAGCGCCGCGACTCGGTGGCGAAGTCGATCGGGACCTTCAGTCCGATCTGCCCGGGCTCGCCGACGAAACTGGCTTCATCGTCCCACTCGACCAGGTTGTCCGAGGATTGGATGACATAGCTCCGGTCCGGATCCGAGTTCCACACCAAGTCCCAGGTGTTGGTGCCGCCCAAGGTATTCCGGAAGGACTTCACGATGCCGAAGGGCGGCAGGGCTGAAAAGTCGCCGTAGGCCATGTGCCAATCGGTGATCAGGCTGCGCTGGGAATTCCCGCCGGTCCGCCCGGTGAAGCCGATGTAGGCCTTTCCGTTCGCATCCACCGCGCCGATGTCTTCCAAGTCCACCACCGCGTCCTCGATGACCGCCACATCGTTCAGATAAACGTCCAGCAGCGAATCGGTTTCTTCGGTTCCGGGGACGTAGACAATCCGAACGCGGTACGGCGGGCTGCCCGGCGGGCCGGCCAATGTCGGGTAAGCGAGGTCGGGCAGCTTCGGATAAGTGATGCCGGGAACGGTCGAGGCGGAAATGATCCTTACCTCCTGGGTGCCATTCAATACCTGGATGCGCGAGGCATTGGCAGCATCGAAGCCGAAGGTTTTGAACGCGATATTCAGAGCCTTCGAGGACACGCCGGATTCACCCGTGGTAGGAGCCGAGGTTCCTTGCGGGTGGTTTTGGATGACGAAGGCGACCCCGTCGGCGGGAGGAACACCATTCGGCGTGTGAGTCATGCTCAGGCCGAAGGTGGCCTCGAAGCCGCCTGCCACGTTCTGCTTCGTCCGGAACCAGGCCGAGCTGAGCTGGCCGCCGATTTCCGGAGTGATGAAGAGCGAGCCATCCACGATCGAGGCCGGACCCGAGAATGAAAAGTCGTTGGCCGCGTTGCTGAAGTCGGCGTAATTCACCGTCGTGGCAGTCGTGCCTGCGAGGACATTCACCGTGAAAGTTCTCGTGCTGGAGGCCAGATTGCCCGGGGAATTCGCGGTCAGAGTGTAAGTCGTGGAACCGAGAGGCGGCGTGACCGACACCGTGTCGCTCGCCAAAACCGTACCGATCCCTTGGTCGATGGTGACGTTGTCGACAGCCCGCGTCGCCCAGGTCAGCGTCAGCGGCGTGCCTTCGTAAAGGGTCGTGGCATCGCCGGTGAAGAGGTCAATCAGCGGCGACAGGGAAGCACCCGGCAGGGGGATGTTCCTGGAACCTACGAAACGGGCCACCGGGGTCGGATAGTCGAAATCCACGTTCTCGATGATCGTCCAAGCGAGTTGGTCGTTGCTGCCTTCCAGGATCCACTGGAGCGGGTCGCGGTTCGGGTCGTCGTTCGCCGTGTGGAAATAGTAGTGGGTCACGCTATTGTCATCGGCACCCGGCAGGGCTGGATCCCCGAGGTCGAAGATCACCGCCGCATTGTTGCGGTCGAGCCATTTGCCGGCAAGGAGATCGCCGTCGGTCAACTCCGAGGGGATTTCGCCATCGCCGTTGTCAGCGCCGGGGCTGGTCACTTCGGTGACGGCCACCGGATTGGCACCGTTGCGGAAGCCGAATTCGTTGAGCTGGATCAGGCCGGTGGCCAGACCGCTGCGCAGCTTGGTCGCCTTGAAGCGGATGTAGCGGAAGTTCGAGACCCCGCCGATCACCGAGCGCACCCGCGCCGTCGCCGTCGCCGCGACCGGCGTTGGCAAGGCCCGCGAGGCGGAGATGGTGAGCAGGGTGGTGGCGCTATCCGGCGGATCCAACGTGGCCAATCCCGTTTGCGCGACCGCCCCTGGTACCGGAGCGATGGTGGTCCCGTTGGTATCGCCCAAGGCGGTGTCCCATTCCAGCTTCACGCCGTTGACGTCGTCATTGCGGACGATCGCGGCGGTCCCGGCTGCGGTGGTGTTCTGGACCCGGAAGAAATTCACCACCGGTGGCACCGATTCGGGCATCGTGTAGGTCGCCTGATAGGTGTTGTTCGCGATGATCATCGTCTGGTTGGCCCGGTAGTCGATGACCTCCCAAGGGGCGGAAGTACTATTCCTGCCGTAGAGAAACCAGGTCACCGGGGTCCGCGCGTTACCGGCGCTGTCGTTCGCCGTGGCGAAGCTATAGGCATCCACGGTCACCGGTCCGGCAGTGAAGCTGATATCGAGCGGCTGGGTCAGGGCGGCATCGCTGAACCACTTGGTGGTATCCGTGCTCCCGGTCGTCAACGGCTTGCCGTCCAGGGTCCTGTTGGGGCCTTCGTTCGCGTTCGGATCCTGCGCCCCGGATGCGGCGGTCGCGGCCACCGTGTTCACGCCGGTGGTATTGCGGTTGTTGATGTTGAGCAGTACGCCGTTGAACGAAAAGGTAAACTCGCTCAACTGGATCTGGGTAGAACCGTTCTGCATAGCCTTCGGCTCGAAGCGGAAGTACTGGTAGGTTTTGGAAGCGGCGGCGGCCTCGCCTGCCAGCGCTATCACAGCGCAGGCAAGGGGACCGAAAAGACGCCTGTGAGATCCGGGCACGCCGGTACCGTGGGTTTTGGAGTTGGGTTTCATCGTCTTGGAGCCGACGGCGGGAGTCGATCCTCCCACTACCGGGGCGCACTATTATGATCGCCCCGGGCGGTTGCGTTTAGTCGTCACCGAATGATTTTGTGAAAATCTTGCCACGGATCCGCACTTTGCCGACTCGATTTTCGCATTACGGAAATCGAATTGCATGAATGTTCCGGATGTCTGCCCGGCGTCGTTTGGGAGTCCCGGGCAGGTCTACGGCTTCCCGACCGTCACATCCGGCAGGGCTTTCGAGACGGCAAAGGGCCGTCCCTTTTCCCCGGTCCCGGTGGTCAGGTCATACTCCCCGGGGAAGCCGCGCCAGCGGGCCACGCCGTCATCGCCCGTGGTCACGGTCAGCGCGGTGGTCCAGCGGCGGCCGAGCCATTCTTCCAATACCTCGCCGCGCTTGCGGATGGACCAATCGCGGTTCCATGACGCTGCCTCCGGCTTCCAGTGGCGGCCTTCCCAGAAGCCCCACAGGAGAAAGCTGGAGTAGGCGGGATGGCTGAAGCAGGCGATCAGCGCATCCCGGGTGTAATCCGCGGCGAGTTCCTCATCGGCCTGCGTGACGATGTCATACTCGGTCACGGCTTGCCGCGGGACGATCGCGCCGAAGCAGTCGGTGACGGCGAGCAGTTCTTCCGGCGAGGGCAGGAAGCTCTCGTCGAAGTGTGCCTGATTGCCCAGCCCGTCGATCCGGAAGCCGTCGCGCTGCAAGGCTTCGAGGTAAGCGAAGGTCTCATCCGCCTGACGGCCGGGGCGGAAGAGCTGGTCCTCATTCACGAAGAAAGGCAGCGAGGTCCTGCCGCGGGTGAGGGTGTAGGTCTCCCGATCGAGATGCTCCAGTCCGGGGCGTTTGGTGAGAAGCTCGGCCCCGCTCCACGCTACCGGGTGATTGATCACGTCCCACTCGCAGACGCGGTCGCGGGCGAAGTCGATCCGCTCTTTCGCGGTGTCCAGGAAGTGACGCCGGATCGTTTCCGCATCGGTGGTGTCGGCGAGGTTCGGCGGCACTGCGCCCTGCATCAGGTAGTGGCCGCGGACGCTGATCTTCCGCTCCGCCAGCCAGTCGAAGGCACGGTCCAAGCGCTGCTTGTGCTCTTCCTTGCCCGCGGCCCCCGGCTCCCAGCCGAAGTCCTTGAGGTCGTTTTCGAACACCACCTGGCTGAAGAGCCGGTCCACGATCCCGCGGTAGCGGCGCGCGTCATCGCTATCCGCTGTTAGAAGTTCGGCGGTGACCGCGGAGCCGAAGCCGAAGGCGTGGCGGCGCAGCTTCAAGGTGAGCTTGGCATTCGCGAGCGGCTTGCCGCCGGTCCCCATCACGCGGATGCTGAAGTCGGCCTTGCGCTCCCGTTCGATGCGCTCGAGGGCGGCTTTTCGCCATGGCGCATCCGCCTCGCGCCCGGCATAGGTCCGGCGGATGCGCGGGAAGTTACTGGTATCGGTGCCGGCGGGGTAGAGGAAAACGCGGGCCGAGCTGATCTCAACGGTCTGTAGTTTTCCCGCGCAGAGAAAGGTCAAGGCGGCGGCACCTTTCGGAATCGCTTCGGTGATGCGGAAGACGACGGGAAGCTCCTGAAACGCGGCACCGGGTTCCAGCGTGATGGTGTCGGCGGCGGCGGTGTAGGGCGCTCCCGCGAGCTGGAGCTTGGCGACGACCGAGGGCCTGTCCCCGGTCGCGCGCGCTTTCACCAGGGCGAGGACCGTTTCCCCTGGAGCCAGGGCCGGGGCCGGGCAGTCGAGCGTGACCTGAGCGAGATAGCCGCGCGACTCGTCCGGCTTTGAAACCCCGATCTTCCATCCGCCGCCTTCGATCCGGCTGGCGGCGGCATGGGCGGGATCGACGAACACTTTCAGCTCGCCGGATTCGCCCAGTGCCGTGCCTCCGGGCGGGACCGCGATGTCGGCGGCCCGGAGGGTGAAGCCGAAGAGACCTAGAATCCCAAGAACCGTAGCGGCTTTCATCAGGCCCGGAGGATACGGCAGCTCCGGGAAGCCGTGCAAGCGAGGGCCGGGACAGCTACCACAGCCCGCATGGCGACACTACTCCGCCTCCACCACCCGGTAGTAGTGGGCCGTGCCGTGGGCGGCGGGGATGGCTGGGGCGGACCTCGGCGGCGACCCTCGTGACGGTTTCCCGGCGTGGAAGCGGAGCCCGCCGCCTAACGGCGGGTGGAATCATTCACTTTTTTTTCACAGGCATGGTCCCATTTTCGCGACGATAGTCATGGTAAGGATGAGGACATCGTCCCAACCTTGCTGTCATCCGCTTTTACAAAACCACGAACCTATGAATCGAGACGTTGAGTTGGAAATCGCCGATGATCTGGTCAGGGAAGCACGTCTCCTTTTGAAGCGGATCAACCAGTCGGAGGCCGCCCTTTTGGTCGAGCTGCCGGATGGCCAGCGCATGTCGATCGAGATCGCGGTCATGCCACCGGTCGAGCCGGAATCGCAAGGTGCGATGCGCGTGAAGCCGAAGGAAACCCAGCGGATCGTGAAAGATCCCTGAGAAGCGGTGCCTTCCTACAGATCCGTCACGCGGAAGAAACAATTCGGTTCCGCCACGCGGTCGATGGCGATGAACTCCTCATGACTCGGGCCGGTAGCCGCGACCGTGCGAACGTCTGACCAACCGTTGTCCAGGCCGGTGTTCTTCTGGATCTTGTAGGTTTTGCCGGCTTGGGATCTCCAGCGCAGGCGGATGTTGTTTCCCTCGAGTCCGGAACTTTCGAACTCGAGGTCAGGCTTTCCCAGCACGCTGAAGAGGAAGCGGTTCGAGACCTCGGTGTAGGAGTCGTTGGTGAACATGGCGACGAAGTAGTCGCCGGGCGGGAGTTCCGGGAGCTGGAAGGTCACGCTGCCGGCGGTGGCACCCGCGAAGTAGAGATAGGCGGTGAGCACGTCCACGCCGGGGGTCTCGCCTTGCTTGAAGATGCCCATCCAGTCCTTCGGGATTCCGGGACCGCCGGTGAAGTGGACGGTGAAGTCTTGGCCCGCCTCGATGCTCGCGGACTCCATGTTCACCGTGGAGATGAGCTGGCCCACCGAGAAACGCACCCGCTCGGCGATTTCCTGATAGGCGTTGTTCACCATGAAGGCCGCGTAGTAGTAGCCCTTCGGCAGGCTCGCGAAGGTCTTGGTGCCCGAGGCCGTGTTGGCGGTCGTCCATTGCACGGAAGGCGATGCCGGGCCCGGCGTCTGGTCCACGCGGTAGATGCCTAGCCAGTCCTGGGTGCCGCCGGGCGCTCCGGCATAGCCGATCGAAGCGGTCTCGCCTTCGTCGTAGGCGGTCTCTGAAGGCGTGAGCGTCACCTTGTTGCCCACGTAGAAGGGCACGCGCGGGGCCACCTCGGTGTAGAGGTCGTTGGTGAAATAGGCCGCGAACCATTCTCCGACCGGTAGATTGTAGGTGAAGTTGCGGGTGCCGCTGGCACTGGAGCCCGCCACGTACTGCCAGGTGGTGGATCCGGTGGCCGGGCCCGGTGTCTGGCCCTTCTTGTAAATGCCGATCCAATCCTTCGCCAGGCCGGGGCCGTTCTCGTGGGTGACCACGAAGTCCTCGTTCGGCGCGTAGACGCTCTTGACCATGGTGATCTTCGGATTGCCGACGGTGCTGCCCTCGATCTGGAAGCTCAGCGCATCCGACCACGCGGACCACATCGCGTTCGCATCGCGATGGCGGACGCGGGTGTAATAGATGCCATTCGGCAGACCGGAGGAGGCCGTGTAGCGCAGGATATCCACGCTGGCGTGGATGTTCACCGGCTCGTACAGCGGCGCGCCGGTGTCTCCGTAAAGGTTTTCCACGTCGCGGATGCGGTCGTGCTTGAGATTGGTGAATCCGCTATCGGCGGCGATCTGGAACCAAGTGCTGTTGAGCGCCTCGCCGGTGGCGGTCTGGTAGGGCCCGCTGACCAATTCGACCGGCAGTGCGACCGGTGCGGGGAAGGTGTTGGTCAGCACCGGCTTGGCGGGCGCGGCCATGCCAAGGCGGCGGTGGAAGCTATCGATGACGCGGCTGTTGTAGTTCCACCGGGTGGCCGCGGGGAGCTTGACGTTCGCCTCGGCGAAACAGGTGGCGTCCATGGTTTGCGCCGCGAGGTCGAAATCGAGGAGTTGCCAGGCCCAGTGGGCGACGGTCTTCTGCACGTCGTCGAGGTCGAGCTCGGTCGATTGGCCCCAGTATTGGTCCCAGGCGGTGCCGCCGGAGATGATGTGGTAGATCGGCCACTCGCGGGTCTGGCCGCGGGCGTAGAGGTGGTGGTGCGCGCCGATGTTCAGGACATGCTTCGGCGTCTCCGCCAGCATCGGCATGATGTCGCTGCGGAACCAGCTCGAGATGTCGCCCACGTACTGCTCCGCCTGATAGGGACGATGGACGACGCTCACGCAGAGATCGGTGGTGGCGTCGGTTTTGAGCGTATCGACCAGGGACCGCACCCAGCCCTTCTGGGTGGCTCCGGTGTGCTCGCTGCTGGTGTGGATGAAGGCGACGTTGGCGAGCTGGTAGGCGTAGTAGAGCTCGCCTTCCGGACCGGGGATGCCGGCGTAGCTGATGTCATCGTAGCGGAAGATCCGCTTGTAGAGATCCATGCCGGTGTCCTGATAGGTCTCATGGTTGCCGACCGTGGTCATGATCGGCAGGTTCGGTGAGATCAGGCCGCATTGCTTGAAGTGCAGGTTGCGGTAGTGGTTGAGCGTGCCGACATCAACCTGGTCGCCGGGCATCAGGATGAAGTCGATGACTTCCTCGATCGGCAGGCCGTAGGTGGACTCGATCTTGGCCTTGCAGCAGGCGATGAGTTTCTCGTAGCGGTTTTCGTTGATGATCTGGTTATCGCCCATGACCAGCACGCGCAGGCGGCCGGTCTTGGTGCCGGCGGGAACGGGGGTGCGGAAGCGGAAGACATCGGAGACGGTGCTGCCATTGCGGACCCGGTAGTAATAGTAGCTGGCGGGGGAGAGGCCGGTGATGCGGCCGGCGTGGTAGTGGTAGCCGGTGCCGAGCACATCGAGCGCGGCGGCCACGGTATTCGTCAGGCTACCCGGAGCGGTGCCCCATTCGATGGCCCCGGTCGGCGAGTTGTCGGAGAACCACGAGACCCACATCGAGTCCGGCCGCGGCGTCTGGAGGTAGGGGCGGATGCCTGCGGGGATGCCGGTGTAGCCTTCCGGCAGCGCCAGGCTTTTGCGAGAGGTGAGGCCCAAGGTGCCGAGGGCGGAGAGGCGCAGGAATGACGAACGGTTCATGGGTGCAATTTTGAAAGCGGGAGACGGGCGGACTTATTGGGGTGAAACTTCCGAGTCATAGACCCGGTAGAATCTCCGTCCTGGCGCGGGCGCGGGAAGCTCCTCGGTGAAGGTGGTGGTGCCGTCACCCGTGGAAGGAATGTCGATCCCGACATGATCCCATGCGGTCTCAGGATCTCCCTCCAGGGTGTCCGAGGCGTAGACGTCGTATTCGCGGCCGGCGAGGGAGCCCCAGGTCAGGGTGATGGAGTTGCCCGTCCGCTGCAGCGATTGGACCTGGAACGGAATGTCAACCGGCGGAGTGACCACCGTGAAGGGAATCGGCCCCTGTTCGACGATGTAGTCTTCGTCAACGAAGAGGACCGCGTAGTAGTTTCCTGCTGGCAGGGTGAAGTTCATCGAGCCGGCGGGATGATTGCCGCCCGCGGTTTTGGTTCCATTGAGGTAGTTCCACTGCAGGGAAAGAATGGTCTCCGGGATGGCCGTGGCGGTGTAGATGCCGACCCATGAGTCGGGATTCCCGGTCGTCCCGGACCAGTTGGCAGTGGTGACTTCTCCTGTCGTGAACTCGGATTTGTTCAGCGAGAAGGCGACCGTGTTGCCTGTCGCGCGGAGGACCCGCAGCGTGGCGGTATCGCTACCGTTGTTCTGGTCAAGGGTGAAGAAGGTGGAGGCATTGGTCAGCGTGAAGATCCGCGAGCCGATCCCGCTGGACTCGTCGGTATCCGCGCTGACGTCATGATTGGTGGTGCCATCGGAGATCTTCACCGGGAAACCCGGCGGATAGACCTGCCAATCGAGAGTGACTTGATAGCCGTCCCCGGCGGTGGCAAGGGTAGCACTGGAAGTGAAGTTCACCACGGTGCCGCCGGAGATGGTCAGCTGCTTGCTGCTGCCGCCGTTCGCCGTGAGGGTGTAAGTGGTGGTGACCGTGGGATTGACGGAGATCGAGCCTTCGCCGGTGGTCGCGTTGGTGTTGGACGTCACGGCGACCGGGCCGCTGCCGTTGTCGAGGGTCAGGGTGCTGATCACCGAGGGATTCACCACGCGCCAGGATAGGGCGATCGGTTGGCCGATGAACTCGGAGTCGGTGATGAAGTAGTCCACCGCGGCGATCAGATCGTCGGTCACGGTGAGCGCGACGTTGTCCATCATCCCGAAGTAATCGTTGGTGGCGGGAGAGCCGGAAGCCAGGGTGTAGACCGTGGATGCGTCACCGCCGAGCTGGATGCCGATCGTTTGACCGGCGAACTCGGGCGGAGCCGTGAACGAAAGGGTCGCCGTGGTCAGGCCGGTGCTGCCGGAATTCACGGTGATGATGTGATCGTTCGGGATGGCGCCGCCATTCGCGACCGACTGGGAGGCGAACTCATCGGAGAACCACTGGTCCTTCGCCACGACCAAGCCGTCGGCGGTCAGGGCCAAGCTCCACATCCGGCTATCGCCCGCTTTGTAAGTGGTGGCACCGAACAGATCGACCTTCAACTGGTAGGTGGCACCCGCCACGAAGGTGCTGCCCGGGCCGGTGAGATCCTGGCGGATCGGGCCTTCAATGGTAGTGCCAAAGGTGTTGTTGGTCGGGAAGGTGCCGCCGAAGTAAGAGGCGGTCCATTGGAAGCCGCCTTCCGCCCCGCCGCGGATCGAGCCGCCATTGGAGTTCCATGAGTCGGCCAGAACGCCGGTGGCAGTATCGAAGCCGGGATTGAGGACCGGCAGGTTGGTCGTGCCCGCGAAGGCGCTCAACGCGAAGCCCGTGAAACCGATGGAGGCAAGTCGGAGCCAACTTGAGAATGGATTTTTCATGATCATAGGAAGGACGGGAGCCTGACAAGAGAGGGAGCCGCAAGCTTCCCCACGCCCCGCATCATGCGGCCGCTTGCCGCGGACGGTGAACGGGCAATTTCGGCGGAAGCGGGGGGAGTATCGGCAGGGCTTGCGGTCCCGCTTGCCATGGCGGCAGGGGATTCGTTTCCATGCGGCATGTCCGGCCCTTCCGTCATCCGCCGCAGCGTCGCGATCCGCCATCCGGTGTGGTCGTCCTCCGGCCCGCAGGTGACGGCGGGGGTGGTGGATTTCATGCGTGGGGACGAGTCCTGGCGGCTGGTGACGGAGAACCGCTCCTACGGCGAGATGGAGGCGGTGCAGATCGACCAGGACTGGCATGGCGACGGGTTGATCCTCTTCCGCGCTTCCGAAGAGGAGCTGGCGGCCTACCGGCGGCGCGGGCAGGCGGTGGTCTTGCTCAGCACCGAGGGACCGGATGCGGGCTACCCGCGGGTGGTGCCGGACAATGCGCGGATCGGGGCGCTGGCGGCGGAGCACTTGATCGAGTGCGCGGTGCCGCACTTCGCTTTCCTGGCGCGCGGGGAGACCTTTTATCGCGAAGCCCAGTTCGCGTCCGGGCTGCGCCGCTACGCGCGGGAGCGGTTGGCGGGATTCCGGGCGAAGCTGGGGGAGTATGCGCTGGAACCGGCGGTGCACTATTTGAAGGGCCGGCCGCTGTGGAAGGCGCAGACCTGGCGCGAGGTGGAGACCGAGGTGATGGCCTTTCTCGACCAACTGCCGAAGCCCTGCGGACTCTTCGTGGTGGACGATTCGCTGGGCGCGGTGGCCCTGCGTGCGGCGGACCGGCTGGGGATCCGGGTGCCAGGCGAACTGGCGGTGATCGGTTTCGGCGATGACTCGGCGTATTGCTTCGCGACCTTCCCGGCGCTCAGCAGCATCGCCTATCCCGGCCGCGAGGTCGGCCGGGAAGCCGCCGCGCTGCTATGGCGGCAGATGAACGGCGAGACGTTGCCAGCCGGGCGCACCGAGATCCCGGTGCAGACGGTGGTGTCGCGGGAGTCGAGCGATACGCTGGCGATCGCCGATCCCGGGATCCGCGAACTGGTCCGGCACATCCGGCTGCGAGCGCCGCACGAGGCACTGCTCGTGGCCGAACTGGAGGATCTCACGCCGCTCTCGATGACCACGATCAAGACCCGCTTCGCCGCGCTGCTCGGGCACGGGCCGAAGCAGGAAATCCAGCGGGTGCGGGTGCGGCACCTGCAGCACCTGTTAGGCGATCCGGCGCTGGGCCTCACGGAGATCTCGCGGCGGATGCAATTCGGGTCCGCGCACGAACTGAGCCGCTTCTTCCTGGCGGAGACCGGCGAGCGGCCGAGCGAATTCCGCAAGCGGCTGGCGGATGCGGTTTCGCACGACGTCCGGCGGGCGGTGATCTTCGACATGGACGGCACGCTCTTTGACACCGAGCCGCTCTACTTCGAGGCCTTTCGCGAGGCGTTCGCGCGGCAGGGCGGGGAGCTGGGCCGCGAGGAATATTTCCGGGAGCTGATGGGTGCGGCGAACGAGACCATCGAGCGCTATCTCGCAGACAAGGCACCGGACGGATTCGATGCGAAGCGCTTCAGCGGGGATTGGCGGGGTGCCTGGAAGTCGATCATGGGCCGCCAACCGCTCCAGCCGCTGCCGGGCGTGAGCGACCTGTTGGAGCGGCTCTGCGAACAGGGCATTCCCGTGGCGCTCGCGAGTTCCAGCGACCGCGCGGATATCGAGCTATGCCTGGAAGCCTCCGGTCTCGCCGGATATTTTCCGGTGCGGGCAGCGGGCGATGAGGTGGCGGAGGGCAAGCCGTCTCCGGAGATCTACCTGCTCGCCTGCCGCCGGCTCGGGGTGGACCCGGCGAACTGCCTGGCGATCGAGGATAGCAAGCGCGGGATCGCCGCCGCTCTGGCCGCGGGCATGGCGGTGGTCTGGGTGACGGATTCGCCCGATGCTGCGGACGCAGGGGTGCGGAAAACAAAAACCCTCGCCGGGATCGGCGAGGGCGATTGGCAGGAGATCCTGAGCGGCGGGCGGGAACTCAGAGTTCCTTGATCCGGATATTCCGCCAGCGGACCTTGCAGGATTTGCCGGAGTGCACTTGAAGGGCGAAGAAGCCCTCGGGCGTGAATTCCTTGCCTTCGTCCTCGTAGTCCACGCGCTCCTTGCCATTGAGCCAGATCTGGATGTGCTTGCCCTTGCAGACGATGCGGACCTCGTTCCACTCGGTCCACTTGGTGATTTCCTGGCCCTGCTTGGTGAAATCGGCCTGGGCCTTCTTGTCCGCCTCGGTGTCCTTATCGCCTTTCTTGGGTTCGAGCCAGCCGCGGCGGGCCTCGTCGTAGAGACCGGCGGTCCAGGCACGGGCCTTGCCGTTGTCGTGCTCGCACTGGTAGCCGTGCACGCGACCGTCCTTGCCCTCTTTCTGGAGGCCGCGGAACATCATCCCGGAGTTGCCGGTGAGGTCGTCGAACTTCATTTCGAAGCGGAAGTCGAAGTCCTTGTAGGTCTTGTCGGTGCGCAGGAAGGTATTCGACTTCACGTTCTCGCCGAAGCCGACGATGTCCTTGCCCTCGATCTTGAACTCGCCGTTGCCGTTGACGCGGGTCCAGCCGGCGAGGTCCTTGCCATTGAAGAGATCGGTGAATCCTTCCTCGGCCCGGGCAAGGGGAGCGGCGAGAAGCAGGGAGGTGAATAGAATGCGGATGTTCATGGATTTGTCAGACAACTTTTGCGGGTTGCCGCGGGAGCGCAAGCAAGAATGTGGAGACGGAAGGGATGCCGGGGAACCTTTCATGAAGGGCAAGATTCGGTCCCGCGGGGTGCTTGGATCGATCGTTCCGGAGCGCCCAGGGAGATTCTTCCTGAATTCAATGCCTCTTCCGATCCATAAGCCCCCTTACCCCCATGCGGCTTTCAAAGAAGCAGCGTGAGGAATGAGGGGGCATCGCCCAGGACCGTATTGACCGCCCGGTCCATCTTTTAAAGGCGGAGTGTAATCCGTCCGTGCTGTTGCAATGGTGCCGGAGCTTGGAACCACCCGGGAGCCGCAGAAAAGGGCCGCCGGACCGGAGGGGCTAGAGAGCCCGTCGGGACTTCCAAGGATTAGCAGAAAACGGGGTTTTCGTCAATCGGATGGAGCCGTCGCAAAACGAGGGTGACCGCGGCGGGGAGGGAGGTGTGCTTCGGGTTTGCGGACCACGCGAATCCCCGTAACTTCCTTTCCCGTCTACCTTTTCCTTGCGGCATCCGATCATCCTGCTAGCTTGCGCGGCAATTGCTGGGAAAAGGCATGGTAGGCCATCTTGACTATCCCGTCCTCGTCCTCAACCGGTTTTGGCAACCGGTGCAAACCTGCTCCGTCAGACGCGCCTTGAAGCTTTTGTTTCTCGGGCACGCGCAGGTGGTGCAGACCGAGGGAGACGATCGATTCCGGACTCACGACTTGGGCTCGTGGGTCGAACACTCGTCGCGAGAAATCGTCGAGGAAATGATCCACACCGTGCGCCTGGCGATGCGGGTGCCGAAGATCATCGTGCTGGCGATTTACGAGAAGCTGCCGCGGATGGAGGTGCGCTTCACCCGCCGGAATGTCTTCCTGCGGGACAAGCACACCTGCCAGTACTGCGCGAAGATCTTCAGCGAGGCGGAGCTCAATCTCGATCACGTGATGCCGCGCGACAAGGGCGGGCGGACGACATGGGAGAACATCGTAACCTCCTGCATCCGCTGCAACACGCGCAAGGCGAACAAGCTGCCGCACGAGGCGAACATGCACCCGCTGCGCAAGCCCGCCGCGCCGCGCTGGCGGCCGATGTTCGGACTGCGGGAGAACGCGCACTCGGACGAAAGCTGGACGCACTTCATTGATCCGGATCCGTCGGGGGTGAGGCTATCGGCGTGAGGAAGTTCCAAGTAAGAAGGACCAAGTGCCAAAAACAGCCCTTGGTTGCCGGACCTGTCCGGTGGTCACTGCTTTTTTGGAACTTGGTCCTTCTTACTTGGAACTTTCGTCTTCCCTAGTGTCGGCTCAATCCCGCCGGGAAGATCACGTTCAGGATCAGGGTCAGGAAGAAGTTCACGATCAGGATCGCCAGGGCGGAATAGACCATCGCGCGGGTCGTGCTGCGGCCGACGCCGACCGCGCCGTCGGTGGCCTGCATGCCTTGGTGGCAGGAGATGCAGACGATGAGGACGCCGAAGACGAGGCCCTTGATCAGGGCGATCAGGATGTCGCTGAAGTCGGTGTATTTGCCCATCTGGTCCATCCAGTAGGCGGGATTCACATTGAAGGGGCCGGTGCCGACGGCGACCGAGGCGAGGATGCCGAGCGCGGCGGATTCGCCGATCAGCAGGGGCATCGCGATCAGCATGGCGAGCAGGCGCGGGCTGACCAGATAGTCCACCGGATGGACGCCCATCGAGCGCAGGGCATCGACTTGCTCGGTGACACGCATGGTGCCGATCTCCGCGGCCATCGCCGCGCCGACCCGGCCAGCCAGCATGAGAGCGGTGATCGAGGGGCCAAGCTCGCGGAGCATCGCCACGCTGACCAGGGCACCCGCGGCGGTTTCCATGTTCAGGGCGCTGAATTGGAAGAGCGACTGCGCCGCCAGCACCGCGCCGGTGAAGGCCCCGGTAACCATGACCACCGGTTGGGAGCGGTAGCCGATCTCCACGACCTGCTGCATCACCATTCCCCAGCGGATCTTCCCCTTGATCAGCGAAACGGCGATTTCCCCAATAAGGATCGCGACCTCCCCGAGATACTCGAGGAAGCCTGTGACCATGCCGCCGATGAACCGGAAAAACCCCACGCGCGGGAGGCTAGGGGCTTGGCTGCGACTTGGCTAGTGCGACCGGAATCCCAAATGCAGGGGAAAAGTTAGAATGTCTTTCCGGCGGTGCCAAGTTTCGCGCATTTTCGCGTCATTTCATGACCAATCGGCCGTCCAGAAGCTGCTGGGCACGGTCATTTTCCGAAATGTCGAAACGCGTTCCATTCATGTGCAATTTGCCGCAAATGCCCCGCGTAGAGCCGGGACCATGAGCAACGACGACAAGGCGGCGGTAGAAAAGCTCCACGCGACCTACGGCCAGATGAAGGCGGAGCTGGGCCGGGTCATCGTCGGTCAGGACGCCGTGGTGGAGCAGGCGCTGATGGCAATCTTCTGCCGTGGCCATGCCTTGTTGGTGGGGGTTCCCGGCTTGGCCAAGACCCTTCTCGTCTCGACCCTCTCCAAAGCCCTCGACCTCGGCTTCAAGCGGATCCAGTTCACCCCGGACCTGATGCCCGCGGACATCACCGGGACGGACGTGCTGGAAGTCGATCCGGAGACCGGGCGCCGCGGCTTCCGCTTCGTCCACGGGCCGATTTTCTCCAACCTCGTGCTGGCGGACGAGATCAACCGGACCCCGCCCAAGACCCAGGCCGCGCTGTTGGAAGCGATGCAGGAACACCACGTGACGGTGGGCGAGCACACGCTGCATCTACCGAATCCCTTCTTCGTGCTGGCCACGCAGAACCCGATCGAGCAGGAGGGCACCTACCCCTTGCCGGAAGCACAGCTCGACCGCTTCCTCTTCAATATCCTGGTGGATTACCCGAGCGAGGAGGAGGAGCGGGAGATCATCCGCCGGGTGACCAGCCCCACCGAGGCCAAGATCACGCCGCTGATGAACGCGGAGGAGATCATCCATCTCCAGCAGGTCGTGAAGCGCGTGCCGGTGGGCGATCACGTCATCGACTTCGCCGCCAAGCTGGCTCGCGGGACGCGGCCGAAGGATGCCTCCGCGCCGGACTTCGTGAAGGAAATGGTAAGCTGGGGCGCGGGTCCGCGAGCGGGCATCAGCCTGATTTCCGCGGCCAAGGCCCACGCCGTGCTGCGCGGGAGATTCCACGCCACCACCAGCGACGTGGCGGCCGTGGCCACCCCGGTGCTGCGTCACCGCGTGATCACCACTTTCAATGCCGAAGCCGCCGGTGTGACCAGCGACGAGGTGATCAAGCGCTTGGTGAAGCATCTCGCCCCGCGCGAAGAATTGGTGGTCTAACAAAGCGTCCCTTCGACCGATGTCCGCCGATTCCCTCAAACTCCCCGAATGCATGCGGCTCCTTCCCCCGGAGACGATGGGGGTGCTGCGCCGCCTCGAATGGTATGCGCGCCGCCGCATGCAGGGCACCCTGACCGGCAGGCACAGTTCGCCGGACAAGGGCTTCTCGGTGGAGTTCGCGGAGCACCGCGAATACGTCCCGGGTGACGATCCGAAGGATCTCGACTGGCGGGTGATGGCAAAGAGCGATCGCAACGTGATCCGCCAGTACATCGAGGAGACCAACCTCCGCGCCACGCTGGCGATCGATGTCTCGGGCTCGATGAAATACACCGGGGATTCCGCCGCGAAGGTGGGCGACATCCCGCTCTCGAAGCTGGAGTATGCGAAGCACCTCGCTGCGGCGCTTGCCTACCTCTTCGTCAAGCAGGGCGATGGCGCGGGTCTGGTGACCTTTGACAAGGGCGTGCGCAACTTCATCCGCTCCGGCAGCCGGCCGAGCCAGGTGCGGCGCATCCTGGAAGAACTCCACGGCGTTGAGGCGGGCGCGGATACCGATGTCGGCGGCGTGCTGCACGGCGTGGCCGAGCGGATTCCGAAGCGCGGCCTGGTGATTCTGATCAGCGACCTTTTCGACGATCCCGCGAAGATCATCGAGGCTTTCCACCACTTCGATTACCGGCAGCACGAACTGGTGGTCTTCCACCTGTTAGCCGAGGAAGAGCTGACCTTTCCCTTCAAGAACTTCCAGCGCTTCCGCGATCTGGAAGGGGTGGAGAAGATGCTGCGGATCGATCCCCAGGCGGTGCGCGCGGCCTACTTGGAGAAGGTGCGCGAGTTCGTGAAGCGGATCGATGCCGCCTGCGGCAAGCTGCGCGCCGACTATGTGGCCGTGAATACCAAAACCCCGCTGCGGGACACCCTGCTGCGCTATCTGGGAGGTCGCAAGTAGATGCTGTTTCTCAATCCATGGTTGCTGGCGGGACTGGCCGGGGTGGGCATTCCGATCATCATCCACCTCGTCCGGCGGCAGGCTGCGAAGCCGATCGATTGGGGCGCGATGCGCTTCCTTTTCGACACGGTGGCGATGCGGCGGCGCAAGATGGAGTGGGAGGACCTGCTGCTGATGGCGGCGCGTTGCCTGCTGTTAGGCCTGATCGCGCTGGCACTGGCGCGGCCCTTCATCCCGCCGGACTCGACGGTGCCGTGGCTCTTCGTGCTGCCGGCGGCGCTGCTGGGGATTGCTTTGTTAGGCGGGTCCTTTGTTCTGGCGGGGAAAGCGCGCTGGATCCTGCGGATCTGCGCGGTGTTGCTTTTGCTCGGTGGGACGGCGCTGGTGCTGATGGAGAGGATGCTCAACCTGAAGCGCTTCGAGGCCAGCGGCCGGCGTGACGTGGCGCTGGTGATCGATGCTTCCGCCTCGATGGAACTCTCCAGCGACGGACGAACGGTCTTCTCCCGGGCGGTGGATGAGGCGAAGCAACTGGTGAAGGAAGCGCCGCGTGGCACGGCATTTCTCGTCATTCTCGGCGGACCGGCACCCGAGGCGAAGACCGCCGCACCCTTGACCCATCGCGCCGACGTGCTGGGCGTCCTCGATGGCCTGAAGCCGGTCGGCGGCAGCTTCCGTGCCCACGAGGCCTTGGGCATGGCGACCCTCGGCCTGGCGGAGGGGACGAATGCCAGCAAGGAGATCATCGTTTTCACGGATGCGCAGCGCGGTGGCTGGCGCTTCGACAATCCGAATGCCTGGGACGGCCTTGAGCAGGCGTGGAAGTCGATGCCCTCGAAGCCGAAGCTGATCTTGCGCGATTTCGGCGTGCCCGCGGGGCTGCGCAATGTCTCGCTGGCGACGCTGGATACCTCCCGCCGCGTGGTCGGCACCGACCGCGAGGTCGCGCTGCGCGTGACGGTGGAGAATACCGGCACCGAGGCGGTCACGCCCGGCCCGGTGATGCTGGAAATCGACGGCAGCAAGGTCGGCGAGAAGCCGGTGGGCCTGCTGGTCGCGGGGCAGAAGGAGACCGTGGAATTCCGCCACCGCTTTGCCAAGCCGGGGCCGCGGGTGATTGCAGCGCGCATGGATGCGAATGACGATCTGGCCGCCGACGACAAGGCGGAGCGGGTGGTGAATGTCCGCGGGACGCTGCCGGTGCTATTGGTCGACGGTAACCCGGCGGGCTCTTTCTTCGAACGTGCGGCGGGTTATTCGGCGATGGCTCTCGCGCCCTCGCCGGATCTCCGGCGGGGCAAGAAGGTGGGTGATTCTTATCTGATGGATCCCGAGGTGGTGCCTGCGCCTGAACTGACCGATGAAGATCTCGATGGCCGCGCGGTGGTGGTGCTGGCCGATGTCCCGCGCTTGCCGGAGCGCCTCGCGGCGAAGCTGGCCGGTCAGGTGGCGGACGGGACCGGCCTCTTGGTGATTGCGGGTCCGCGCACGGATCCGGCGTTCTTCAACAATTGGAAGGCTTCCGACGGACCGCTGCTGCCGATGCCGGTCGGCGAGATGGCGGTGGAGGCGGAGGGTATTTCTCCCGCCCCCTCGACCTTCCTCCATGAGTCGGTCGCGCTGTTCAAGGACGAGAAGAACTCCGACCTCGCCTCGGCGCGGGTGCGGCAGTGGCGGAAGACCGGCGAACCGACCGGGGGCGTGCAGGCCGCGGCCTATCTCAATGGCGACACTTTCCTGGCGGCGAAGAACTACGGTAGCGGTCGTAGTTTGCTGGCGACCTGCGCCTTCGACGCGCGATCGGGAAATCTCCCGGCGCTGCGTTCCTTCGTCCCGCTCATGCACGAACTGGTGGCATGGACGGCGGGCAATGGCGTGGAGCTGAATCTGGACCCGGCATGGAGTCCCTCGGTGGCCCTGCAGGGGACCAGCGGCGGGCTGACGGGCACCTACTACGCGAACCAGGAGTGGCGCGGCCGTCCGGCGCTGGTGCGGGTGGATGCGGGAATCGATTTCAAGTGGGGCAACGACAAGCCCGCCAAACGGCTGCCGCAGGACCGCTTCTCCATCGAATGGCGCGGTCAACTCGTCCCGCCCTTCACCGGCGAGTATGTTTTCTCCGCGGATGTGGACGATGCGATCGAGATCCAACTGGGCGACAAGGCAGCGATGAAAGCCGACTATGGCAATGAGGAACTTGGCCGGGCACAGTTGGAGGCGAACCGGCCGGTGCCCTTTCTGGCGAAGTATCGCGAGGACGGGGGAGAGGCCAAGGTAAGGCTCTTCTGGAACTTGCCCGGCGGCGACAAGCAGGTCATCCCCGGCTACGCCTTCCTGCCAGCTCGCGAGGAGGCTGGCGAGCCCATGCGTGTGACCGATCCCATGGGCTTCCCCCGCGAGGCCCGGGTCCGCCCGGCCCGCCGTGGCCGCGAACTCGCGATCGGTGGTCCGTCGGTGCCCGGTGTCTATCAGGTCAGCGCGGACGAGGAATTGCGCGAGAGCTTGGAGCTCCCCGAGGGGGCGAGCCTGCCCGTCGCCGTCATCCGGGATCCCGCGGAGAGTCGTTTCGAGGCGCGCAATGAGGAGGACCTCGCGCTGATCCGCAAGCACGCGGACCTGCTGCAGCCGGCGTCGGTCGAGGACATCCTCGGCGTGCTTCAGGGCAAAGGCTTCGGCCGGGAGATCTGGAAGCTGCTGGCGGTCGCCGGGTTCGTCCTGTTCTTGTTAGAGAGCTTCCTCGCACGCTGGGTTTCGCGCTCCCGCCAGATGGCGGAGAACGTGCGGGTGAGTTTCGGGGATGAAGCGGTATGGGGAGGGGGTGGGCGATGAGCACCCTGCTTCGAGAAGCCGGCTATCCCGGCGGATTCATAGGACTACCAGATGCCGGGCCGCTGCCTTCAGAACGGGCTGTAGCTGAATTCCCTTGTCGAATGTCACCAGACGTCCGTCGTTTTCCACGCAAAGGGCCAAGAGATACAGATCGGTCAGATGCCGGGAGGTCAGTATTTTGTCGTGATCGAATACAAGAGGGTCGCAGCCTTGAATCGAGTCATGCCAAAAGCGATGATCGGGTGCTTGCGTTGCCTGTTGCAAACGCCTGGCCGCGTCCCGAATCGGAATTCTTCCGGAGTAGGCCGACTGTGAAAGGATGCGAATGCAAGCGTTCTGTGTCAGGGCACAGGTTGCCCATCCCGCAGCTCTTTCAGCGGTCATCCATTGTTGCGCGCGCGCGTTGTGGATATGGTCCGGGTCGAACAATGCGATCAAGACATTCGCATCAAGCAGCGCGATCATGTGTCTTCCGTTTCTTCAATGAGCTTGCGGACAAATTCGACGGTCACGATCTCGCCTCGGGAAGGAAGCTGCTCGAAGCCATTCAGGATCGTGGGGGGTGTTCCGCCGGAACCAGTCGAGGTCAGTGCCTTCCTCGCCAAATCGGAGATGACTTGACCGGTGGTTCGCTTGGATCCAGCAGAAATTTCCTTCGCCGCCTCCAAAACGTCGGAGTCGATGTCCAGGGTGGTTCTCATGGAAGGATCTTACTGCATCTGATGCAAAAATCAAGGTTTGATGCAAAGGGGGTGGTGCGATGATTTCCATGCTCAGACCTCCTATCCTCTTTCTCGCCCTGTGGGGCATCCTTGCCAGTCTGGGAAAAATCGTGCGCCTATCTCCGGATTGGCCGGTCTGGGCGGTGGCCGCAGTTGCCGCGCTGGTGGTGGAACTGATCCTCTTCCTCTATCGCTACGAATCGCAGGCGGTCACCCCGAAGCGCAGCCGCTGGCTGATCGCGCTGCGATTGTGCTCCTTGGCGGTGCTGGTCTGGATTCTGATCGAGCCGACGTGGATCCGCGAGGTCGAGCGCGCGCGCAATCGCGAGGTGGTGGTGGTCATCGACGATTCCGCTTCGATGCATCTGAAGGACGATGGCGCGTCCGCGACCCGGCTTGAGATTGGGGAGAAGGCCTTGGCGGATTCCGGGATTCTCAAGACACTCGGCGAGTCGATGAAGGTCCGCACGGTCCATGCTGCGCGCAGTGTTCGCGGCGAGGGCGAAGGGGAGGCGGAAGGGTGGAGCGATGCCACCGACCTTGTCGCGGCAATGAACACGGTGCTGGAGCAGGTTCCGCCCGATGATCTCGCCGGTGTGGTGATGGTGAGCGATGGCAGACACAATCGCCCCGGCCGGGTGGAAGACGTGGCGCGCCGCTTCGGCATCCTCGATGCTCCTGTCGGGATCATCGCCACCGGCAGTGCGGAGCCGCCGCGCGATGCCTCGGTGCTGGAAGTGAAGGCTCCGGAGGCGATCCACCTCGGTGACCGCATGCGGGTGACGGCATCGCTCAAATTCGACGGTTACAAGGGTGGCCAGGCCAAGGTGCGGCTGATGCGTGGCGAGAAGTTGATCGAGGAGCGGCCGGTGCCGATTCCGCAGGAACATCACCGCGAGGAAGTGCGCTTCACCACGGTGCCGGAGGAAGGCGGCGTGGGCGGCTACCGGATCGAAATCGCCGGGCTGGATGGCGAGCGCTTCGCGGAGAACAATGCCTGGGAATTCGAGACCTCGATCACGGATGCCCGGACCAACGTGCTGATCGTCGAAAGCACGCCACGCTGGGAATTCCGCTACCTTCGCAATCTCTTCTACGGCCGGGATAAGTCGGTGCACATGCAGTATGTGCTGCTGCACCCGGACACGATCGCGGGCCAGGAGGAGGAATTGATCCCCGCCTCGGCCACCCGGCCCTTCGGTGAGGCGCAGGCAACACGCCTGCCCGCGACCCAGGAGGAGTGGCGGAAGTTCGACGTGATCATTTTGGGCGACATCGATCCGCGGGCGATGGATGAAGCGACATGGAAGATCATCGCGGAGTGCGTGAAGGAGCGTGCGGCGATGCTGGTGATGATCGCCGGGCCGCGCTACATGCCGCACGGCATTTCGGAAGAGTCTGGCCGCGACCTCGTGCCGGTCGAGACCTACGATAGGAATCGTAATTTCTACAGCGCCGGGGAGGAGCCCTTCCGCTTCGCCCTCACCGCGGAGGGCCGCAACCACCCGATCACCCAACAGACGACCGGTGAGACGGCGAACGATGCCGTCTGGGCCGGATTCCCGGAGATCCCGTGGCGGCAGCCGATTCGTTCGCTGAAGGACGGGGCGGAAGTCTTGATCACTGCCGCGGGCCAGGAAGGCCAGGCTGCCATCTCCGGAGGCGAGGGCTTGAATGCCGCCCTCGATGCCTTGGCCAAGCGCCGCGAGAAGGAGGCCGCCGCCGCCCTGCTCGTCACCCGCCAGACCGGCAAGGGCAAGGTGGCGCTGCTGCTCACGGATCGGACCTGGCGGCTGCGCGAGGGCGCGGGCGATCTTTACCATCACCGCTTCTGGGGGAATCTCGTCCGCTGGGGAGCGGGGCCGGTGCTACGTGCCGGCGGCTCCCGCGTGCGACTCGGCACCGACCAGCTTACTTACACCGCGGACGATCGAATCAAGCTGACCGCCCGACTGCGCGACTCCGGAATGAATCCGGTGACGGACGCTGACCTGAAGGCCGAGCTTTTCCGCGATGGCGAGATGGTTTCCAGCACCGCGATAAATGCCGTGGAGGGCTCGAATGGCCTGCACGAGGTCGAGCTTCCCGCGCTGCCGCATTCCGGTCGCTATGAAGTGCGCTTGCGGGGCACGCAGGCCGACCGCCTGGTGAGCGAGGACGGCGGCACTGCTGTCAGCGCCGGTTTCCGGGTGGTGGGCTCGCGCGGCCCGGTGGAATTGGCCGAGACCACGCTCAACTTGCCACTGCTCTCCACCGTTGCGGATCTCTCCGGCGGGCGGGTGGTGAAGCCGGAGAATGCCGGGGATCTCACCGGCCTCTTTTTGAAGGAAACCAATGCGAAGAAGGAAATCCGCGAGACCTCGCTGTGGGACAGTTGGCTCGTGCTCGCGCTTTTCGCCTTTCTCCTGACCACGGAATGGGTGATCAGAAGGGGAGGGGGATTGCCGTAGATCCATCAATGCCATGAGCACCGACCAAGCTAGACAAGACATCGGCCGCCGGCTGGAGGCGGTCCGTTCGAGCATCCGGCGTGCACAGTTGCTGCGCGGCGGGCTGCTGCTCGCGACCGTGGGCCTCGGTGGCCTGCTCGCGATCATGGCGGCGGACCACCTTTTCTCGCCGCTGCCAATGGCCGCGCGCTGGGTGCTTTTCGGACTGTGGATCGCAGCGGTATTGGCGGCGGTGTGGATTGGTGCCCGGCCCCTGATGCGCAAGATCAGCCTGGTGCAGATCGCGCGGTGGATCGAGGGCCGCCATCCCGAGATCGAGGAGCGCATGAGCACGGTGCTCGAAATTTCCGGCAACGACGCCGGCACTTCCGCGAGCTTGATGGCGGAACTGGCCAAGGCGGCGGGTGAGGATGTGGGCAAGGTGGATGCACGCGCCGAGATGAAGGCCTCCGGTGCCGGTCGCCGCTGGGCGAAACCTGCCGCGATCCTGGCGATCATGCTGGTGACGCTCTTCGTGCTGTGGCCGAAGGAAGCGCTGCGGCTGGTGACCCGGGCGGTCGCCCCCTTCAGCAGCATGGGCAACGCCGCGGCGGTGAAGTTCACGGTGAAACCCGGCGATATCGAAATGCTGGAGGGCGATGCCCTGCAGATCGAAGTCGCCTATGCCGGTCCCGCGGACAAGATCGACCTGGTGATGGAGCTGGCGGACGGCAAGGAGATCATCCAGCCCCTGCAGCTTGCCGGCGATAGCTGGCGCTACCGCATGGATCCTGTTAGGGAAGGTTTCCGCTATCACGCCCGCGCCGGTCGCGGGGAGAGCGATGCCTTCACGGTGACGGTGTGGCCTTCACCGATGATGTTGGAACCGCGGGTCAGGCTTGGTTTTCCCGAATACTCCGGACTTTTGCCCGATGAAGCGCCGCTTGGCCGCGGGATCGAGGCGGTGCGCGGCACGACGGTGAAGCTCGAGGGTAAGCTCAATACCGCGGTGGAAGAAGCTTGGCTTGAGATCGGTGACAAGCGCATCGCGGATGGCAAGATCGATGCCGCGGCCAATGGCGGCCGGGTGAGCTTCGCGTGGAATCTGGAGAAGGACGGCGCGGGCGAAGCAGTGGTGCGGCTCAAGCATCGCTTGGGTCGCGAGGTGGAGGCGCTGCGCTTTCCGGTGAGGGTTTTGGAAGATCAGGTGCCGGTGGTTCGCTGGCTCAGTCCGATGGCAAAGGAACTGCGCGTCCGTCCGGACGAGGTGCTGGCCCTGCGCTACGAGGTGACGGAGGATTTCGGCTTGGCTTCCCTGAAAGTGGAGTCGAAGACCTCGGGCAAGGAGCCGGTAAGCACGAACCAGGATCTGCCGGAGAAAATGGCGGGCGGTAGCAAGCCAGCCCGCTTCCGCGGGGGCAGCGAGGTGGCGATCGGCTCGCTGATCGAGCGTTGGCCGGGTGCTGGCGAGGTGCGCTTGCGGATCCGTGCGGAGGATGCTCGCCCGGCCGAACTAGATGGTCCGGGCGTGGGAAATTCCGAGTGGCTGCTACTAAGGATCGACCGCAATGCGGAGTCCCTTGCCCGGCAAGAAATGCGCGCGGAGCACGATGGAGCCCGCGAGACGATCGAGAAGGCGATGCAGGCGACCCGCGAGGCCCGCGAGCGGATGGACTGGCATCGCGGCGAGATGAAGAACGAGGAACTGAGCAAGGACGCGAAGAAGCATTTCGAGGAAGCCCGCGATCGCTTGGCCGAGGCGAAGGAGAATTTGGAGAAGCTGGCGGAGCGGATGCAAGACAGCGTGCATGCCACCAAGGCGGATGAAGTACGAAAGGCATCGGAGCAAGTGGCCGCCGCCCGCCAGGAGCTGGAGAGTGCACCCCTTCGAGACGGCCAGACGCGTCGCGAGGAGAAGCTTGATGGTGCCCGCCAGCAAGCGGAGGAGGCGATGAAGCAGCTTGAGGAAGCTCGCAACCAGATGGATCGGGATCGCCAGAAGATCGAGGAAGTCGCCCGACTCCAGGAGCTGGCGCAGCAGCAGCGCGAGCTGGCCCGGCAAGCGGAGAACCAGGTGGCCGCGAACAAGCAGGACCAGCCGCTGCCCCAGGATTGGCAGGAGCGGCAGCGCCAGATGGAGGAGCAGCTCAAGCAGCAGCTCCGGGAGCAACCTCAGGCACGCGCCGAGGCGATGAAGGATCAAGCGACAGAAGCGCGCGAGCTGGCTGAGGAAGCCAAGGCCTTGAGCGAGGCGCAGAAGTCGATGGAAGAGCAGGCCCGCCAGACTCCGGTGAACACTCCGCCGCCCGAGCAGGCGGTGAAGGAACTGCGCGAAGCCTTGGCCAAGGAGCAGGCGAAGATTGCCGAGGAGACCGCGAAGCAACTGGCGGAAGCGCGGCAGGATTTGAGCGAGACCGCCGATGTGCTTCCCAAGGCCGAAGCCGCCACCCGCGAGGCCAGCGAGGCGATGACCAAGGGCGAAGACAAGGCCGCCGCCGACGCCGCGAAGGGGGCGGTTCAAGCGCTCAACGAATCCAAGGCGGAAGCCACGCAAGGCGCGGAAGACCAGGGCCAAGCCGAGAAGGGTCAGGCCGAGGAAGGCACGCCGGAGCAAGGGCAAGCCAAACCCGGCCAAGCCCAGGCGGAAGCTACCGAGGAAGCCCGGCGCGCGGCCGAACTTGGAGAACTCGCCGAGCGCCAGGGTCAGGTAGCGGAAGCTCTGCAATCGCTCGCCGAAGGCAAGACCGCCGAGGCGATGCAAGAGCTTCGCGAGATGCAGGCGGATGCCGCGGCGGATCTTTCCCAAGCCATCGCCGAAATGCCCCAGGCCGAAGGGTCCGGCCACATGAACGAGGCCCGCGATGCCTCGCGCCAAGGCGGCGAACAAGCGAAGGCTGCCGCCGAGAATGGCAAGCAGGGCAAGCCGCAGGACGCCGCCGGGCAGCATCAGCAATCCGCCGGCAATCTCCAGCGCAGCGCCGAGGCGCTCGACCGGGCCGCGGAGGATTTCGCGCGCGGTGCCGAGCAGGCCCAAGGCCAGCAGCCGGAGCAGCATCGCGCGGCGATCCCGCCGAAGGATCTCGCGCAGGCTTTCCAGTCCGCCTCGCGCGCTTCCGGTGAAAAGAACCAAGGCACCCAGTCCGCCAGCGAAGCCTCACAGGCGGCGGACGCCCTTGCCCGTGCCGCGCAGGCGGCCCGCCAGAGCATGCAGGGTCAATCCAAGCCCGGTCAGCCCGGCATGCCCGGCGATCCGCAACCGGGAATGCCCGGTGAAAAGCCGGAGGAAGGCGAGCGCGCTCCCGAGGCCGATCCCGGCGTGCCGCCGGAACTCGCCAAGCTCGGGATCAACGCCTCCGATTGGGAGAAGATCCAGGCCACTCTCAAGTCCGATGTCGGCGGCGCTGGCAGCGGCGTGCCGGAAGAATATCGCGGCCTAGTGAAGAGATACTTCGAAACGATGAGCGAGAAATGAGATTCCTTGCCGCGACCATTCTAGTCTTTGCCAGCGCTTCCGCCTTCGCCGCGGAGACCGCCGATCCGGTATTCGCCGAGTGGCGGGACCGGGTTGATCCCGCGGTCGAGCGGGCCTTGGAATATCTCGCGCGCGTGCAGCGCGAAGATGGCTCGTTTCCGGAGAGCTATGGCGACTCCACCGGTATCCCCGCGCTGGCCGGCATGGCGATCCTCTCGAAGGGCCACCTGCCGACCGAGGGTCCCTACGTGGTGGCGCTGAACAAGTGCATCGACTTCGTGCTGGCGAACCAGCTTGAGAACGGCCTCTTCGAGAAGGGAAATGCCGGCAGCGGCCCGATGTATGCCCACAATATCTCCACGCTCTTCCTCTCCGAAGTCAGCGGGATGGTCGATCCCGCGCGCCAGGAGAAGATCGCCGCGACGCTTCCCGCGGCGCTCAAGCTGATCTTGAAGGCGCAGGCGGTGGATAAGGACGAGCGCCATCAGGGCGGCTGGCGCTATCACCCGGGGTCCACCGATAGCGATACCTCGTGCAGCGGCTGGGCGCTCATGGCGCTGCGCTCCGCCAAGCTCAATGGTGCGGCCGTCCCGGACCAGGCGATTGCCGATGCCGTGTCTTACCTCGGTCGCCATCAGGACAAAAAGGAAGGCCACTTCGGCTACATGGATCAGACGAATCACGCCCGCTCGCTCACCGGCATGGGCCTGCTCTGCCTGGAACTATGTGGGAAGCATGGCACGGCGGAGACGACCATCGCCGCGGACTATGTGATGAAGACCTTCCGTGATCTTCCGGGAGATCAGTTCGAGTTCTACGGGAACTACTACAATGCCCAAGGCACCTTCCAGATCGGCGGGCGGTATTGGAATGACTACGCGAACTGGATGTACGATACCTACCTGAAGAAGCAGCAGGAAGACGGCTCATGGAACAGCCGGGAAGCCGGACGGATTTACGGAACCACGATGATGGTCCTCGCCTTCACCGTGCCTTACCGCCAGCTCCCCATTTACCAGCGGGACGAGACGGTCGACGAGGAGGAGTAGCGCGGGCGCTACATGGCGATCACTTCGCCGGAGCGGGAGTCTCCTCCTTCTTCGTCGCATCCGGCGCCTCGATCGGCACTCCGGCGGCCGAGCCCTGGATATCGTGCAGCAGGGAGCGCCCGGTGTCCTTCTGATGCCGGACGTGCAGGCCGAGATAAAAGGCCCCTGCCGCCAGGATCAGGAAGAACAAGGTCATGAAGAAACTCGCCGAGGCGCTCGGCTGGGCTTCGTAGATCACCTGCTGCCGCGCGACCGGTGCCGGAGCGGGTTTGACCACGGCCTTCTTCGCGCCCTCGCCCGGCAATTCGCGGACGATCGGGGATTCCTGGGCCGGCTTCTCGCGGGCCAAGGCCTCGCGCTCTTCGTCGGTCAGGGTGAAGTCGAAGGCCACGTCGCCGATCTTCACGCTGAGACCGTGGCGCAGCGGAATGATCTCCCTCTTTTCCCCGTCCAGCTTGATCCCGTTGGTCGAGCCGACGTCACGGAGTTGGTAGCCGCCGTCGATCCGCTCCATCACCGCGTGGCGCACGGAAGCGGAGCCGTCCTCGATCACGATGTCGTTCTCGCTACCCCGGCCGATGTTGACCTTTTGGCGGTCAAGCTGGAAGCGATACGGCTGAGGATTGAGGTCGGCGATGGTAATGGTGACGCGCGGCATGGGTGGAAGACGTGAATCTGCGGCCCTTTCTAGCGTGAATACCTGCTCCTCTGCACGGAAAAACTCCGCCGTATCCACTTCCCGCGGCCTGATGCCGGGGGAATCCGATTGCCAAGGCGCTTCGGCTCTGCTGAATTCTTCCCACCATGGCCAACGCAACGAACGTGCTCGCGAGCGGGATCGAAATCACCGGCTCCATCCGCTTCTCCAATGACATGATCATCGACGGGAAGATCGAGGGCGAGATCATCTCCGAAAAGGGCCGCGTGACCATCGGCGAAAACGCCATGATCAAGGGCAACGTCACCGCCGGCGACGTGAAGGTCTTCGGCAAGGTCGAGGGCAAGATCACCGGCGACCGCTGCGAGCTGAAGGCCAAGTCCCGCCTCGATGGCGACATCAAGGCCAAGATGTTCTCGATGGAGGAAGGCGCACAGCTTTCCGGCCGCACCGAGATCGGCTGAGCCGCTTCTCGCGCAAGATACAGGATTTCAGAGAGCCGCCTCTTCCGGGGCGGCTTTTCTTTTGCTGCGGGCAATGGCATCCGCCGCATAGACGGCCACGGCGGTCCAGATCATCGCGAAGGAGGCCAGCCGCGATCGGGTCATTTCCTCATGATAGAAGCGCCAGCCGATCAGGAACTGGAGGGTGGGGGCCATGAACTGCAAGATGCCGAGGGTGGTCAGCGAGATCGTCCGCGCCGCATGGCCGAAGCAGAGCAGCGGCACCGCCGTGGCCACGCCGGTGAAGATCACCAGCAGCGCCGCCCCGGTGCTACCGCCGAAGATCGCCGCGCCCTGTGATCCCTGGAAGACCAGCCAGCCGAGCGCGAGCGGGGCCAGCAGCACCGTTTCCGCCGCTAGGCCGGCCAAGGCATCGAGCGGTGCCCGCTTCCGCACCACCCCGTAGAGCGCGAAGGTCAGCGCCAGCACCAGGGCGATCCACAGCGAGCCCTTCACCGCGTGGAATTGGAGAGCCACGCCGATCGCCGCAATCGCTACCGCCAGCATCTGCAGGCGCGACTGCCGCTCGCCGAAGAACAGCGCGCCGAAGAGCATGTTCAGGAAGGGATTCAGGTAGTAGCCCAGCGCCGCCTCCAGAATGTGGCCGTTCAAGGTGGCCCACACGTAGAGCAGCCAGTTTGAAGCCAGCAGGCAGCCTGAGAGCAGATGCCAGCCCACCCCGCGCCCGCTCGCCAGACCGCGGGTCACCGTCCGTATCTGCTTCTGCAGGATCAGCACGATGGCCAGCAGCACCAGCGACCAGACCGTGCGCTGCGCAATGATCGTGAGCGGCGGCAGGAATTGCAGTCCTTTCCAGAAGATCGGCAGCACGCCCCACATCAGGAAGGCGGCCACCGCACTGGTCACGCCGTTCTTGGGCGCATTCACTGGGGCGCGCCGGACTCGAATTTCTTGCAGATCCACGCCACCCGGGCCGCCGCGGATTCCATTTCCAAGAGCTCCTGGCGCTCGTCCGGCTTGTTCAGAAACTGCTGCGCCATCACATCGGCCAGGATCGAGGGGTCGTCGATCTGCGCGGTCATGGCCACGAGTGCGTCGCGGACTTCTCCCGGCAGTTCACGGGTCACCGTCTCCGCCGCTTCTTGCAGCGCCTCCAGCGCCGCGCGGGATTGCGATTCCGGCTCGAAGACGGATGGCACCGGCTCAATCCGCGCTTTCGGGTAGGGGGAGTCGAGCCACTCGGTGAAGCGGACCCGGATCACGCCGTGCAGCAGCAGGTTCGAGGTGCCGTCCTCCAGCTCGCGGGAGGCCCGCACCAGGCCCATGGTGCCCATCGGGGCCGTGCAGCGCTTGAGATCGTCCTTCTCTTTCCCCAGCAGCCTCGCCACGGCGAAGAAGCAGCTCCCGTGCAGCGCGTCCGAGAGCATTTCGCGGTAGCGCGGCTCGTAAATGTGCAGCGGCAGGCCGCCGTGCGGGAAAAGCGTGCAGTCCGGCAGCAGCATCACACCGCAGGTCTGGGGGATGTTGAGCGAGGACATCGCCGCAAAGGAGGCGCGCCGGCCCCGCCACGCAATCCAAAAATCCCGGGAGCGCCATGGGGTTCGCCCGGTGGCGGAGTGCAAGCGCCACTCCTTCGCCCTTGCCTCCTGCTCCCGCATTGCCCACCCATGGCCGCGTGACCGAGGAACCCGCCCCGCGCCGCGACCGCCGCATCGCCCTGTTGCTTTGGCTTGTGCCCCTGTGGCTGGTGGTTTCGGCCTGTCTGGGAATCTGGTATCACCTCCATCAGGAAAAGGTGGAGGCGGAGAAGGATACGCCGCGCTTCGCCACCGCCATCTCGGTGCCGGGCCTACAGGGCGACGTGGCCAAGTTCATCGATTTCGTCGGTGAGCGCCATCCCGGCCGTCCGGAAGGCCTCAACCGCGCCGCCGCCATGATCGAGGGCTCGCTAGGGCCCTCGAATGCCGGCTACAAGGTCGAGCGCCTGCGCGGCCCGGCGGCCGGCGGCAACCGCTGGCCGATCCTCATCGTCAGCCTGCGCGGCAAGGATGAGGACCTCCCGCCGCTGTGGGTGGTGGCCGCCTACGATTCCCGCCCCGGTTCGCCCGGCGTGGAGGCGAATGCCAGCGGCACCACCAGCGTCCTCGCCGCGGCCAGCGCGCTCGCTACGGGCAAGCCGAAAAGGACCGTGAACTTCGCCTTCCTTCCCCACGCCTGCGACCCCGAATCACCGCTCATGGAGACTTTCGCGATTCTCCACAAGCGGGTGGGCAAGGCTTCCGAAGTGCTCGTGGTCGAGGCCACCGGGGCCAAAGCGAAACTTCTCCTGAGTTCGCGCGATGCCCGGAGCCGTGCCCTCCGCTCGGCGGAAGGCCTCGGCGAGGTCGTCGGTGCGGAGAGCATTTGCCTGGAGGACGATTTCGACCTCTCCTCCGTGCTTTTCGAGACCGGCCTGCCCGCCGTCCGCGTCTCCACCCGGAGTGTCGTGACCGCGGCCGAACCCGACAGCTCCGCGCCCGACCCCGCGATCCACGCCGCCGCCACCACGGCCTTGCTGACTCTGATCGGCAGACTATCGGATTCCTGAAAAAAACCTCTTGCACGAATGGGGGTCCATCCCCTACCAAACCGCCCTCACGCGGCCCCCGGGCCGCGCCGACGTCAGGGGGATTAGCTCAGTTGGTAGAGCACTTGCATGGCATGCAAGGGGTCAGCGGTTCGAATCCGCTATCCTCCACGTTGTTTCTAAGTGGTTGTTTTTCTGTGGGTTGTGCGGGAGAGGTGAAGAGGCCGGATCGAAACTGTGACCTAAAGCGTGGCCCAGTTTTTTACGGCGGCGATTTTTTCGATTCCCGACACCCGCCCTGAGATGCCAGCGCAGACCATTGGCGCTCGCTGCGGCGTGGGCCGTTAGAAAGGGCACGCATTCCGCGGCGCGCCTATGGTGGCCAACCGGCCTTCGACTATTCCCGCAACTGTTGCCGCAGCATGCAATCAAACGCCGCGGCGATGCCGCCCGGCCAAGAGATCATAGCGCCCCCCGAGGAAAGCGTTTGCGCGCTGCACTCTGGCGACAGACGCAATACGACCCTTTCTCCTTCCGCGTCCTCCCACCGGATTGACGGGTTTGCGTGGATATGTCCAAGCTGGTTCGCAATATGTTCCTGCTGTGCCGGTGTGCGGCCCTTCGAGTTCAGTATGATTTCAATCATGGCGGCTCCGAAATAGCAGACCGCGGCGGAAGGCGACACGGGCGCTTCTTTCACGCCATCTCGGCGTCCCAGGTGAATCTGCCACGCCGGACTAAGGAACGACAGCCTCCCCTTGCCGGTGGTCCAGCACGGCTAGCAGGCAAGATGGCCCACCGGGCGAGGCCATTCCGCGAGAACGGGCTAGGAGAAAGCCCGAAGTACTATCGTCGCGAGTCCAATCCAGAAGATTGCCTGCACAATCTTCCAGATCATCAAACCGATACCCGCGTTGCTGTCCTGTTCGTTGTCGGGAGGAGGATTCATTCGCTGCCATATTGCATCATCGAATTAGTGCCTCAAGCTGGAAGCCAGTCTGGTTGGGAGTCCGCGCCACTCCAAAAGCGGCGTCGTTTCCCATCGCCAGCTTTTGCGGGCTCGGCTTCTAATCGGGTCATGGATGAATTCACCACAAACCTGATCGCCGGGGTGATTGGCGGCTTTGGAGGGAAGTCTGCTGAGGTGTTGTGGGGCGGAGGAGCGAAGCTGCTAGGCCTGCGCAAGCACCTTCAGAAGGCCGAAGAGAACGCTATCGTCCGGGCTGGCGCGATGCTTGAGCTTCTATCCTCGCGGATTCAGCGTCTGGAGAATGAAGCACAGCTCAATCGGGAATTCATTGAAGGCGCGTTTGATGAGCCGGATCTAGCGAAGCTATTGAAGCAGGCAATGCAAGCGGCAGCCAGCACCCCTAGCAACGAGATGCACGAGATCCTTGCCGCATTGGTAGCTGAGAGAATCACCACACCACACCAAAGCTCGGAGGCGATTCTGTGCGGCCTTGCTTGCACCGCAATCTCACAAGCGACCCCGCTACACGTTCAACTTATGGGCTCCATGGCAACCATTGCACTGACAGACCCGATACTTCTGGAAAAGCCGTTGATGAAAGATGACAGGCCCTACCTTGAAGAACTTCGGGCTTGGTTTGAAGTGAACATGTCCGGATTCCCCGAACTCTGCGCATCCCCATTAGACATAGACTTCATGCGTGTCATCAATTGCGTCAGCGACAGCGGAGTTCAGACCGCCAGGGTAAACAAAACCCCACGAGGGATAGCCACCGTTATTACCTTTGCCGGGTACGACGTTCCTCTTCGAGATTTTGAGCAGTGGCCAGGAGGAAGCAACATGCGCGATTTCCTCTATATGCCATCCTCCTCCGCGAGGTTGACGCCGGTTGGCCAAGTTATCGGCTCGCTTGTCGTGAATCTCCGACGGGGCACACGGATTACCTACAAAGATTTTGATGATAACGAAAAATTCCGCTTTCGCAGTAGGTTTCCTCGGTCGAAGTGAGTGCCCTAAAACGGGGGGGCTCCGCACCCTCAGCGAATCAGCAACGGCGCTTGGCGAAGCCTCTCGCCCGCGGGCGGAAAGGGGACAGCGGAAATCGGGCGGCCTCGCTCCTGTGGCCTGCCAAAGGCGCGAGGCTTGCGGCAGGCCGGATTCGGGGGGTGATTACTACCGCCGCCCATGAGAAACCCCGCCGGGGAACTCTCCGGGCGGGGCATTGTCTGCGATGTCAGGAGTCCCCTAGCTCGCTCAATTCGTCGTCAACCGCCTCCATCCAAACGTCCCTTGCCCATGATGGCTGCGCGCGCGAGAGCCGTTCACGGAGGCGGAGAAGCCTTGCGCGGGAAGCTTCCACCTCCCGCCTATGCCCTGCCGCAGAGGTTGCAAGGGGCGGGCGCGCGGCCTCGACTGGATTCAACGTGGATTGCATAACGTCAGTTCAGCTCGTGGTAGCCAATCGCGAGGAGGCTCGCGCGGATGGCCTCGCTATCGGCGGGCCGGATCTCCCTCAGGTTGGTAAAGCCCTCCCCTAGTAGTGAGATGGCGCGGTCTGTCCCGCAGATTGAAAAGATCGCCCGGAAGCGATGCCACACTGCAAGGGTCATGCCTTGCTGCGGCTCCTGTTCTCTTGTGAAATCTCGATGCATTACGCCTCTAACGGGCGCGGGTTGGTTGGTGTATTTCAATGGAATCGGCGGGCCACAGGCGGATTTCTGTTAGGAGCCGCGAATATGCCTCCGCATGTCGCTGAGCGAGTAGAACCGCGCCTTGCCAACGTGCTTGTCCCGGATCTTCTCCGACTCGATCAATCGGATGATCTTGGACCGGCAGAAGTTCGAGACGGGGCAGCGTCCACCGGGGAAGCCAGCCCGCCCCGGTGCTGGAAGGCGGCTCCAATCGTCGCCATCGGTGCGGCTGCGAGTGAGTTCGTCCAAGAGGGCGAAGGCCGCGCCGACCGCGTTGCGGAGGCCGTCGATTACCGCCTGTGCGCGCTCGTCGCAAAGGATGGAGGGCGGGAATGCTTTCAGGGTAGGAGGCTCCGGTTCGGGTGGGATTCGATTCATTCAATTCCAACACCACGTGACTCCCACCTGTCTGTCAATGTGATGAAAAGCGACAGACACCGACAGACACGCAGACCCGAAGTTTCAAAAATGCGCGGCTAACGAGGCATGCCTTATAAGGGGTGAAAATGCTTCGCCCGAGGGGGGGCGGGGGGAGAGGCGGCAAAGTATGGTTGCGAAGGCTGGCGTTTTTCTCCGTTTCAGCACATTGCCAAAACCTCCCGAGTCCCTGTCTGTATCCACCGCAGTTGTATTTGCTAACGCGCTTTTACCCCCCATACCCACTTTTTACGCCACGCCCCCCCGCTGCGGGTATCACTGCATCCCAAAGGCAGTGATACCCGCCCGCAATCCTTTGTGCCTCTAGGCTCCCATCGCCGCGCTTTCCAATATCGGCGCGGAATCCGCGCCTTCCTCACCCTCCGGCGTAATATTCCGCAGCCTTTCCTGCGTCCGTGCGACCATTGCTTCGAGTTCGGCCAGCGACATTTGCGACGGTTCACGCTTGTCTGCCTCGATCCCCAATCGGGTGTAGCCCAGCTTTGCCTGTAGGCCATGCCCTGCACTCTCCAGGACGAAGGTTGCCGCCTTCACGCGAGCTGCCGCCGGGGCTGTCTCGTCTTCAATGATGCCCTCAAGACACCGCATGGCCTTGTCTGCAAGCGGTCCTGCCAAGCGCGCCTCGCGCCGCTCGAAGATCTCCCGCCGCACTTCGGCATGCTGCATGAGTCGGGAAGCTGTAACGGACAGCGAATTGCGTGATCCGTTAGCGTAACCCGCTGCCTTCGCCGCCTCCGCACCCTGCATCCCGTCTGCAACTAGCCGGGCAAACTTTGCTTGTTTGTCTGTTAGTGCCATACGCAATCGGTTAGGCGGCCTCTCCGGGGTTCTCTCCGAGCAAGGCCCCAAGCGCCGCTTCCTGTGAGCGCGTCAACGGACCGAGCAAGCGAAGGAGACCGAGCCCGGCAGTCAGTCCGCTGTCTGCCACCGCATCGCGGATCTCTCCAAGCCTGTCGTCCAAGACCTCGGCAAGTTGTCCAAGTTGGGTTGCTGCTTGCGCTTCCCCGGTTGCGTGCCGCCTGAGCGAAGCTTCCACTTGAATGGCGCGTGTCAATGTGAGGACGCAGCCAAAGAGCTGAACAGCATCGGTGCGCAGCCGAGTCAGTTCGGGTTCAATCTTCTCGCGGTAGTCGCGGAAGGTGAAAGGGGTGTCATCGGAAGGGAGGGCTTGCGGGGCTGTGTGAGATGCAACGGATTTTTGGACCGGTTGTTGGTTAGTTGGACGGAATGAGTTCGGCCTCGAATCGGGCCGGGGATCGGTAGCCGAGCGAGGAGTGCCTGCGATGGGTGTTGTAGTAGCCCTCGATGAAACTGAAGATTTCGGTCCGGGCGTCCTGTCCGTCAATGAAGCAGCCTCCCTGCAGCATCTCCTTCTTGAGGGTGGCCATGAACGATTCGCTCCACGCGTTGTGGTAGGGGTTGGCCCGTGCCGACATGCTCTGGCAGATGCCGGCCCGGGAGAGCATGGCGCGATATTCGCAGCTTCCGTACTGGCTGCCGCGGTCGCTATGGAAGATCAGGCCCGGGGCCGGACGACGCGAGCCGAGTCCTTGGGCGAGAGCATCGGCAACGAGCCCGGCGCGCATGTGGCGGGCCAGCGACCAGCCGGTGATGCGGCGCGTGCAGAGGTCGATGACCACCGCGAGGTAAAGCCATCCGGAGGCGGTGGGAATGAAGGTGATGTCGCCCGCCCAGACTTGGTCCGGCCGGTCGGGCAGCTCCTTTCCCGCGATGAGGTTGGGCGAGGGTTTGTCGGCCCGGCCGTCGCTGGTCTTCGGCACGAAGGTCTTGGGCTGGATGGCCTTGAGGCCGCGCTCGGCCATGAGCCTGCGGACCCGGGCGGGCGCACAGGTGATGCCGCGCCCGGCAAGCTCGTGCCAGATGCGGCGGTGGCCGTAGCGCCGCCGGTGGCTCTTGAAGATTTCTTCAATCGCATCGCCGGCCGCTTTGTCCGAGCGTTTGGAGGGGGTGGGTGCGGCGGCGTGGTAGTAGCTGCTGCGGGGCAGCTCGAGGACCTCGCAGATCCGGCGGATGCCGTGGCCGGTGGCGCGGTGGATTTCCCCGATCATGGCGCGGAGTCCGGCCGGGGACTGGTCCCGAGGATGACCGCGGCCTTTTTTAAAATGTCATTTTCCTGGCGCAGGCGGGCGAGCTCGCGGCGCAACGCGCGCAGGTCGTCCGCTGCGTCCCCCTCGCCTGCGGCTCGCGGGCCTTCGCTGCCGCCCTGCGCGCGCCTTGCCGCCTGTCTCCAGCCATGGAGGAGGTTGGCGCTCATGCAGAGTTCGCGGGCGATCTCGGTGACGGACCGGCCGGTGTCGGCAAGCGCGACGGCCTGGGCTTTGAATTCCTCGGTATATTGCCTGCGTGGCTTGGGATTCATGGACATGGATTCTGGAGTTTGTTGGTCCAGAAATCCAGCACACCTCAGTGTTGGTCTTCATGGTCTTCATGGTCTTCATGGTCTGATGTGGGTCGGTTGGATTGGTTGTGCTGGTTCAGTTCGGTAATCCCTCCCCCATAGGGGGAGAGGATTTACCGAACTAGGTTGAACGGCGTTCGGAATCTGCTTTCTGGACTCATTCCGAACTTCGCGGACCTGTGATATAGCTTACTCAATTTAGGTGGGTTGTGGCAGATTTGAATTCCCGAACCTCGGGCCGTTCGTCCACTCCGAATGTGGGAAGTAGCGGCGAGGTTAGTCCGGTAATAGTTTCCGAACCTTCATCCGGGTCAGACGGCGAGATTCTGCCGGAGGTGAACGCGGGTGATGGGTGGTAAAGTCCATCTCCGCGGAGCATCACCTTGCCTTCCTCGACGAGTTCCTTTCGCCGTTCAAAGAACGTGGTGCGATTTACTCCCAGCCTCTCCTTCGCAAGCCGCTGCCAGTGGGTTGTTGTGGCCGGGAGAAGTCCAAGCAAGGGTTCGGAGGTGAACACGGGAGGCCGCCCTTTCTTCCGCTCGCCGTCTTGCAGATGATTCACCACGCAAGAGGTGATAGGCTTGCCGCGTCGGTTTGTGCCAAGCTCCACTTGCTCAAGGCGGAATCGCATCGGCTCCCCGCTCATGGGCAAATCTCGCTGTTTCGTTACGAGTGCCTGGCTTTCCATTCCCGCGGTGCGCGTCACCTCAATCTCGGAGTCCATCGCAGCACGCAGGGACGAATGACCACGCGCACCCTTGGTCATATCCTTGCCGGTGTGGTGGATCAGCATGACGTGAGCGCCACACGCAGCCCGGACTGCATCGGCTACAGCAATGGCAAGCGTCATATCTTTGGCGGCGTTCTCATCCCCGCCCGGCATCGCGCGTGCCAGCGTGTCGATTACCAAGAGACGAGGAACGCATCCGCTTTCTTCGGCCTTGGTCCGAACGGTAGCGGCGAGCCTTTCGGCGTGCCCTGCCTCCATGAGCGAGACGGGAGCGAAGCATAGGAATAGAGGGGCTTCCTCTGACAGCTTCCCGGCAGACTTTAGGGCAGCGATTCGGTTAATCACGCCGATGCTTCCCTCCAGCGCGACGTAAAGCACCGCGCCCTGATCTGTTTCGAGTTCTCCGCGGAACTTCTGCCCGGTCGCTACGCTCGCCGCGAGATCCATTACAAAGAAGGATTTGCCGCAGTTGCTCGGGCCATAGACCACGGATGAGCCCCCTTCGGTTAGAAGTCCTTCCACGAAGTCACGCGGCTCGGAAACCTCCGAAACTTCGTCCGCGCGAATTGCGGGGAAGGGGGCGCTTGCCCGCGAAGGGCTTGTGGCTTCTCCAAGGAAGAGCGATGCGAGCGCGGCGGCGGCATTGGTCGGCAGGGGATGGCGGGGTGCAAGAGGCAGGCCCTCTGTTGAGGGTTTGGGATGGGGTTGAAGCATGAATGGGGGAACGGCTTATTGGAATGGTGCGACTGGCGAGAGCCAGAGAAGGGATTGCATATGGCCATTGTCGCGGAGCTGATTTGGGCAGCGGACAAGCTGATTGGAGCGAAAGGCGGCAGGGTCGGCCCCGAGCTTCACGGCGGCGGTCTTCAATGCGTCTGTGGCTTCCGCAGACAACGGCATGAACCACGAATGCACAGACTTCCCACCGCTCATCAGCACCATTGCCAACGGAGCGTGTTGCGCCGCGATCCGCTTGAGGAACAGGACGCGCCCGAACTGTGCAGCGATTGGCACATCGTCGAACTCTACCACAACGAATCGCTGTACCGGCACGCACTCCTTGGCGACGTAGGACAGCCCCCCGTCCTGCGTTCTCCCAAGGCTGCCGGAGATTGGCGAGGACGCTACGAATTGAATCGGCTCGCTGGCGGCGGAGAAGAACGCAGGCAGATTGGCCACCCGGCAGCGAGACGCCCGACTTTGATTGGTGGCCTTGAGCCCAACGAATTCCTCCGGGGAGAAGAGCGCGGCAAGGATCTCCGCCGATGGAATGTCCTGGGGCCACGGAGAAGTCTTCATGAATGCCTCTGCCTCCTCCGCGCTCATGGGTGGGGCGTGTCTATCAATCTCTGCCAAGGGGAGCGGCTTCACTCGCGGGGCCGTCCCGGTTGCGTGAGGCGTCCCGTATGCAGTCTGAATTGCCCGCCCTACCTCTTGCGGGGAAAGCTCTCTGCCAGCCCGCAGACGGCCAGCGGCGGCTTCTGTGAGGGCATTGAAGGTCTGCTCCTGAGTATAGCCTGCCAATGCACAGCGGCGAGCGGTCGAGAGGCACCACGTATTTACGCCATGCGCAGGAGGCGGGAGAATGCTTGCAACGGAAGCGCTTGAAGAAGGGCTGAACATCAAACCGCCCCTCCTTCCATCCAAGCGGCTTCCTGTGCCGCGATGTATTCGCGGATACTGGCCACGTTGAAAAGCCGAGCACCGTATTGTGCGCCCTCGGCTCGCAGAGAAACGGTCCTGATCTTCCCTGCCTTGCGCAGGTTGAAGAGGATCATCTTCGTTAGGCCAAACTGCGCGGTGATCTGCTTTTCACGCGCCCATTCGGGATTCGGTTGAGCTCCCATCATTGACCGCCCTCCTTTCCCTCAGCCGGGCAGGCTAGCGAAGAGGCGCGAGACTCCCGCGCGTCAACAAACGCCTCCAAGGTGGAGTGACGGAACCGGACCGACTTGCCCATTTTCACCTGGGGCAAGTGACCGGTGCGAATGAGCCCATCGAGTGTGCGGACCGACACGGAGAGAAACCGCGCGGCCTGTTGTCGGGTGAGTAGTGGAGTGGCGGGAAGCATTACGAGGAAGAAAATACCCCGATAGCACGCCACTGCGCACGACGCTCCGTTGGGGTTTAAGTCGCCGGAATAATTCCGGCTCTCACAGCCCCAACGGCTTAAGCGAACCCAAGTTTTTTCAAAGCCTTGCTCACTGCTTCCTCCGCGTTGCTGATGGCTTGCGGGGATGTTCCTGTTAGGCACTCTGCCATGACCTCACCCAATCGCCGGTTTAGGCTGCGCTCCTTGTGCCCCCGCTCTTTCGGCGCTTCTTTGAATCCGCAAACCATAGCGGCCAAAACAAAGGCCGCTTCCGATATAATGCCATCGATCTCCGGGGAGGGAAACTTGCCTGTCTTTCTGAGCGAGCGGTAGTCGGACTCTCTGACGCCAACGCCCGACTTGCCGATGCGCTTAATCTCGGCCCGGTCTTTGTCGGTGCCCCAAATGAGTAGCCACCGGGATAGCAGTTCGGCCTTTTCCAAGGGGCCGTCCTCCCATGACCGTGCCACAATTCGAGCCCGGGAATCGGGATGCCATTCGAGCCAAAGCCTGATGCGCTCAACCTCAGCCTCTCGCCCTCCCGGTGCGTCCTTGAATTGCTTCGCGAAATTCTTCTCACTCAACACCCTTTCGATTTGGCCAGCTATCATTGTCCGCATCAATCGGTCGGTCACCAATTCGCTCCACCCTGCCGGATCAATCCTGGGCGGACCGACGAAAACCATCGAGAGGCGCGCCTTGGTTTTTTGATCTTCGGCGGGCTTAACCTTCGTCTTCGTCGGTGGTCCCTTTTTGATCGGGCGCTTCATGCCTTGGAGATGGTCAGCGAGGGGAGTTTAGCGATGGCATCCCGCAGTGCAGCCTCATCCGCATGGCTGTAAATCTGATGGCTCTCGCGCGTGCTGTGTCCCGTAAGCGCCATGCGGTCCTCCTCGCTCACCCCTGCTGTGCGTAGCCAGGTTGTGAAGGTGTGGCGGAGGCTGTGAAATCCTCGCTCGTAGGTGATCCGTCCCTTTCCCGTGCTTTCGCCTTCTGCGATGACGCGGGATGGCTTGCCGCGGTCCACGCCTGCCTTCTGCATGACCTTGTTGAAAGCCTGCGAGAGGCCAGCGCGTGCACCTACGCCTACCGTCGAGAGCTTTTGGAAGACCGGAGCGTCTGGTTTGTCGCTGTGGATGGGGACGCCCTCAAAGAATGCGAGCAAATCGGGCTGAATCGGAATGCGAACCTCCCGCTTCTTCTTCTTCGTCTTGGATGGAATCAGGGTGATGCGCTTTGCCTCAAGATCCACGGATGCCCACGAAAGGCGCGCCGCGTCTCCAAGACGTAGCCCTGTGAAAGCGGCCACAAGGATAAGCCCCCGCCACTCCTCGGAAGGGGCGCTGCCGAGCAATCCGACAACCTCCGCAGGGGTGAATGGCTTACGGTCGAGACTGTCCCCCGTGTCGATGGCTTCGAGAGCGGTGAAGGGATTGAACGAAACCAATCCCTCACGAATGGCCGCGCGGTAGAGAGCCCCGGCGTCCTTCATGTAGGCCAGAACGGTTTTGCCCGCCCGGCCTTCATCCTGCAACGATTCCCTCCATTTGCGGGCATCCAGCGCCGTGAGGCTTTCGAGGGGTTTCTTTCCTCGCTCAGCGCCAAGCCACGAGAGCAGCGCCTTGGTATGCCCCTGATAGCGTGCCATGGTCGCCTTGCTGCTCTCCCGCTCCTTCCGGCGCAACCACTCATCCGCCCAAGTCTGAATGCTGTATGCCTGCATCTCCTCTCCCGTGGCGATCTCCAGCAGCTTCGCCAGATACTTGCGGGCCGTGGGTGCCGTGAATGTTTCCCGCTCAATCTCTGCCACCGCCTCGGCCAAGACCGCCTTCGCTCGCTGTGCTCTGTCGCTTCCCGCCTGCACTACGCCCTGCGAGTTGCGCTCTAGCTCTAGCGCCGCCGTCAGTGCCTTTTTCCGGTTCGTATGCCCGGTGGATTTCCTCACCTTGCGGAGTTCGCCGGTTGCGGGGTCTTTGACATAGAACTGAGCCTGCCAAGTGGCGGCTTCGGGACGCTTGTAGATGCTGGCCATGCGGTCGGGTGTGGGTAAAACTGTGTCCCATTTTTGCCGACCTAACAAGTTTTTGCGGTTTCTGAATCAAGGAAAGTGCTGGAAATTATTGTATTGCAAGAGGTGTGTTTCCTTTCAGCGGTTCGAATCCGCTATCCTCCACGTTCCGGAAGTCTCCCGATGGGAGATTGGATTTCTGTCCCACCCGGCTGTTCCATGTCCGGTCGCTTCTGATCCCTGCGGGATTAGGACGCTGTCGCGGTGATAGCCACGACAGCACCCGCTACCCTCACAAATCAAAGACCTCCACGCGCGCTCCCTTATCCGGGTGATTCACCAGCACCGCGATCCGGCGGATCTCACCGATCTCGCTGCCGGTGTGGCTGAGGTAATCGAATTTCCCGCGCAGGTCGGTATAGCCGTCCTTGTGGAAGACCGCTTGGCCATCGGTGCCTTCTACATAGACCTTCACATAACACTGCGGCACCGGCAGGCGGGTCGCGGAGTCGAAGACCTGCAGGGTCCGTTCTTCCGGCGTCCGGGTGATCTCCAGCGCTCTGCTGTCGAGGACCTTCAGCACCTTCGTGCTGCCCGACTTTGCCGCGACCAGGACATTGCCGTGCCGGAAATTATCGGGCAGATCGACCGCGGTCTCCGGTCCGGCGAGAGCCACCTCGCGGGTCTCGTTGGCGCGGATGCCCGGCAGCGAGGCACCTTCACCGGCGAGGAAGGGATCTTTCGAGAACATCATCTCAAGGTCCACGCTGAAGAGCTGGAGCTGGGTCTTGTCGAGCCGCCGCTGCTTCACCATCAGCTTGCCATCCGGGGCGAGCGCGAGATCCAGGGAGGGAGCTTCCTCCTTCGGCTTCTGCTGATCCACCCCGCGCGGCTTCTGCAAGGCGACGATCTCATCCGCCTGGCTGCGGATCGCGTCGAAGCGTTCCTTCCACGGACCCGAAGGGAGATCCGCATACAGCGCTGCGAAGGCCCGCGCGTCCTCTGGCTTCGAACGGTAGAACTGCACCACCGCCGCGATGTAGTCATAGGCCATTGTCGCCGGCAGCTTGTTGGAATCGATCGTATCGAAGCGTGCCAGCGCCTCGCTCACCCGGTCTTGCAGGAGCATGTGGGCGGTCAGGGCGAGCTGGTCTTCCGCATCCAGTGCCGGCTTCCATGCCAGCGTGTCCAGCAACTGCGTGTAATGCGCCAGCGCCTCGGAGTGGGTCAGCCGCTCCTTGTCGGCGAAGCGGTGCGCACGAGGGTTCACCAGCGGGTCGAATTCCAGCGTCTCCCAGCCACGGTGGACCAGCGGACGCACCTGGATCAGCGGGCTGTCCAGCCATTCGCCGAGACGCTCGGCCAGCGACGAATTCTCGATCAACTCGCGCACCGCCGCCACCTCGCCGTGGAAGAGTCCGTAGGTGGCCACGTCCGCGGAGTAGTGCAGGCGCTCGCGCAGGATCCGCGAGGCTTCGTCGAAGAAGGTGCGGTCGTGCAAGCGCCAGCGGATCAGCTTGAGATCGAGCGTGCGCAGGTTGGCGGTTTTGAGACGTGCCAGGACCGATTCGTCGGTGGCATCGCGCGCCAGCTCCGGCCAGGAATCGGCATCCGCGGGCGGGGGCTCGGCCGCCACCTTGAGCACCCGGCCCGCGCCGCGCGCCAACACCGTGTCTCCTTCGGAGACTTGCAGTGGATAGAGCGGATACTCGCCGGCCTGCGGAAAGTAGAAGGCCAGCTCCAGATTTTGCACTCCGTAAGGCTTGAGCTCGTAGGTTTCCGATGTTGTCACCGGCTTGCCGGCCAGCGGGATCGCGCCCGCGGGGATCTGCGCCAGCACGTCGATCCGGCGGCCAGCGCCGCTGGGATTCGTGACCACCATCGCGGCCCCGTAGGGCACGCCGGCCACGAAATCGCCGGTGATACTATTTTCCACTTGCCGCCCTTCGACGGTGCGGAAGCGGTCGTCCAGGCGGTGGAAGATCTGGCGCACCAGCACCGGCGCATCCGGCGCGATCTTCTGCGTCTCCCGCGTGTCCTTGTAGAAGAGCAGCATCGGCTCGCGCGCCTTTACCCGCAGGGTCGAGCCCTCGACAGTCGTCTCCGGCCGCCCGGCCTTGAAGGGCAGGTCGAGCATCGCCAGGCAGAACAGCGCCTCGTTCGCACTGTGCGTGCATGCGTTGAAATTCGGCGAGATGAAGCTGCCCTTGCCGTCCCACTCCGCCAGATCCAGCCAGAAGCGATTGAGGGGAATGAAGCTCTCGTTGGTATTGCCACGATGACGATAGTAGTTCGCTTCCCGCCACAGCCGGGTCTTGTCTCGCTCGGAACTCCAGGAAGCCCGGCTGGTGAAGCGGCTCCGGGCCTCCAGTTTGGCCCCGGAGCCACTGAAGAGGTCCGCGCTACCTGCGCCCGCGGCACCGCCGAAGGGGTCTTCTTCCGCCACCGGTGGCAGCACATCGCTTTCAGACGCTGGCAGCATGCCCGATGGGGCGTAACCATCCATTTCCGAGTCCGGGCTTGCGCCCGCCGACAGAGACTCGGTCATCGCCTCGATCATATCGATGTTCGCCGACGTGTTGCGAACGATGAGCTTGTCGCCCGCCAGAGTGGCGGTCGCGCCGGGCGGCAGCGTTACGCCGCTGTTCCTGAGAGCGTCGGCGATTTGGGGACGTTGTTTGAGTGAAAACTTCGCTCCACCATCGCTGGCGAAGGGATCGACATCGGCACCCTCGACACTGCCTCCCAGACGAGCTGCGAAATCCGGCGGTACATTGAAGACACGGGTGAAGAGGTCCTCGTCCGTCTCCGTGGCAGGCACGATGGTGATCGCATAGTCATCCACCTTGTAGCGGAGCCTCGTGGCATCGCAGATGTATTTCAGAGCCTCCGCCATCGGCACGTTCCGGAGGCGAAGCTCCTTGATGCGAAGGGCACCGGGGTCCGCGGTGGCAGCGAGGCCACCCGCTGCATCCGCGTCGAGCGCGGCATCGCCGCTGCCACCGGCCCGCGGCTTGCGAATCACGAAGTTCATGCCCCTCCTCGAAGGATCGGTTTCCTTCACGTCCAACTCCCGCGAGCGCAAGCGCAGGAAGTCGATGGCCTCTTCCACCGAAACGTCTTCAAAGTCGATGATAGGGATCACGACGTCCCTCAGTTTTTCCAATATATATGGGGTGGCGGTTACGGGCATTGGGGAGCCCTTGCCTGCAAGGCCCATGGGCTCCATCGTCATCTCCTTGCCTCGCAGCGTTTGCGCGAAGAGCCGCGTCTCCTGTTCCGGCGTCGGTGCTTCCAGTTCCCAGCGCAGCTTGAGTTCCCGCGAAATCCGTTCGCGCGCTTCCGGCATCGCTTGGGCGAGCAGCGCCTTCTCCGCGGCATTGAGCCGCTGCCAGGCATAGGGTCGCAGGTAGGCCGTCAGGTCGCGGCCCAGCAGGATGTTGTCGATCACTGCCGGTTCCCGCTTTTCCGCCAGCAAGGGCTTCACGTGCTTGTTGAAGAAGTCCCCGTCCTTCCCCGCGAGGAAGAGGTGCAACTCGTGGCTCGCGTGCTCCGAATAGAACGCCAGCTTGGCCTTCTCATCGAGCGATGGCCAATCGAGCAGCGGCAGGAAGTCGTTCAAACGCGTGTCGTTGGTTGCGCCTAACAGGAATGCATGCGCTTCAGCGAGCGTCGTGAAGGCCCGCCAATCGGCATCGGTCACGTTCTCGATGTTCGCTTCCGCGTCCTTGAGCAGGGCCGCCGCACGGCGCGTGCCGACGTGGTATTTCTGCGCGTCCAGCGGCTTGGCCAACCGCCGGTCCCGCACCGGTGTTTCGGTCGGGACCAAAGGCAATTCCAGATGATGGCGCGAGTTCGTGTCCGCTGCGACGATCTCGATGTACTGGCATTGGGCGAAGTCCGCGGCGGGAACCTGCACGGTGCCATCGGCCGCGACGGGCAGGTCCAACTTCAGCACCGCGGGATTCGCCAGGAAATCGAGTGTCGCCTCATCGCCCGAGCCGCCGTCGCGATCCACCGGAGCATCGGAGGGTGCGGGCATGCGATCGCTATCGCGGCGCTTGCGATCTCCCGTGCCGCCACGGCCGCCCTCGCCGGTTTGCTTGCCTTGGACCACATCGTCCTCGCTCCAGCGGTTCACCAGCAGGCCGGGGCGTGGGAGCATCGAGCCCGGGAAGGTCTTGAGCGCGCGGCGATCCAGGATGTAGCGCATTTCGTCGCTGAGGCGTTTGGATTCCAGATACTCGTTTCCCGTGAAGCCGGGCTTCATGATTCCCGGCTGCGGGTTGGCAAAGGGCTGCAAGGCTGAGCCGGAGGGCCAGTCGGTCAGGTAGCGCCGACCCAGCAGGGAGACGCGCGTGGCGGGGGATGCGCCGTCCAGCTTGACCACCAGCGTGCCCGCTTCCGGAGCCGCGGAGGTGATGACCGGCAAGGCCGGAAGCCGCCGTGGCATGATCCGCGATGCTGCCACCAGCAGGCCGTCCCGATTCACGCCGCCGGAAATCCGGATCGTGGCTTCGTGGCCGTCGTAGACGAGCCGGTAGTCGCCGGGCGGCAGCCCTCGCACGACCAGTCGCTTGTTCTCGACCACAAGTTTGTCGAAGTGATCGCGAAGCAATGCCCCGCCACGTCGCTCGGTCAATCTCGCCCAAGCCCGCTCGGGCGCGGCCATCGGCTGGATCAGCGGCAGTCGAAGTTCCTCGCCCGCGGCGATCTGGAACTGCTCTGGCAGATCCGCCCATCCCTCGTCTGCAGGCGGATCGTAGCTAAGCTCCGAGATGTCCGGACTCTTCGCCTTTACGGTCACAATATCCTCCAGCGCACCGAGCGCGATCCGGCCGCGCTCGTCGCTGCGCAGGGTGCAGGTAACCGGTTCGTCATATAGAAGGTGTGAGAACTCAAAAGTCACCGGGCGCAAAGCCAGGGGCTCGCCATTGCGGCCGCGGACTTCCAGCCGATAGCCATCCGTGTCCCGGCTGAAGAAGCCCGCCGCGATCCGGCCGCTGGTGATGATTCCGTTCATCTGCCAACTTTTCACGGCCTCCAATTTGACCGGATCGTCGCCATCGCGTGGCGTCACGGTACCGCTTAGGCTCATGGTTAGGATCATCGCGTCCGCCGGGACTTGGAAGGGGATGAACATCCGCGGGGCCAGCTTCAGATCGCCGCCGATCACGCGCTCGGTGGTCAGGCCGCTGGCCAGCGTGGCACGCATCACCAGCGAGGGCTTGTCGATCCACTCCAAGGGGATCTCGTTGCCGTGGCTGTTCAGACGCAGGCGGATGAAGAGGCTGGCCTGCTGGTCGGCTAGCAATTGCTCGCGGTCGACATGGAAGCGGGCATCCAGCGCGATCGCGTCGCGGCGGGCTTCTAAGGCCAGCGGTGCCGCCAGCTTGCCTTGGCGCACCAGCCCGTTGCTGCGGGAGGAACCGGTCTTGTCCGGAATCACGATCTTGCCGGTGGCATCGGCGGAAAAGGTCTCCGTGCCGATTGCCACACTGGCGTTCTTCAACAGTTCGCTTTTCTCATCGAAGACCCGCACCGTCTGGCCGCGCGCCTCGCGTTCCACGAAGGCGATCAAGCGTCCCTTGCGGACCAACGCGCGTGCTGAGACTTCCTTCGACACGCACTCGACGATCCATGCTCCCGGCCCGGTCAATTCCGGGAGATCGAGCAATTCACGGTGAATCGCCAGCGGCTGCTGGGCGGAGGCGAGGCGCTTTTCGTGGTGCGGCACCAGCCCTTCCAGATCGAGGTCCACCGGTGGCTCGCTGCCTTCGCGCTCGATCCATGACGGGAGATCCAGTTCGAAGATCCGCACCAGCAACTCGGGCGTGTTTTTCAGATCGAGCGCCAGCTTCACCGCCGCATCGCCGGGCAGCAGGACCGGCTGTCCCGGGGCGAAGGCGATCCGGGTTTCCTTCTGCATTTCCAGCAGATCCGCGGGATCGAGGACCGCACCCCAAAGCGCGGGATCCGCTCCTGCCAGCAGGCGGGCGCGGGCGTGGATCCGCTTCAGTTCCTTTTCCTCGATCAGATCCTTGAAAAGGTCCGCCGTCTCCACGGTGCCGAGGAGGTGCTGGAGGTAGTCCTTGATCAGCAGGCTATCGTCGGCAATCGGCGGACAGGCCGTGGCCTCGCGGAAATCGACGTTCAAATTGACGTAGGGATCTCCGGCGCGCCCCAGCGCCGTCTTGAGGATCGGGTGCCCGGTGCGCGGCAGGCGGAGATAGGCCAGGAGGTCCTCTTGTGGATACTGGCCGAGCTCGCGTTGCAGGCGCAGATGATGATAAAGCACGTGGGCCTTCAGCGAATTCAAGGCGGTGGGGCGCGCCTGCATGAAGTCCCGGCAGGCGGAGAGGTGGGCGGCGTGCGCGGGGAGATCGAGCTCGAAGTCCGTCTCGGCACCGGGCAGCAGGGTGGTTAGGTAGCGTCGGACGAATGTTTCATTCGCGCCCAAGGCGGGCAGGGCCGCGAGAAGTTCGTCGAGTTGCGGACGGGTGAGCTGCCGCTCGATCTCCGCCGAGCCGAATGCCGGGGGCTGCGGGAGCTTTAGGTTTTTCACCAGCAAGGCTACGATTGCCGGGTGGTCGGCGCGCTTCAGGGTTTCGCGGAAATAGCGCAGCTTCGCCGCGTCGAAGCCTTCGAGATTCGCCAGCTCGGCGATCAAGCGGGCCTCCGAATAGGATCGGTAGGCCCCGCTGCTGTTATGCTCGGCGGCCAGCTTTTCGAAGGCCTCGACTGCGATCAGCGCCGGGTCCAGACGGTCGGGCAGCTTTTCGTCGGCACGCGCGTCCGGCTTTGCGTCGTCGAAGCTCATGTCGGCGCGCCGGATTAACTCGTCCGCGGCTTTTTTCGGATCGGCGTCGAAGCGTAGGAGAATTTCGCGGTTTTCCAGGATTTCGTAGCCATCCAGCGGCACCGGCCCGATCTGGCGCTCGCCCGCCGCCTTCCATTCCGCCATGCTGCGCCGGTAGTCATCGCCCCGGCCGGCGAGCTGGTGGCCGAGCGCTTGGTAAAAGAACCAGTCCCGGGACTGGGGAACCAGCCGGGACAGCGCCGCCTCGCGGGTCGCGGGATCGGCGAAAGATTCCTTGAATTCGAGGTCCGCCGCCGCCAACGGCAGCGCAAGCAGGAGCGAGAAGAGGATTTTTCTCATGTTCGGGATATAGAAAAGGCGGCGGGGCAGGGGAAGAGCGCGCTTCGCACGAATGACGAATTTCGAATTCCCGGATTCAGAAGGGCTTGCAGATGGGGGCGTATTTCCTGCCTCCGGGCACACTTCGTTCGTCATTCTTGAATTCTTCATTCGGCATTTCCCAAAATGGATTGGCCAAGCGCCGCGGGCGCGCTAGGGTCCGCCCCCCGGACGGAACAAATATGGCGATTCAAGGATTGGAATTGGCGAAAGCCTGTGCAAATGCGGCGGATGACATCCAAGCGGACAAGATCCGCGTATGGGACCTCCGCGGGCTCTCGAATTTGACCGATTTCATGGTCGTCTGCTCCGGTTCCTCGATGCCTCACTTGCGCGCCGTCCTCGGTGGCATCCGCGGCGATGTGGATGAGAAGCACGGTGCCAAGCCGGTGAATGCCGAGGGCAACGCGGACACGAAGTGGGTCGTTCTCGATTACATCGACGTCATGGTTCACGTGATGCACGTGGAACTGCGCGATTACTACGGCCTCGAAGACCTCTGGGCGGACGCGAAGGAGATCGATTGGAAGAGCTGAGCCGGCTTCCGGTCTTGCGTCTTGCGTCTTGCGTCTTGCGTCTTCCGGTCTTCTGTCTCCCGTGTGCGCATCGAGATCCTGACCACCGGTACCGAACTGCTCCTCGGCACCACCCTCAATACTCACGGCAAGTGGTTCGGTGAGGAACTCTTCAAGCTCGGCTTCCGCATCCAGCGCCTCACCACCGTGCCGGATGGCGATGCCATCACCCAAGCGATTCGCGAAAGCGTCGCTCGTGCCGATGTCCTGATCGTTACCGGCGGCCTTGGCCCTACCAGCGATGATTTGACCCGCGAATGCACCGCGGAGGTGCTCGGGATCGAGCTGATTGAGGACGAAGCCGCGATCCGTTCACTCGAAGCCTTCTTCGCGGCCCGCAACAAGGTGATGGCTGACTCGAACCGCAAGCAGGCCCAGGTGCCGGTCGGGGCCGATGTCCTGCCGAATGCCAATGGCACCGCTCCCGGTCTCTACATCCCGCCGCGGCTGAACGGGGTCGCGAACTGCGCGGTCTTCCTGTTGCCCGGCCCGCCGCGCGAACTCTACCCGATGTTCCGCCAGGAGGTCGCGCCGCGGCTGATCGCCCTCGCCGGCTTGGCCAAGCCGCCCGGCATGCTGGAATTGAAGATCGCCGGGGTGGGGGAAAGCGACCTTCAAGAGCAGATCGATGCCAAGCTCGCGGAGGTTCCCGGTCTGGAAGTCGGCTACTGCGCCCGCGTCGGCGAGGTGGACTTGCGCTTGATCGGTGATGAAGCCGCCATCGCCGCCGGCCGCGGGATCGCGATGGACCTTTTCGCCAAGCAGATCTTCTCCGAAGACGGCTCCAGCCTCGAAGCCACCGTGGTCCGCCTGCTTGCGGCCTCGGGCCTCAAGCTCGCCACCGCGGAAAGCTGCACCGGCGGCCTGATCGCCAACCGGATCACCGATGTCCCTGGCAGCAGCGCCGTCTTCACCCACGGCTTCGTCACTTATGCCAACGAAGCCAAGCGTGACGTTCTAGGAGTGCCGCAGGAACTGCTCGCTGAGCACGGAGCCGTGAGCGAACCCGTCGTTCGCGCCATGGCGGAAGGTGCCCTGCGCGTCAGCGGTGCGGATATCGCCGTCGCCGTCACCGGCATCGCCGGGCCGGACGGCGGCACGCCGGAGAAGCCGGTCGGCACGGTGTGGCTGGCTTGGGCGGCGAAAGGAAAGCCAACCCTTGCGGTGAAGCAACTTCACCCCCGCAACCGGAAGGACTTCAAGCTGGCGGTGAGCCAAGCGGCGCTGGATGGAGTGAGAAGGCAGGGAATGAAGTCCGCTTCTTGAGCTGTAGGTCGCAGGCGCTCTGCGTTGGGATTCTGCCCCGATTTCAACGCGGCTCGCCGACACCCAGCCGGACAAATCGCGCGCCAGTCGTTCCCTCGGGGACCGTAACACGGACTTGCTGGACACCGGGAGTCACGACGATAGCGGATACCTCCCCGACACCGGCCGACTGCCAGACGATGAGGTCATCACTCCACTCGACCGTGAAGACTGCGTTGGCTTCCACCGCCGCGACCGAGCGTGGATAGGTGAAAGCCATTTGATCATCCTCCTGCGACAGCGCCACCTGAGGGGGCGTGGCCTCCTCCGGATTGCTGCCCATGGCCCACTCGAGGAAATCACTCAGTCCATCCCGGTCGGTATCTTGCAGATCATCATAGGGCTCGGTTTTCGAAAGAACGATCACTCCATTTACACCCACCGCGACGAGCCTGTTGTTTCCGTGGGCCACCGCGCGCAGCCCCAGGTTCGTGGAGCTTGTTAGCGGCGTGACCACTCCTCCCGCCGCCCTGACAATCACTCCTGAATCGCCCACGGCAAATAGCTGGCCGGACACATCCACGGCCCCACGGAGCACGCGATTGTTCGCACGCATATCCGGATACCATACACGGCCCGACGTCGATGAGGCGATGAGGCCCGAGCTACCCAGTGCGAACAACTGTCCTGCCGCCATTCCCAGGTCCGTGAATCCCTCGTTCGGCATGCCTGCTGGAACGCCTGACGCCCCCCCGGTGATCAGATTCCACTCCCCGGCCGGCGAGCGGCGCAAGATGACATTCCAGGATCCGCACGCCTGCAGACCCAAAGGAGTACTGCACAGGGTATGGAGATCCCAATACGTCGGTGATGCGACCTCGCTCCACGTTCCGTTGCTCAGGCTTGCGATGCGCCCTGCGCGACCGGCGGCCAGCAAGCTGTTCCCATCCACGAAGAGCGCGTTGGCAAGAAATCCCGCCGGCACTGCGGGACCACCCGATTCATAGGCCAAGGTGCCATCGCTGGCGATTGCCACCCACTTGCCATTGTAGATCGCCATGTCGACCAAGGTCGTTGTACTTCCAATGTTCGAGACCGTCCACGCCAAGCCATCCGTGGAAGTCAGGAGGATGCCGTTGGCACCCACCGCGATCAGTTTGGAGCCCGTCCAGATCACCCGATTCAGCTCGCTGGTAGTTCCGGAAGATACGCTGGTCCACGTGGTTCCATTCGTGGACACGCCCGTCGCTCCCGAGTTGCCCACCCCCACGTAGCGTTCGCCGGTCCAAACGATATCGTTGTGGTTCCGCATCCGCTGGGTCCAGGTCGTCCCATCGGTCGAGCTGTGGATGTAGTTGCCGAAGGAAAAGAACAAGTTACCCGTTCTCACCACCCGCATCTTGCCTGTCGAGACGGTGGAATCGAGCACCATGGACCATCGCAGGCCATCCACCGAACGGTAGAGGTCTGCATGCGGGTTGCCCGCGATGAATACATCGGAAGACGCACATAATCCGGTCACGTTGCTGGGAATCACAACGACTTGCCATGTGAGGCCGTCGGTTGAAACAGCCATGCCACGCTCGTCGAGCGACATCACAAACTCGGTGCCGCTCCAGACAACTTTGCTGGCCTTCAGGGTGTGCGTCACCACTTGCCAGTTGATTCCATCGGTCGAAACCGCCGCATGGTTGAATGCGGACGCAACGATTCTGCCGTTTCCGGAGGCCACGCCCAGATACTCGGGCGACTCCGACTTGCAGGTCCATGTTTCTCCGTCCGGGCTGAAGGCGAAGCCTTTACCAACGCCCACCAGGCCAATGTTGGTGTAAATCATCGCATTGAGTTTCGGCATGCCATTCACCGTGCGCTGGCTCCATGTCTTGCCATCCGACGAATGCTGGATCTGGCTCAATTCGCCGCATGCAAAGAACCCCGCCGGCGTATGAACCACATCGGTGAGGCTCGCCACGGAAAAAGGCTCGGGATCGATGGTCATCCAGTGTTCGCCGTCCGAACTGGCCATGGTTTCATTGTAGCCGATCGCCAGCAGTTCGCTGCCATTGGAGATCAGTGCCGCGACGGTGGTACCCAGATTTGGGTGCACCCTGCGATAGACAGTCCCGTCTTCGATCCAGATGCCGTTGCCCGCCACGACCGTCTTGCCGCCAAATAAGGCAAGGCTGCTCGGGCCGCTAGTGTCCAAGCCCGCAGAGGGAATCCAAGCAGTCCCATCGCTTGAGGTATAGATGCGGCTCCCGCCCAACAGGAGGAACTGTGAACCCGTCCATACGGGATCAATAAACGGGCCATAGAACCCGACAGAGGATTCCAATGTCCAATTGCGCCCATCGGTGGATCTCAAGATAGAACCCTCTCCGCCAGCCACCAGCACTCCGTTTCCGGAGATGATCGAGCGCAGGGTCTCGCGATTCACCCGGCGGTCGCCGGGATGCCAGGTTCCGGCCGCCGCAGAAATGCTCACCATGCCAGCACTGGAAAACGCGACATATGAAGCGCCATTCTTGATCAAGCCAAGTGGCTCTCCTGAGAGGCCGGAGTTTTCCTCTGCCCATGCGCTGCCATTCCAACGCTTCGCCATGCCATCGCTCCGCAGCGCCATGGCGGAACCGGCATCCCCCGACACATGAGTGTAAGAGGTGCCCGGTTCGACGGGCAGGAAGGTCCAGGTGACGCCGTTCGTCGAGGTCCCAATGATGCCGCCACCCGAGGACCCGTAACCCCCGCCGACGCCTGCCGCGAGATACCGCGTACCATCCCATGCAATCGACCGGAGACTCAAGGCCTGCCCCCCGGTCGTGATTGTCGCGATCTGCGTCCACGTTGTTCCGTCCGTGGAGGCAAATACGGTGTTTCCGGTGACGACGACGAAACGAGCTCCATCCCAGATCACCTTCTTCGTGCCGCCCGGTATCACCGCAGAACTCATTCGAGTCCAGTTCAGGCCGTCATCGGAGATTGCGACTTCACCTCCCGACGCCAGCAGGGCGACGAAGCGGCTTCCCGAATAGGCGATCGAGGTAAACTCAAGCGAGGCAGAGCCAGCGATCTCCCCGCGCGTCCACTGCGCGCCATCAGGCGAGCGGAGGACCCAGCGGTTTTTGCCACCTGCCACGTAGTACTGGCCGGTCCAGATGATTTGGTGGATCTGGCTTTCCGGCGGCGTGACGGTGCCAGGCCAGGGAACTTGAGCCAACGGTTGCCACGCGTTGCCATCCTGCGACTCGATGACGGTCCTGCCGCTGAATGCCAGATAGCGATGGCCGTCCCAAACGACGGCATCAAGGGTGCCGGGATTCATTACGGTCCAAGCCAAGCCATCGGCCGAAGTCAGGACCACGCCTCCTTCTCCCACCGTCCAAAAGGCAGAGTCTGACCAATGGACATCATAAAAATCCCATCCCACCGGCAATGCCACCTTTTGCCAATCACGACCGTTCAGGGAACGCAGGATGACGCCTTCCTGACCCACGGCGACAAACCGTCCATCTGCGAAAACCACGGACCTGAGGTTGTTTGTGTCGGGATTCATCTCCGAGGTCCAATTCCGGCCGTCGGGAGAAGTGAGGATCTTGCCCGTGGCTCCTACCACGGCGTACTGGCTCCCATCCCAGCACCCCGCCGACATGTCCTGCATCAAGCCTCTGGCCTTCCAGCGCTTGCCATCTACCGACATGGCCAATTGCCGCTTCGCGGTCATCGCCACGAAATCGCTGCCCGTCCACTCGACGGCCACGAAGTCGCCGGTCAGGGAGGTCTGGTAGCTGCTCCAGACGACTCCATCCTCCGAGGACTGTATCGCGCCGTGGCGTGAGGTGCCCACGAACTTGCCTGCGCCAGCAACCATGTCGGCGAAACCCATCCCTCCTCCAATAGTCCAAGTAGTCCCGTCGGTGGAGTGCAATGAGCTTTCCGCATACACTCTCGCCGAGCCAATGATCCACCCTGGCCCCTTGCCCACAATGGCCCCGATATCATCGTAGCCGATCCACGGATTGGTGACCACCGACCACTCACCGCCGGGTGATGCCTTTAACAGAAGGCCGGCATTGCCACCTGCCATGAAAGCCGTTCCATTCCAGGCCACCCGGTTCAGGGGACTCGTCTGACCGGTTGGCCAGGCAAGCCATGTCCGGCCGTCGGGGGAGTAGACCGCCACGCCGGATTTTCCCACCGCAACGAACCTCCCATTGCCATAGGTCACGCTGGTGAGATCGGCCGCGACTCCGGAAAGCTCCGTGGTCCAAATTCCCGCGGTATCGGACCGGAGAACGGTACCCGCGACACCCACGGCCACCACGACTCCATTGCCGGCGGCAACCGCGTTGAGATTCAGGAGGACCCCGCTGCGGGGCGTCGACCAAGCCTGGCGGTCGCGGGTTTCCCAAATCGCCCCTCCTTCCCCGACCGCGATCAACCGCCCGCCGGTGGCCACAAGGTCGGCCGCCGCCGATGCAGAACGGGAATCAACCCGCTCCCAATTTTGCCCCAACGGCACTCCCAACCCGTTGGACGGGAGAAAGAGACAAGCCGCGGCAGCCAGGAGCAGGAGACATAAATTTTTCATGGATCATCGGGATACGGTTCCTCTCTTGAAAAGGTAAGCCGCAGATGCCATCTGCCTATCTGGCCGCCGCCTTCTGAACAAAGGCGAAATTTTCCTGCCGCGAAAGCGTCACCATCGCCTCCTCCGCTCTACCCAGAGGGGAGTCGGCTCAGCCTGGCTTCGGGAGGAGCTTTTACTGCGCTTACAAGCTGTCACTCAATGGTTTTGAGGCGCGCGCGGGGAGGGCCGGCCGGCTCAATCGCCCTTATGGGACTCAAGGGAGCCGGTCTGTGAATTTTCGATGAACGCCCCTAAGCCTGGGATTATGCGGAGGCTCAAGCGCTGGCCGGCCATTTGCCCTATCTCAGAACGGCACGTCGTCGGACATGTCCGGCTCGCGATCGAAGCTCTCGTCGAGCGAGGAATTTCCCCGCGGTGGCTCGTCGTCGCCACCGCCGCCGGATTTCACCAGCTTCCAAGCGTTGAGATTCACGTAGAAGCGCTCCTTGTATTCGCTGCCGCGGATGTCGAAGGAGACCTTCACGGTGTCGCCGATGCTGACCTTGTCGAGCATGGCGATCTTGTCCTTCACGCATTCGAATTTGATCATCTGCGGGAATTTTCCGTCCGGGACTTCCACGACAAACTCCCGCTTGCTGAAGCCGCTGGCGAAAGTCTGGACGTCGAGGAGGAGCTTCAAGGAGCCTTCGATTTCAAATGTCTGGGCCATGGCTTTGATCAGTGGGAATGGGTCTTGCGGTAGCGGAGCACTTCGAATCCGGCGTGCGATTCGAGAAGCTCCGGCCCGGCGAAAAGATGCTCGAATACCGGCAGCCGCGTGTCACCCGGATAGTTCTCGAAAACGCGCGAGACCAGCAATTCGTCCAACCGGTCGAGGAATGCCGCGTAAATTTCAGCCCCACCGATCACGAAAATCTCTTCTTCGGGGGCCGCCAGCGCCTCCAGTTCATCCGGAGAGTGGATCACCTCCACTCCCGGCACCGACCACGCACGGTCGCGGGTCAACACGATATTCCGCCGTTTCGGCAGGGGCCGTCCGATCGATTCGTAGGTTTTCCGGCCCATCACGATCGCGTGGCCGGAAGTCGTGCGCTTGAAGAATGCCAGGTCCTCCGGCAGGTGCCAGGGCAGGGTGCCGTCCTTGCCGATCACCCGCTCCGGGGTCATCGCGACGATAGCGGTCAGGCGGCTCATGTGTCCTTGTCCTCCTCGTAGTGGAAGCGGTGTAAAATCCTGTGCATCACGGGGGCGAAGAGAAAACCCGCAAAGGCGACGAAGACCAGCCCGGAAAACAAGGCGTAGCACCCCGAAAAAACCTTGGCCGCGGGACTGGTGAAGTTGGTTTCCACCGGACCCATGCCGCCCAGGATCATCGAGGCATTGAGGAAGGCGTCATACCAGTCCTTGCAGCCCACGATCCATTTGTAGCCCGCCATGCCGATCACCAGCGCGACGAGGATCATGCCGCCGGCAATCACCCCGCTGCGCAGCATCCTCCGTGCGAAACGGCGGTTACTGATCGGCCTCTGCTCGCGGTGCTCGAAGCGGAACATGAATTACACCGAGACCTCCGCCTTGATGTGCGGATGTGGATCGTAGTTCTCCAACTGGAAGTCATCGAAGCTAAAGTCGTCGAGTTCCCGCACCTTCGGGTTCAGCCGCATTTTCGGCAGTGCCCGCGGGCTGCGCGTGAGCTGCTCCTGCGCCTGATCCAGATGATTCTTGTAGAGGTGGAGGTCGCCGAAGGTGTGGACGAAGTCCCGCGCCTCGTAGCCGCAGACCTGCGCCAGCATCATCGTCAGCAAAGCATACGAAGCTACATTGAAGGGCACTCCGAGGAACAAATCCGCGGACCGCTGGTAAAGCTGGCAGGACAGGCCCGGGCGGTCGGATTCCGGCTCGTGCACGAAAAACTGGAACAAGCAATGGCAGGGCGGCAGGGCCATCCGGTTGATCTCGCCCGGATTCCACGCCACGACCAGGTGCCGGCGCGAATGCGGGTCGCCGCGCAGCCCGTGGACCAGCTCCGCGATCTGGTCGACCTCGCGCCCGTCCGGGGTAGGGAAGGAGCGCCACTGGCGGCCGTAAACCGGGCCGAGCTCGCCGCTCGGGTCAGCCCACTCGTCCCAGATCCTCACGCCGTTCTCCTGCAGGTAGGCGATATTCGTGTCACCCTTGATGAACCAAAGCAGCTCGTGGATGATCGAGCGTAGGTGCAATTTCTTGGTAGTCAGGCAGGGGAAGCCCTCCCGCAGGTCGTAGCGTACCTGCCGCCCGAAGACCGACAAGGTGCCGGTGCCTGTCCGGTCGGCACGTTCCTCACCGTTCTGGAGGACATCGCGCATCAGATCGAGGTAGGTTTTCATGGCTAGATACAGGGTTAGCAGCGCTTGGGGAAAAGGGAATCACTCTTCGCGTCCGGGCGAACGCCGCAGCGACTTTTTCTCAGATTGCTGGCGTTTTTCGGCCACGGAGCGCTGTTTGGAGCGGCGCGAGCGCTGGCGATTGGTGCGGCGGGCTTTCTCGACCGCCTGCTTCTGGGCCGTCGCCTTGTCGCGCTTGATCCCTTCGAAGGAATCGCAGAGCGCCTCGCGCGCAAGGTAGCGGTTCATCTCCCGCGAGCGGCTTTCCTGGCACTTCACCTGTAGCCCGCTGGGCAGGTGCTTCAGGAAGACGCAGGAGTTCGTCTTGTTGATCTTCTGCCCCCCGGAGCCGGAACCCAGGATGAAGCTCTCGTGCAAATCCTCCTCCACGATGCCAAGAGCGGTCATCCGGGCTTCGAGGGCGGCCTGCTTTTCGGGGCTAGCCAAGATGCGGCGCGGGAACCCGCTGAACCCGCTCGCAGAAAGCAGCGGCAGCGGCGGTGATTTGCGGAGCGAGATTGGCCTCCGGCTTCGCGAAAGGCGGCACGAACCAAGGAAAAGTCCCGATCAGGTCGGTGGCCACCGATACTTCGCCGTCGCAGGTATGCCCGCCGCTGCCGATTCCGATGGTCGGCACGGCGATCTGCGAGCTGATCCACTCGGCGGTCGCGGGCACCACGCTTTCCAGAACGATGGCGAAGACCCCTGCCTCTACCAGTGCCTGCGCGCCTTCCAGAAGAGCCGCGCTTTGCTCGGGCGTCTTGCCCTTCTTGCGGTAGCCGCCTTCCTCCAGCACCCGCTGTGGCAGCATGCCGAGGTGGCCGCAGACCGGAATGCCCGCGCCGACGATCGTCCGGACCTTGTCCGCCTGGCGCACGCCACCTTCCAGCTTCACGGCCTCGGCACCGGCCCCGATCAAGCGCCGGGCATTCGCCAGCGCGGTCGCAGGATCCGGGTAGCTGCCGATGGAAAAGTCACCGATCACCAGCGCCTTCGGCTTGGCCCGGGCCACCGCCGCCACGTGGTGCAGCATCTGGTCCATGGTCACGTGGGTCGTGTCCGGATAGCCCAGCACAACCATCCCCAGCGAGTCACCGACCAGCAAGATGTCCACCCCCGCCGCGTCGAAGAGTCGCGCGGTCGGGTAATCGTAGGCCGTCAGCATCGTCACCGGCGGGCCTGAGGCTTTCCGGCGGGCGATGGCGGCTGCTTTTTCGGGACCGGTCACGGCGGGCTTGGTTTGCTTACCACATCGCTTGGACAGTCACCAGCGGCGGCTCGTTAGAATCAAGGTGGCGGAGGTGTTCCGCAATCGAAACTTGATCGCCCGGCAGGATCAAATCCGGCCGGATGTCCGCCAGCGGCTGCAGCACGAAGCGCCGCGAGGTCAGCCGGGGGTGGGGGAGATCGAGGATTTCCCCGTCAATCTGCTCCTCGCCGAAATAGAGAATATCCACATCGATCTCCCGCGGTGCATTCCGCGAGGGCTTCGCCGTCCGCCCCAGATGGAACTCGATCGCCTGCGTGGCATCCAGCAAGTCGTGGGGCGATCCTGCGTAGCCGATCTCGATCACCGTATTGTAGAAATCCGGGGAATCCGGCGGGCAGCCGACCGGCTCGGTCTGATAAACCGGTGCCTGCTTCAGCGAGTCCGGCACCGCCATTTTCCGCAGCATGTCCCGGGCGTCCTGAAGATGTTTCAGGCGGTTCCCGAGATTGGAGCCAAGGGCGATCCCAACCCTGAGCGGGTTTTCAGTTTTCACAGCAAGAAGGGAGGGACTGAAAGCCAGCAAACTACTTCAAGCCTAGCACATCCTGCATGTCGTAGAGCCCCGCCGGCTTGTCGTAGAGCCAGACCGCGGCGCGCACCGCACCGGCGGCGAAGGTCAGGCGCGAACTCGCCTTGTGGGTCAGTTCCACCCGCTCGCCATCGGCGGCGAACATGACCGTGTGGTCACCCACCACATCGCCCCCGCGCAGCGTGTGCATGCCGATTTCCCGCGGGGGTCTCGGTCCCACATTGCCGAAGCGGCCGTGGGCGACGTCCTCGTTGTAATTCGTGGCGGTCTCCTCGTTGAGGATCTCCAGCAAGCGCCGGGCAGTCCCGGAAGGCGCATCGATCTTATGGCGGTGATGCATCTCCGTTACTTCGATGTCGAAGCGGTCCTGGGTCAGGATCTGCGCCGCCTTCCGCGTCAGCCAGAACAAGGTGTTCACGCCGATCGAGTAGTTCGGGGCGTAGACGATCGGCAGGGTCGCTGCCGCCTCGCGGATCGCGGCGCGCTCCTCGTCGGTGTGGCCCGTCGTGCCGATCACCAGATGGGTCTTGTTCACCTGTGCCGCTTCCAGCAGCTCGCGGGTGAATTTGTGCATCGTGAAGTCGATCACGGTGTTCGCCTGTGCGATCGCCGCGGTGAGGTTTTCCCCGGCATCATGCGTTGCAGCTACCATCACGGCAGGCTCGTGGCTCGCGGCTTGGAGGACCGCCTGGCCCATGCGACCCGATTTGCCGGTGATGAGAAGTTGAATCATAGGAGTTATTCGTTTTCCGGGCGGTATTGGCCATTGATGCCCGGTTCGTAAAGCTTGATGCCGAGAATCGGTGCCATCAGGGCGAAATGGCGGTCCGTAGCGAAAACCCGGCAAGAGTGACGCAGAGCAATAGTGGCGATCACGATGTCGTTCCATGGAGCGGTGACGGCGGCCGAGCGCAGCCGCCTGAAATTCACTGCAGCCTGCTCCCAAACCTGTTCTCCGCCCTTCAAGTAGAATAGAAGCGCAAGGTCCCCTTTCAGGGCCACCAGGTCCTGCTCACGAGCCCCACCAAGAAGTTCCATCGCCACCGGCCCGCATACCGCCGCCTGGAACTCGTCTCGCAGATTTCCCACGGCCAGCTTCGCGGCAAGATCGCCGGAACTGCGGAAAAAATCGATCCACGCGCTGGTATCAATTAACACCATCGCGAGCCTCGAGTTCGGCCATGTCGGCGGCTTCCAAATCGTCGTTGGTCAGAGGGTAATCGAATTCCCCGGCGATCACCCGCTTGGTGAAGTCCCTGATTTTTTCCCGTCTGGCGAATTCCAAGGCCGCCTTGATCACGGCAGGACCCTTCTTTCGCTCGCCGGTCAGATCCATCAACTCCTCCAAGTCCTTTTCTTCGATATCGATGGTCAGGCGCATGGGAGGAAGATTCAATATTTTGATGAAAATTCCAGCCCGGAAATCATCAAAAAGCATCAAGCCAACAGGCCGAACTCCTCCAACAGGTGGCGCAATTGCAACTTCGCCGCATCCGTCAGCGGGGCCAATGGCAGGCGCAGTTCCTCGGTGCAATGACCCTGCAAGGCCACTGCCATCTTGATCGGCACCGGATTAACATCCAAGGTCATCAGGCCGCGGAAGAGAGGATACCACTGCTTCTGCTGGGTGAGCGCGGCCACGAAATCCCCGTCCAGGCAGGTCTGCACCAGCTTCACCAGCACCTCCGGCACGAGGTTGGATGCGACCGAAACCAAGCCGACCGCCCCGCAGGACATGAAAGGCAGGGTCAGCGGATCATCACCGGAGAGAATTGAGAAATCCGCGGGGACCGCTTGGAAAAGCTGGTTCACGCGGTCCACGGAGCCGCCAGCCTCCTTGATCGAGACGATGTTCTTGCAGTCCTCGGCCAGACGAGCGGTGGTTTCCACGCCGATCTCCACGCCGCTGCGGCCGGGCACGCTATAGAGCATCACCGGCAGGCCGGTGTTCTCGGCGATGGTGCGGAAGTGGCGGTAGATCCCTTCTTGGGAGGGCTTGTTGTAATACGGGACCACTTGCAGCGTCCCCGTTGCCCCGACCTTCTCGGCGGCTTGGGTCAGCTCGATCGCTTCCTTGGTCGCGTTCGCGCCGGTCCCGGCTACCACCTGGCAGCGGCCGGCGGCGTATTCCACGGCCAGCCGGATGACCTCGATGTGCTCGTCGGTATCCACGGTCGGCGATTCGCCGGTGGTCCCGACCGGCACGATTCCGGTGATCCCGGCGGCGATCTGACGCTCGATCAGGGCTTTGAAAGCCGCGGCATCGATACGGTCGTCGCGAAAGGGTGTAATCAGCGCGGTGTAAGTGCCTCGGAATGTCATGGCGCGCGGAGAATGACCATCCCGCGCCGCTCTTCAACCCGTAACCCGGTGATTGTGAATTTTCCCGTCACAAACGGTAGGGGACATGCACGTCCGCCGAATCCTCCGGAAAGTCCCGCGTATTCCGCGTGATCAGACGGCAGCCCAGCAATCGCGCCGAAGCGAGGATGATCGCGTCCGGCAGTTTCAGTCTCGGCACATGATGCCGCCGCAAGGTCAACGCCGCCTCCGCGACTTCCTCCGTCATCTCCACCACCTCGAACTGCGCCAGGAAAGTCCGCGCGATGTCCTCACCCGGCGTGTCCTTGACCCCGGCCAGCACCTCCATCCACGTGATCCGGCTGATGCAGCGGCGGCCATAGGGGGCCGTCGCCACCTGCGCCTCGGGAATCCCGTTCAGGAAGTCGATCAGGATGTTCGTGTCGAAGAAGCCGGTCATCCCCACTCCCCGCGCAGTTCATCCTGATAAGTTTGCGCATCTCCGTAGTAGCCTTTCAGCGCCCCAAATCCGGCAAGCGGCTTGGCGACCGCCGGCACCTTGTTCTTCCGCACCACATACTCGGCCACGGCTTCCCGCAGCACGGTTGCGCGCGAGACCGAGGCTTCTTCCGCCACTGCGTCCAAGCGGCTCAGGTCCTCGTCCGGCAGATCGACGATGGTCCGTTTTTTGGGACGGTAGCTCGCGCTCATGCCTTCACCTTACCTCTTGGCGAGATGATGTCAATATTTGGCATCAACGATGCCGAATTTCGGCATCATGGTCTCTGATCTTAGATTTCAGATCTCGATTTCGCCCTCGAAAACGAAGTCCGCCGGGCCGGTCAGGGTGACCTTGACGAAGCTGGCGTCCCCGGTTTTCTCAAAGCCGATCTCAAGGGTATCGCCGCCCTTCACGTCCACCTTGATGGGGGAGGGGGCTCCGTCGAGCAGATGATGCATCAGCGCGCACGCCACCATCCCGGTGCCGCAGGCCAAGGTCTCGTCCTCCACACCGCGCTCGTAGGTGCGGATGGCGATGTGCCCGGGCGCGAGCACCGTGGCGAAGTTCGCATTCGTCCCCGCGGGGGCGAAGGCCTGGTGGTAGCGGATGGTCGCGCCATGCCGGACGACCTCGGTCCCTGGCAGATCGGCCACGAAAGCCACCACGTGCGGCACGCCGGTATTGATGAAGTGCAGGGTCGCGTGCAGGTCGGGAATCTTTACCCCGGTGTCGATCTTGAGATCCTTCGGGTCGGACATCGCGATCCGTACCTCGTCGTCCACCAGTTCCGCCGCCAGCGTTCCGGCGATGGTCTCAAAGGTGACCTGGTCCGGCTCTCCATCCAGCAAGGCGGCGGTGAAGCGACCGAAGCAGCGCGCGCCATTGCCGCACATCTCGGCCTCGCCGCCGTCGGCATTGTAGTAGCGGAACCTGAAATCCGCGCCGTTCTCCGCCGGCTCGACCGCCAGCAGCCCGTCCGCCCCGATGCCGCGGTGGCGGTCGCAGAGATGCTCGATCTGGTCCTTGTCCAGGCTCGAGGCGAGGTCGCGGTTATCGATGACAACGAAGTCGTTGCCGGCACCGTTCATCTTGTAGAAATGCAGCAGCATGGTCGGAAAAATTAGACGCCCTTGGTGGCTTGGATCAGCGGCGTGACGAAGTCGCGCACCGCCTCTGCAGCGCGCTCGGGATGGAGTTCGATCTGCTTCACGATCGCTGAGCCGACAATCACCCCGTCGCAGGTTTTCGCAACCATCGCCGCCTGCTCGGGCTTGGTGATGCCGAAACCCACGCAAACCGGGATCGCCGTGTGCGCCTTGATCTTGGCGACTTGCGCGCCGATGCCCTCGGAAGGAACCCCGTGAGCGCCGGTCACCCCGGTGCGGGAGAGCGCGTAGATGAAGCCGTCACCGCTTTCCGCCAGCAGCTTCACGCGCTCGTCCGGTGTGGTGGGTGCGATCAGGCGGATGTGCTTCAGGCCCTCGCCGCGCGCCAAGTCCGCATTCTCCCTCGCCTCGTCCGGAGGGAGGTCGAGCAGCAGGATACCATCCGCCCCCGCCGCTGCGGCGTCCGCGTGGAACTTCTCGAAGCCGTAGGTGAAAATCGGGTTCAGGTAGGTGAAGAGCACGATCGGCGTCTGGTGCGTTTCCCGGAATCTCCGGATCAGCTCCAGCGAGCGCGGCGTGGTCATGCCAGCCTTCAGTGCACGGTCCGCCGCCATCTGGTTCACGATCCCGTCCGCCAGCGGATCAGAGAAGGGGAGTCCCAGCTCGATGACGTCCGATCCGGCATCCGCCAAGGCCTTCACCACCTCCAGCGAGGCTTCGAAGGACGGATCTCCGACCGCGACATAGGCGACGAAGGCTTTCTTTCCTTCCGAGCGGAGCCGGGCAAACGCGGCGTCGATTCGATTCATGGGCCGCGAAGACTCCGCGCTTCCCCTCCCGGTGACAAGTGCGGGTTTTCAGGGCGGCGGGCCGATCGGGCGTCCGGTGGCATCAATCAGAGTGTTCCCTTGAAGCACCACGAGTTTTTGCCCCCCTTCCATGGGGGCGATGGCCATGCCGTTTCCGTTCTCCGGCAGCGTGACCTGCTCGCGAACTTGGGTTTCGGCTGCTCCTATCTTACCACGGGATTTGAAGGCGAACTCGACTTGGCTACCGAGACCATAAGGAACCGCCGTGGTGGCCATTCTCACTCCAGTCCAAGTTTCTTCGCCCTCCGGGGTGAGACCCTCGTTGACGATTTCCACCGTGCCGATCTGGCTTTCCCGAGAGGTGATCGCTGGCAAGGTCATCAGATCCACTCCCTGCGTCGAAGCGAATTTACGCATCATAAGCTGTACCTGGCCGTCATTGAAGGCGTCTCCCGAATTCAGGAGGTCAGCCAAGCTATCGGGGACCATCAGCACCTTCGTATGGGTTTTGATCTGGACCGGACCGAGTCCGCCACGAGTGCTGGTTTCCACAAGTGCACCCAGCCATTCCAGTTCGGCCTCGCTCATGTTCTCGTAGGCCACGCCGGTAAGGCCGGAGCTGTCGCATGCCAGCGCAGGGTTGAAGCCCAAGGAAACCAGCAGATCGCGGAGTTCCACCTTCGGCTGCGGAGTCGCGGAAGATGGATCGCCCGTCGCGCTGGTTTCCTGCAACTGATGGGCAAACGGGTCTTCTCCCAAACGGGCTTCCGAGGCCTTCCTGCCGGTTGCCAGGAAATCCGCCAACTGGAACTCCCATCCGGGCGGCACTTCCATCCTCCCGCTGCGGTCCGGTTTGTTGGAAAGCGCCTCCAGGCGGAAATTCGGCAGGCTGCCTTTGCTACGGTTGCCAGCGAGCGCGGCCACATAGCGGAGGACGCTGCCAGCCGGTGCCCGCGGCGTGGTGCAGGTGATCGGTTTGCCAGTTTGGGCAGCCCTCAGGTCCACGCGCAGGTCCAGCGCGGTCTCGCCCGTGGCCGCTGCCGTTTCACGGTAGGCGGCCAGAATGGCGGCCACGGCTTCCCCGATCGTCGCTTGCTCCAGTTTGATCGGCGGCAGGAAGAAGCGGCTGAACTTCTCAAGCTCCTTGTCGCTCGCAGGCTTCGTCGCGGCAGCCCGCGGCGCGCTCTTGCCCGATTTGGAAGGGGAGTCGCCACCGTTCTCCTCGCCACTCGCGGCCTGCTTTTGTGCATCGCCCCGCGCTTTGGCCGCCATGACATGCCGGGCATCGTTCAGAGCGAAGAGCGCGCAGAAAACGAGGATGCCCGCTCCATAGGCCAAATAGCGTTTGGTTCGGTCCTTCTTCATCTGCTCTATCCCTAAGGGTCAGCCGGTCCCGTTGGCAAGGCGCTCCTTGCGCACGGAGCGCCGTCCGCCGCTTGTGAAAATTTTCACAAACGGGCTTGAGAGCCGCCCGCTCCGGGCGCATCGTCCCGCCGCCGTCTTATGGTCAGCGATTCCCTTCAGACCACCCACGCCGCCTACGATTCGAAGATCGAAGGCAATATCATCTTCACCCGCGTGGACGCCGCCATGAACTGGATGCGGAAGAATTCCATGTGGCCGATGCCCATGGGACTCGCCTGCTGCGCCATTGAAATGATGGCCTCCGCTTGTAGCCGCTTCGACCTCAGCCGCTTCGGCATGGAGGTCATGCGCTTCTCACCCCGCCAGGCGGACGTGATGATCGTGGCTGGCACCGTCACCTACAAGATGGCGCTCGCGGTGAGGCGGATCTGGGACCAGATGCCGGAGCCGAAATGGTGTATCGCCATGGGTGCCTGCGCTTCGAGCGGCGGCATGTACCGCTCCTACGCCGTGCTCCAGGGAATCGACCGCCTGATCCCGGTGGACGTTTACATTTCCGGCTGCCCGCCGCGGCCCGAGGCCCTGATCGAAGGGCTGATGAAGCTCCAGCGGAAGATCGAGAGCGACCCCGCGCTGAGCAATCAGAAGAAGGAATTCATCGAGGACCTCGCCTGATCTTCCCATGTCCGCTGCCCAGGATATCGCAACCTTGTCCGCCAAGTTCGGCGCGGACGTCGTCGGCACCAAGGAGTTCCGCGGCGAGCACACCATCTCGGTGAAGCTCGGCGTCCTCCACGACCTGCTCGCCACTGCCAAGAACGAACTTGGCTACGCGATGGTCATCGACATTTCCAGCCTCGACCATTTCGGCGAGGACCCGCGCTTCGAGATGGTCTACGAGATCGTCACCGAGAATGACTCCAAGCACCTGCGCGTGAAGGCGAAGGTTTCCGAAGAGGAAGAAGTTCCAACCGCCACCGACATCTGGGCCGGGGCCGATTGGCACGAGCGCGAGGTCTACGACATGATGGGCATCCGCTTCAGCGGTCACCCGGATCTCCGCCGCATCCTGATGTGGGAGGGCTATCCCTTCTACCCGCTGCGCAAGGACTTCCCGCTCGCCGGGCGGCCCAGCGAGATGCCGGACGTCGCCTTCACCGGCATCGCTCCCTTGGAAGGCGGACCTTTCGTCACCTCGCCCGGCACCGGCGATGTCGTGACCCGCGAGCCCCGTGCCCGGGTCGTGAAGTAAGCTGAGGGACGACCCTTATTTCCACGCGTTCCCCTTGGATCTTTCCGCATTCTTGCGGAACCCTCCTGCCATGACCAAACGCGGCGAACGATGGCGCACGCTGGCCGCCGATCTGCGGGCGGCCAAGCTATCGCTCGTCTTGGTCGGGCTGATGGTGCTGATCCACGCTTTGGTCTTCTATCCCTTCCATGGGGACGAGATCCCGGTAGGCTCCGAGTGGATCTTCGAGTCTTTCGGTCTGAGCTTCGAAGGCTTGGGCGCAGGGAAAGTTTGGCAGCTAGTCACCTACACCTTCCTCCACGGCCTTTGGGTCCATCTCCTGATCAATGCGCTCGGCCTGCTGCTACTGGGGGCGCGAGTGGAACGAATCTCGGGGTCGTTTACCTTGTTGAAGGTATTCATGTCCGCCTCGCTTCTCGGCGGGCTTGCACAGGTTCTCGTCAGCCAGGATCGCCTGCTCGTCGGGGCCTCCGGCGGGATCGCGGGGATTTTGCTGTGGCTCACCACCGTCTCTCCCGAGGCCCGTGCCTGGCCGATCCCGGTATCGGCGAAAAACCTCGGTCGCGGCATCCTGATCTCGGAAGCGGGCTTCGTCATCGCATCCTTCTTCGTCCCACCATCGGACATCATCCACGTCGCCCACGCCTGTCACCTCGGGGGTGGGATCGCCGGTTGGCTGGTCGGCCGCCGCTCCCTCGGGCCGGTGCTCAGCCGCGAGGATTTGCTCGAGGAGCGGGCCCGCCGCGAGGCGGCAGACGGCCCGGAAGCTTGATCTGAAATGGAAAAAGCCCGCCCGCTTTCGCGGACGGGCTTTGGGGAAACTCCGGGTGAAGCTTAGTTCCCGCGCTTCTCCTGCATCTTCTCCTTCCACTTGGCCGCCGCGTTGTTACCGCCGCCGCCTCCGCCGCCACCCTGTCTTTGCGGGGCGGGTTGGGCTTGCGGCCCGCGATTGCGCCCTTGCGCCTGCTGTGCGCCGGCGATCCGGGCCTGACGCGAGGCGTTGTTGCCCGCGGTGTTCACCGGTTGGTCATACGGGCTGCGCTTCTGGCGCGGCTGCACTTGCGGGCGTTGGCGCGGCTGCTGTTGCTGTTGCTGCTGTTGGAATTGCTGCTGCTGGCCCCGGCCGCGGACGTTGTTGTTAAACTGCTGCTGCCTGTCGCGCATGTTCTCCATCTTCTGCGCCTGGTTGGACTGCATGTTCTGGTTGCGCTGCTTCTGGTAGTATTGCGCGTCCTTGAACTTGTCCGCCGCCCGCAAGCGCTGGTTGCGGAGCGCATCGGCGGAGCGGTCGTTCTGCTCTCGGACCTTGTTCGCCCACTGGTAGTTGCGCGCCTTGAGCTGTTGGACGCGGTTCTGGTAGTTGGGCAGGTAGTAGTTGTGGTACCCGGAAGGTCCTCCGATCATACCGTGGCCGTTCCAGCCGTGCGGGTGATGGGCACCGTAGAGCGGGCGCGGGCAGTAGCCGGCCGGGTAGTAGCCATTCAGGTAGGGGTCGTAGTAGCATCCGCGGTAGCGGTCGTAGTAGCAGTAGACCACCGGGTCGTAGAGCCACTGATTGCTGCTGGTGTAGACGAAGCTGGTGCTGATGCCGCCGCCCCCGCCTTCATAATAGCCGCCGCCTCCGCCGCCCCCGCCTCCGCCGTAGCCGCCGCCGGCATAGGGGTCGTAGAAGCAGGAGGTGACGCTCAGGGTGGCCAGCGCGAGGGCTGCAGCTTGAATCCAACGGGATGTCCGGATCATGGTGTAGTGACGGTTGCTAGAGAGGATTATTCAACCAATTTGCGCGAAGTCCAGCAGCCGCTTGTGCACGCCGGCGGCATTCCTTCCTTGCGGGGCGGCACTTCTCACTTGTCACCTCCCGCCCGGCACTCCTTTCTCGCCGCACACGCTGCCATTTCTCTTCATTTATCCATGAGTACCCCCGTTCTCGTTACCGGCGGAGCCGGCTACATCGGCTCCCATACCGTCCGCTTTCTCGCCGCGCAGGGCTACAAGGTCGTGGTGCTGGACAATCTCGTCTTCGGCCATCGCCAGGCGATCGTCGATGACAGCGTGGAACTGGTCGTGGGCGATATCGGCGACAAGGCGCTGATCGCGGATCTCTTCGACCGCCACGGTTTCGCCGCGGTGATCCATTTCGCGGCCTACGCCTACGTCGGCGAATCCGTCACCAATCCGCTGAAATACTACCTGAACAATACAGCCGCGCCGCTGGCGCTGCTGGAGGTAATGCAGGAAAAGGGCTGCAAGAATTTCGTATTCTCATCCACCTGTGCGACTTACGGGGTTCCGGAGAACATCCCCATCGTGGAGGCGAATCCGCAAAACCCGATCAATCCCTACGGCCGCAGCAAGCTGATGTTCGAGTGGATTCTGCGCGATTGTGACACGGCCTGGGGCCTGCGCAGCGTTGCCCTGCGCTATTTCAATGCCAGCGGCTCCTCCAAGGATGGTAAAATCGGCGAGGACCACGACCCCGAGACTCACCTGATCCCGCGGGTGCTGATGGCCGCGGCCGGAGAGATCGAACACCTCGACGTCTTCGGGACCGACTACCCGACACCGGACGGAACCTGCATCCGCGACTACATCCATGTGGACGATCTCGCCTCCGCGCACGCCGCGGCAATCGCGCACCTAGCCGCCGGAGGCAGCTCCGTGGCCTGCAATTTGGGCACCGGCGTCGGCGTCTCCGTGAAGGAAATCATCACCGCCGCCGAAGCGGTCACAGGCCGCCCTGTGCCTGTAAAATACAGCCCCCGGCGGCCCGGCGATCCGCCGCAACTCCTTGCCGATCCGGCTTTTGCCAAGCAAACCTTGGGCTGGTCCGCCAGCCATACGGACGTTCGCGACATGGTAGGGTCCGCGTGGGCTTGGATGTCTGGCCCTCGCAAGGGGCACTACGAGTCCTAAGAAACAATTTTCAGGTAATCGCGATGTAAACACATTCCCGCTTGCATCCCGCCTTGCGCCGCACCATAAGTTCAGAAAACCAAAGCCCACCATGAATCCGTCCCAAAAACGTCACCTCGCAGGCTTCAGTCTGATCGAGTTGCTCGTGGTAATCCTCATCATTTCGCTCCTCCTTACCCTCGCGGGCGTCGGTCTCCGCGGTATTACGGGCGGCAATAGCCTCGGCTCCGCCGTAGCCACTTCCGAAGCCCTCTTCGACGAGGCTCGGGCGATTGCGGTGGGGAAGGGGACCAAGGCCCGGGTGCTGGTCGATATCAACGATCCCCAGGACGAAGGAACCTACCTGCGCCGTATGGTGGTGGCCTATCAGGAACTCGACGACCAAGGCGTGCCGACCGACAAATGGGCACTCTCCAGCCGCGCGCTGAACCTCCCGGAGAAGATTTTCTTCAGCAAGGAATTCAGCAAGAAGGACCACGAGGGAGCCGGCGGTGACTTGGAAGAGTTCACGCTATCGATCGGCAAGACCATCTTCGACGGCAAATACCTGTTCTACGAATTCAACTCCGAAGGCATCTGCACGACCCCGGGAGCCAGTTTCGTCGTTGGCTCCGGCGTCCGTCCGCTGGGCCAAGACCCGATCGCCGCGGCCGATGGCAAGCGCGACTTCGGCGGCTTCGTCGTCTGGCGGAATGGCCGCACTTCGATCTTCCGCGATCCCGAGCAAATCGGACTTCCCACACAAGTGACCAAATTCTGATCCCGCCCATGAAGTTCATTCCCATCCGTTCGCGCCGCGGCTTCACGTTGATGGAGACAGTCATCGCCATTGGCGTGCTGGCCCTCTTGCTGACCGCGTTCCTGGCCGTCTTCGGCCCTGCCACCGCCGGCCTGCGCAAGGCCATCAGCGTCCAAGAAGCCGACCGCCTCGCGGCGGCGCTGGAACGCGAGCTCGTCACCGTCCGCCCGGATACCAGCGCGGACTACAAGACCGGTTTCGACAAGGCCTACCAGTGGATCGAGGCGGCTTCGACCGACTCCGAATCGATCTTCCTCTATCAATATCGCGGAATTCCGGACCAGATCCGCTCCGACGGTTCGATGGAGCCGTTTGCCACCGGCGGCGGCGTGGCGGGTAAGGACTTCATCGTCCAGCCCGCGGTCCGCAAGCGCGACGATCCGCTTTTCCTCGAGGATCTCGAGGCGCTCGAAGGCCGGATCTTTACCTCGAAGCTGACCCAGCTCGAGTTCAACCAGGGCCAACTCGTCAAGCGCGAGGGCCAAGGCATCAACCAGGATCCGAACGACACCGGCGATACGCTCGGCGGCACCGGGTCGGATGCCTATGTGGAGGCCGTGATCGCCTTCGCCGCGGAATTCTACATCATCCCGACCAGTGATCCGGCCTACGTGAAGCCGGGCGGGAAGTTCGATCCGAAGAATCTGGAAAAGCCCGTCTTCACCCGCAACCTTGCCGTGCGCCGCTAATCAAGCCCGGCACGGTCCAGCTTACATGAAAACCCCGCAATTCTCCAAACGCACGGGTGGCTTCACCCTGATCGAGCTGATGGTCGCCATGGCGATCACCGCGGTCATCGTCACCGTGCTCGTCTCCATCACCGGCATCGCCCTTGACGCGTGGCAGCGTGGGCGCGCCGAGATCCGGGCTTCGCGCCAGGCGAAGTCGATGCTCGATACGATGGCCAAGGACTTCGAGTCCTTCGTCTCCCGCCGCGGCAATAACTTCGATTGGCTGTATGCGAAGGTCATCGACGATCTTCCCGGCCCGTCCGTGAACCAGAGCACCAATGCCGCCAAGGTGATCTTCTTCACCGCCGCAACCGACCGCTACGATGGCCAGATCGGCGGCGACAAGGATCTTGGGGGCGATGTTTCCTGCGTCGCCTACAGCCTCGAGTATCAGGATCCGATCAGCGGCGAGGAAGATGCCAACAGCGACTCGAACAGCTTCGTCCTCTACCGCCTGCTGGTGGACCCGAAGGAGACTTTCGACAAGTTGCTCGGCCAAGAGGACTTGGACGGTGCTTTCGGGACCAAGACCAACGACCTGAAGAAGCCGCAGAATTTCGTCTGCGAGAACATCTACCAATTCACGCTGACCTTCCAGGTCGATGTGACCCAGCAGAGCGGTGGCACCGGCACCACGACCACCGTGCCGGTGCGCGTGACCTTGGGTGATCAGGGTGCCGGCAAGGAACTCCGCATGCGCGGCGACGGGATCAAGACCGACGCCAGCGTCGGCAGTCTCAAGCCTTCCGTCAGCCCGGAGGAACTCAAGGCCGGCCGGCTCACCGGCGTGGAGATCGGCGTGACCGTTCTCTCGGATTCGGCGATCATCCGCCTCGCGACCACGAATCTCGATCAAAAGGTGCGTGAGAAGATCATCGCCCAGGAGTCCTTCCAGTATTCCCGCACCGTGGAACTGCCGGGGATGTAAGTCGGGAGCTTTCCCGGAGAATTGATTTCCAGAGACCGGCAGGGGCAGTCCTTCAAGGGACTGCCCTTTGTCGTGGAGGGGCCGGGCGTTTATTCCACCGTGCCGCGCAGCAGTTCGACGGCCTCGACCAAATCGTCCTTCGTCACCGCTTCGCTGAGATAGGCATCGCCGCCAGCGCGCAGGAGCACGAAGCGGATGTTTCCGCCCTCGAACTTTTTGTCGCGGCCTAGCTTCTGCATCACGCGTTCGGTGGTAATGGCAGGGTCGAGTTGCAGCGGCAGATGGAAGTGGCGGAGGAGCCCGAGAATCTCCCGGCTTTCCGCGGCGGCGAGCCCCGCGTGTTTTTCGGAGAGGAAGAGCGCGGCGCACAGGCCGAGCGAGATCGCCTCGCCGTGCAACATCTCGCCATAAGGCACTGCCGCCTCGATGCCGTGACCGATGGTATGGCCGAGATTCAGCAGGGCACGGATGCCCTTGGTCTCATGCTCGTCGGCTTCCACGATGCGCGCCTTGATCGCGATATTCCGCGCGATCAAGTCCGCCGGGACCTCCCGGGTGGCAGGGTCGAGGGCCGCGATGTCGGCGAGCATCCCTGCATCGCGGATCGCGGCGTGCTTGATCACCTCGGCGTAGCCCTCGCGGTATTCGCGGTCGGGCAAGGTGGCGAGCACCTGCGGATCGGCGAGGACCAAGGCCGGTTGGTGGAAGGCGCCTAACAGATTCTTCCCTTCCGCGAGATTCACGCCGGTCTTGCCACCCACCGAGGAATCGACCTGCGCCACGATCGTCGTCGGAACCTGCACGAAAGGGATGCCGCGATAGAACACCGCCGCGACAAAGCCGGCCAGATCACCCACCACGCCGCCGCCCAGGGCGACCACGAAGGAGCGCCGGTCGTGTCCGGCTGCCGCCAGCGAGGAACAGAGTTCCTCGACCCGGGCCATCGATTTCGAAGCTTCGCCGCTGGGGACGAGATGGAGATCGCTCGAAATTCCCGCCGCTTCAAGCGCCGCGCTCAGGGCAGCACCATGGTGGCGGGCGACGGTCTCATCGGAGATGATCGCGGCGCGGCCTTTCAGTCCCGCGGCGCGGATCGCCTCACCGGCCCGCGCCAGCAGGCCGTTCTCCACCATCACGTCATACGAACGCGCTCCCAAATCCACGTGCACCGTCGGCATGCGCGGAGCATGGACATCGCCGCGCCGCCGTCCAATCCCGAAGCGCCATAAGCAGCAGCGACCTTGCTGCCGCTGGCACGGTTCCGGCGAACGGTCAGCCCGTCTGCCGCCGCTCCAATATCTCCAGCAGCGCCGGATAATCGATCTTGGCATTGTGCCGCCGGTCGAGGGGCAGGGCTTCCACGCGGATCACCTCATCAATACCAAACTCCGCGGCGTCGTCCTCGAGTCCGGCGGCGGCGGTGGCAAGGATGCGCTTGCCCTTCCAACCAAGCGCCGCGGTGCGGACACCGGGATGGCGGACCCGCAATGCCGACTCGATGGCAAAGGGATAGTCCAGCGCGCCCTCAGGAAGGCCGGGGGATGGAGGGGTAGCGGGCAATTTCGCCGCACAGCGGCCCAGCAGCCACAGGCGGCCTGCCTCATCAAGCCAAGCGGCATCGCCGGTGCGGTGCCAGACCTTGCCTTCGACTCGGATCTTAGTCTCGTCGTCGCCTACCCCGCCGAAGTACCCGGAGAGGACATGATCGCCGGTGACCACGACTTCCCCCGGCTCGCCGGCTGGCATGGCGACGTGGTCGAATTCTTCCGGCGTCAGCTTCGCCAGCGGCTGGCCCCAGTGGTCCTTGATCACCCGCAGTTCAAGCTCCGGCACCGGGATGCCTGCGCAGAGCCCGCAGCCCGCGCCGGTCTTGGCCACGAGGCTGGCATCGTATTCGTGCGCGCCCAGATGGCTCATCGGCTCCGCCTCCGTCGAACCGAAGACCGCGGTGACTTCCGACTCAGGCAGCGCCCATTGCAAGCGCTCTAACAAGTCGGGGAAAACCGGCGCGCCGCCAGTGTAAACCTTGCTCATCCGCGGCAGCGGCCCGGGTCCCGCGAGCAACGCCTCGAAGAAGGCGGGCGAGGCGGCGCAGCGGGTCACCCCATGGCGCTCGCACTGGGCGCGGATCGCCGCGGCATCGGCTTTGCCTGGTGCGCGCAGATCGGTATCGGCCAGCACGCTGGTCAGCCCGGAGGCGAGGTTGGCGAGAACGAAGACCGGCAGGGTGACCAGATCGGTCTCGCCGTCCGCGAAATCCAGCGCTTTTTCCAAGGCTCGGTGCTGGGCAAGCAGGAAGCCGTGCGTTCTAACCGCCGCCTTCGGCACGCCGGTGCTGCCGCTGGTGAAGGTGATCAGGGCCGGTTCTTCATCGGGCAGTTCTTCAAGCGGCGAAGATTCACCCGCGGCTTGCCAAGCAGCGGTGCCGGGGATCCAGCCGCTCGAACGAATTGCCCGCGGGATCCTCCGCAGGCCCGGCACGACGAGTCGCAGCAGGTGGGCCTTCCACGGGCCGAAAAAACCGTCCGGCGGCAGGCGCTCGCAACACAGCGAAAGGAAGGACCGGCCCGCAGAGGGATCGGCGAGCATCACGCGCAAGCCGCCATGGAAGGCCGCGAGCAGGATCTCGTAGAGCTCGATCGAGACCGGCTGGAAGACCAGGATCGTGCTGCCGCGGCCGAGCCCGAGTTTTTTCAAGCGACCGGCCCCGCTTTCCACCCGGCGCAGCAATTCCGCGAAGCTCACGCTGCGGTCCTCGCCACGGTGGCGGTCGATCAGCGCGGCGCGGTCCGGGTGGAGTGCGGCCCGCTCGCGGAGCAGTGCCACGAGGTTCATAGTAGCTTCGAGAAAAGCGCGTAGCGGCGGATCGGCTTGCCGTGATGGCGGCCGGTGATCTTGAGCGAGGTATTGGTCTCGTGCTGCAGCGCGTGGATCGCTTCGGTGAAGCCCTTTTCCCGGCCGAGGCGGTGGACTTCATCGACTAGCAGGCTGCCCAGCCCCGCGCAGCGCGACTCCGGATCGACCGCCAGGGTCTTCACGACCAGCGCGGGCTTCTCCCCACGGGCCGCCGCTTCCAAGTCCGCGATGGCGAAGACGAAGCCGCAGGGCCTGCCATGCTTCTCGGCGATCCGCACCAGGTCGGGATCGACCAAGTTCTTCACCTTGCGATAGCCGTTGAGAAATCCTTCCTCCTCCAGCGGAGTGTAGAGGAAGTTGCTCGCGAAGCTCCGTAGGCTGATCGAGTAGATCGCGCGCAACTCCTCATCGTAGCGATCCGCATGCAGCGGGCGGATCACCAGACCCGATCGTTCCAAGCGCGCCTTGAGCGCCGGAGCGACAGCGGTCGAGCCATCGAGCGGCATCACCGAAGAGGAGTAGCGGGAAAGTTCTCCGTAGCCGGCGGCCCGCCACCAAGCCGGGAACTCCGGATTGTTCCTTGGCTCTAACAGGAAAGGCCCGCGCCCGGTGCTCTCGATCACGAAGCGGTGCTTGCGCCAGGTGTTCCCGTTCATCGGGCCGATAGCGATCGTACACCCGGCTTCGCGCAGGCGCTGTTCAGCGCCCTTCAGCACCTGGAACGTGATCTTCTCGCTCGAAGCGTCGAAGCCGCCGATGGCTCCTACCTTGTGCTGTCCGTAGCCGGGAACATCGCACCACCAAAGCGCGGCCATGCCGTTTTCAATTCCCTCGCCAACGGCGATGACCCGGGCATCCGGCTTTTCTTCTTCACCGGCAAAGGACGGGATGGTGGAAAGACCGTCGGCGAGAGGATGCCAGCTTACTTCGGGACCTTCTGAAATATGGATGCCGGGTACTAGCTTCATGCGGTGGGTTGCGGTATGAGGAGCAGGGCAGGAATAGAGCAGAGCAGGGCCAAGGTGCCGCGGAGAGTCCAGACGACAGTAGGGGAAAGGCGGGATTCGATGCGGTGGGCGAGCAGCGCGGCGAGAGGCGTCAGCGCCAGGGAGATCGTAACCGGCAGCACGAGATTCTGATAGTCGCGCCACAGCCAGATCAGTCCGGCGAGCCCGGCGATGCCCCAGCCCTTCGCCATCGCGCGCAGAAGGGCGGGTCTGTCCGGCGCGAGGTAACGGCGGGTGGCAAGGGTGGTGATGCTGAGGTGGATCGCCATCGCGAAGGAAAGCCCGGCCAAGGCGACCCGATCATTGAGAATCCCGCGATCCACCGCAAGGCACCATGGAAGGGTGCCAATCGCGTGCGAGATTACCGCATCCAGGCGATGGTCGAAGGCACCGCCAAGATGATGGCGGCGGGTCGTGACGAGATGGCAGACGAAGATCGCCAGCAGCGGTAACAGGAAGCGCAAGTCACCGAGAATCGCACAGCCGTAACCGAGCAGCGCCGCGCCGATCAGAGCGCTGCCGCTGAGCGTGCTCCAGCGCGCGCCCCAGGAGACCAGACCTAACAGGACCACTGCGGCCACGAAGCGCGCCTCCATCGCCGCCATGTCGCTTGCTAAAAATCGGGCGAGCAGCAGGTGGCAACCGAGCGGGATCACCAGGTTATCGAAGCCGCGATCCGAAATGCCCTCCGCCATCATCGAGACGATAGCCAGGGTCAGGCCGATCGCGATGGCATGCGGAACATCGACTCGTCCGCCCAGCCAAAGCGGCAGGAAGGTGCAGAGGAAGGCGACGATCAGGAACGCCGTCGAGCCCTCCGCGCTCTTGCGGGAGGTGCCGCAGACATAGAAGCGGCGGCCCCAGCGGGTCCCGGCGATCGCACCGGCAGCATCGGCCACCGTCAGGATACCTACCGGAATCGCATGGAGCATGATATCGCCATTCGAGAGATCGAAGACCGCGGCCACGGCGGGAGCGAAAAGGATCTCGCCGTAGGAAAGGCGCTTCACGCCATGCAGCGTCGAGCCGATGCCCGCGCGCAGGGCCGGCACCCAGCGCAGCAGGGCCAGTGGCAAGGTGGCCAGTGCCGCGAGCACCCACACCGGCAGCGCGCGGTCGAAGATCCACGGAAAGGCTGCGCAGGCGACCCCCATCGCCACATGCACCGACTTCCGCGAAACCTCCGCGGAGGCTCCGAAACGTTGGCAGAGCCAGCGGAAGAAGGGCAGGCCGAGCAGCAGGGCGACCAGCACTCCCGCGACCCTCAGCCACTCGGCGATGGTCACCCGTGCACCTCCTCCACCACGAAGCGGCTGTAGAAAAACGCGCGGTCCCCATGGAAGAGAGCGGTCGCCTCGCTGGCCCGCGGCTGCAGGAGCCTGGCCATCGATTCCGGGCGGGAGCGCGGCGCGAGCATGTTCCAGTAGGCCAGGCGCGCACCGGGATTCGAGGCAGCGACGAGTCTGCGCAGCAGCGCCTCGGTATTGGCCCCGCTCATGTACTCGAAGATGTCGCTCAGGTTGTAGGCGTCGAAGCGCTTGTCCGGCTCCGCCTCTAAGAGGGCCTCGATCGCATTGCCCGAAATCCGGAAGCGGTCTTCCTGGAGGGCATTGCGGATCGGTTCGAAGTTCGCCTCCTCCAGAGCATGGGGCAGGGCATTGCCATGGGTCCCGGTGAGGATCCAGTGGAGATACGGATTCGCAGCGGGATCGAGCACGGCGAGGGCATGCTCGGTGCGTCGGAGAATGCGCTCCGCCACCGAGCCTTCGACATACTTGAAAAATTCCGGGTCACGGCCGAGGGCTCCCATCAGGGTGCGGGAGAAGAACACGTGGAAGATCGCCCGCCAGCGGCGGTTGTTCCAGACATCGTCATAGAAGCGGCGGCGCTCCTCGGGAGTGCGCGGTTCGAGCAGGGAGAGCACCCGCTTCCGCGGATGGGCGAGCGGCAGGACCTTGCTGCGGAAGAGGCGGAAGTAGTTCTCGAATTTCCCGCAGCCACCGATCCCGCCTGCGATGTCATCCGGTTTCGTGTCCCAGAAGGCGCGGGCTTCCTGAGGCAGAAGTTCGCGACAGGCGGCGTAGAGTTCCGCGCGGCGGGACGAGGGGCGGGAACCGTGGAGTTCCAGGAAAGCGGGGTGATCGAGCGCCAAGTAAGCCGCCTTGCGTAGCTCGATGCAGGCGACTTGCGCGGGATTCATTTCCACCGCGGTGACCGATGCGGCCCCGGCCGCGAGCAAGGAAAAGCTGTTGTCACCCGCGGAGCCGATGCTGAGGCAGTTCCGGCCTGCGGGTTTGAGGGCTTCGACCAGCAGGAGCGAGTCCTCCCAGCACTGGGCATAGCGGACCTTCGAGAAATCGGCGCGATGTTGGATCTCGGATTTGCTCATGGCACAAGGTGAAACGATCCGATTTCAAGGGCACGTAGTCCCGCCTTTAGGCGGACGAAGCGACCGGGCAAGCTCGCACAAGGGAAAGGACGTAGAATGGAGACAGCCTCCAGGACGCTCCGTCCGCCAAAAAGGGGGAATGCATACCCTGCGGGGCGAGTTGTTAGGGCAGCTCCGTTCATCCCTCCTCCTCTGTTAGAATCCTCACCTCACCCGTCTTCCCATCCATCTCCACCAGATCCCCCGTCTTCAAGATCGTCGTGATCCGCGACAAGGAAACGATGCAAGGCAACCTCAACTCCCGCGAAACGATCGCCGAGTGCGAGAGCAAACTCCCGCGTTCCACCAGCAAGCCGGAAGCCGCAGGAAACAGCACCACCCAGCCCGGATCCGTCTGCTGGGCCACTAGGATCTCCCCCGGCTCCAAGCGCGCGCCGCGGGGATCGAGCACCACCCGCACCCGGCCCTTCACCTTGCCCGGGCAGGCACCGATCCCCTTGATCTGCTCGCCCTCGACAACTGGCTCTTCCTGCCGGCTCGCCTCGAAGAGCGTGTAGCGATGCACCGGACCATGCGTCTCGAAACGGTCCGGCGGCGCTTTCTCCTCACGGAAGCTCCCGAACTCTGCGCGACGCTGTCCGGCCAATGCGCCAAAATCCACGATGGTTCCGGTGGCTTCCCAAGCGGCGAGAAGTTCGCCCAGTTCCAGATAAAACACATCCTCCGGTGCCTCCAGCCGATCATCCGCGTGCAGGCGCTTGCCAAGCTCCCTGACGATGGCGCGCACCCTCCCGAAAAGCCGCGTGCGCTCGAAGCGCAAATTCTCCCGGCAACGCACCTTCTCGCGGGTCTGCTTCAGCACGTGCCCGAAGATCATCTGCTTCAGCGGATTCCCCAGCGATGGAGTCTCCGCCGCCGGCGTGGCCGTTTCCTCCGGTAAATTTCCACGCGATGCCAGCGCACCGATGGACGAAAGCAGCGTGGAGGCATCGTCCCGCACCGTCGGGCTTTCGAGCTTGAGCTCCTCCAGGCAGCGGTCGCCGAAGTCATCCAGATAGAGTTGGAAATCCGCCCCCAGCGAGCCGTGCCGCTTCACCGCCGCCAGCTTCTCCTGAATCGGAATGGCCGGATCCATCAGCGGCGCGGGCAGGCCCGGGACCTCGGCGGCGAGCTTGGCCATGCGGATGATCCGGCGCGGCGGCTCCGCGCTGATGATGCCGCCGGTGTGGGCGAGCAACTCGTTCTGCAAGGTGCCGTCCTTGTCGCCAGCCCACTTGCCGCACAAACTACGCAGGACGCCGTAGTAGATCATCGCGAAAAAATCGTTCACCAGCGGCGCGTCCCAGCGCTTGAGAAGCTGGCGTTCCAGATCGCGGTAGTGGAGCACCAGATCCTCGCCGCTCATCGCCTCGAGCGGGATCGGCGGCGGGGCCAGTGCGGTATCGAGCCGGGCTTGGAACCCGGCCACTTGCTTGCGCAGGCCCCGGAGTTGGCGGACTAGGCCGAGACAGGTGTGGACAAGCGCGCGGATGTCCTCGCCGCGGCTGACCTTCGACTCCGCGATGATCTTCTGCACCAGCGGTTCCGGCAGCGGCTCCTTCACGCCCATCATTTGCTCCATGAAGGAGCGGTTGAGCTGGAAGCCGGGCAGCAGCGCCAGCACCCGGTACCAACTCGCAAGGTTGTAGTAGGTGCGGCCGCGGATCAGGCCCAGCATCTGCGGGAAGACATCGTCCGCACGGGTGATCCGCTCCGCCGGCACCGACATCAGGCGGCAGAACTCGCGATACACCGACTCATAGATCCGCCGCGCGAAGGAGAAGGTGAGGGGAGTGGTCACGCCGCCGTAACTCTCGGCGATGTTGCTATTGTCCCAGACCCGCAGGGTGTCGTCGGGATCGGGCAGCGCGGCCAAGGTGGTGATCGGGCGCGATTGCAGGAGCCAGAGCTTGCCACTGTCATCGATCGCCCACTCGATGTCCTGCGGTCGGCCGAAGTAGGCGGCGCAATCGCGGGCGAGTTCGGCGACTTCCCGCGCTTCCTCCTCCTTGAGCAGGCGGCCTTCCGGCGGCTCGCAGGGCTCGGAGCCGAGCCGCCAGGTCTCGCCGTCCACTTCGCCGGAAACCAGCTTTTCACCCGTGCCCGCGACAGCGGAAACCACCGCGACCGAGCGGTGGCCCGAAACCGGATCGGCGGAAAAGGCGACCCCGGCGCAGCGTGGTAGGATCATCCTTTGGACCAGCACGGTCGGTGCCTCGGGCAGCGGCAGGCCGCGCTCGCGGCAGTAGGTCAGCACGGCCTCGCGCTGTGCGGAGTCGCGGACTCCGGTGATGCGCAGGGGAACCTCCGCGGCAGGCACTTCCAAAAAGGTCTCGAATTGCCCCGCGAAAGAGTGACCCGCGCCGTCCTCCATCGTCGCGGACGAGCGCACGGCGAAGGGACCCGCGCCGAGGCGGCCCAAGGCGCTTTCCAACTCACCATCATTCCACGTCGCCTCCGGCGGCACGGCGAACCAGGCGGGCACCTCGAAGCCGGCCTCGCCGAGTTTGGAAAGAGCGCCACCCTTGCCACCGAGGCGGGGATTGGCGGTTCCGGGGAAGAGGAAACTCATGGTTCAGTGTTTCAGGAACAGCGGCACCAGGCCGAGGAGGAGGTAGAGTGCGAGTGTCCATACGGCCGATACAATCTCGATCTTCTTTCCCGACATCCCGCGGTGAGCATAGCCAAAGACCGCCCGGAAAGCGACTAACAAGACCGCGCCCAGCCCGCAGGCCACCGGCAGGGTGAAGCCGATCCCGCGCGCCGCCATGATCGCGCAGGCCAGTGTGGCGATCATGGTGGCCAGCCACATCGTCGCACCTCCCCTCACGCCCCACAGCGCGCTGTAGGTCTCCACGCCTTCCTCTTCATCGGCCGGCTGGCGCAGCTTGCGACCGAGCTCGATCACCACGCCATTGAAGAAGCTCGCGGCGAGGAACCAGCCGAGGCCGCCCGGAGCCTTCCCGGCCCGTGGCAGCCATTCGCAGGCGGTACCGAAAAAATCGACCAACGGCATGATGCCCATGTGGCTGACCAGATAGACCACAGGCCGCGCCTTCAGCCACTCGCGGCAGAAGAACTCCATGCTCATCAGCGTCAGGTAGGTCCAAGCGATGCCCAGCACCCACAGCAGTCGCGGGTCAAGCCACAGCACCAGGCCGATCTGCACCGCCGCGGCGAAAACGAAGACCAACCGCAACTCGCAAAGCGTCACCAGTCCGCGCGGGACGGGGCGGTAAGGCCGCCAGCGGGCATCGTCCTCCGCATCCTTGAACTCATCCGCGATCCGGAGCTGCAGGAACATCAGCAGGCACACCACGAAGGCGGTCACATACATCGCCCAGCCCGGGACCGGAGCATGGCGGACCAGCGAGGAAAAAGATACCGCACAAGCGCTGAAGGCCGCGATCAGCGGCCCGTGGGCGAGGAGCGGAAAGCGCTCTTTTTGATAGATCCATGCCCGTTGAAAGTTAGTCATTTACGGAAATTGGATTGAAATGGGAACCGGACGTTCCAAGGTTTCTTAGCGTTCGTTCCCATTCGCGTCCCCATTCTAACGACATGGCTTCCCTATTCAAGCGCCCCGGCAGCCCGTTCCATTTCTGCGCCTTTGACGTCACCCTCCCCGATGGCTCAACCCGGCGGCTGAAGAAATCGACCAAGCAACGCGACCGGGGGAAGGCGCTGAAGGAGGCCCTGCGGATCGAGGAGCTAGAGAAGGGCAAGGCCCTTGGGGGAACCGACATGGCGGCACAGGCTTACGGAGCACTGACCGAGGCAGCACAGGCAGCAGCACGCGGCGAACTGTCCGAGGCAAGAGCGCGGCAGATCATCGCCAAGCTGTCCAAGGCCAGCACCGGCGACACCCTGCGATTTTTCACCGTGCGAAGTTGGGCGGAGGAGTGGGCGGCAGGAAAGGCCGGTGCCGTGAAGGTCGTCACAGCGAAGCGCCATAGAACTAGCGTGAAGGTTTTCCTAGCCTACCTCGGCCCGAAAGCGGAAGGCAGGCTGGAAGCTGTGACGAAAGCCGATGTGCGGAAATTCCGGGATGCCATCCGAAAGGGCTACGGCGGATTGAAGCGAAGCGGCTCGACGGTGAATTGTTATCTGTCCGACATTGGGGCAATGTTCCGCTCCGCCGTCGACGAGGATCTACTTCTTTCGTCCCCGGTGGCATCCGTGGAGCGACTGCCGGAGGATGACCGCACCGAGCGAGAAGTTTTCACCCTGGCGGAGGTTTCACGACTGGTGGAGGCCGCGGGGCAGCCGGAGTGGCATGCCAAGCTATTCCCGAGAGTGGGCGACGAAGAGGCAGCCCAGCGGCGGGCAGAGTGGCAAGGGTTGATCGTGATGGCTTTCTACCTCGGGCCACGCCTAGGCGATTGCTCGCAGCTCAGGTGGCAGGACGTCGACCTTGACCAAGGCGTTATCTCCTACATGCCGACCAAGACATCCCGGCAGCGGAAGCGGCTGAATGTTCCGGTGCATCCCCGCCTGATGGCGTTGCTAAAAGATCGGCACGAGGACGGCGCAGAGGGCGCTGTCTTCCCTCTGCTCTCTCTCAGAGGGTCCGCGGGCAAGCTCGGGCTGTCTTCCCAGTTCTCCGCGATCATGGAGGCTGGCGGGATCGACCGGCGGAAGATTATCGAGACGACACGGGACGCGGCGGGGAAGCTTACCCGCAAATCCGTCTCAGCCCGGACTTTTCATTCTTTGCGCCACAGTCTGACAAGCCAGCTTGCCAATGCTGGGGTGGCGGAAGAGTTGCGGAAGAAGATCACCGGGCACAGCAGCTCCGCCGTGCATGCCGGATATACCCATCTGGACATCGCCACCCTTGCCGCTGCGATTGGCAAATTGCCGGGAATGTAAAATTTTATGCCCGCTGAGGGCAAAGGGGCTAAATTGCCCTATCTTCTAAAAAATCCACGGTTTCCTAATGGTCTTAAAAGACGTCAAGTATTTCCTGAGGTTTTTTCGTTCGGGACATTCGGGACATTCGGGACATTCCGGACATTCGGGACACCTTCCCGCTGTCAACTTTCCCAACTGCGCCAACTGCGTAAACACAAGACGCGCCCGATCCTTTTAGAGAAATTCGCCGTGTTATACCTCATGCGTGGGAAAACAGCCCGCACGTGAGCAATGGTCGAAACTACTACGCCACCCGTAGCAACTGCGGGACAAGACAAGCCAGAGTGGATTGACGCGAAGAGGGCCACCCGCCTTTTTGGTCTCTCCAAAACCACGCTCCTCCTTTTCGCTAGGGAGGGGAAAATCAAGACTTGGACGAACCGCCGCCGCGGAGCGATCCGGGGCCGCCGGCTCTATCACTATGACAGCCTCGTGGAGTTTTTCGAAAAGGGAGCGGAAGGGGGTGCCAATTGATTGCCGAGCAACGAAAAAGCCCGGCCCGAGACGGCAATCTCGGAACCGGGCCAGAGACTAAATCTCTCGGTGTTTCAGGTCACCCCCACGGAAAGCAAGGGCTGGTTACTTCTAGCAGCCATCCCGAGCGGAGGCAAGCACGTCTGCTAACAGTTGCGGACCTTGACCCGCTTCGCGTGCGGCTGGTCGATTACCTGGAGCGCACCGGAACCGAGATGCGGAAGCGCGGGAACCGATACCTTGGCCTGTGTCCTAGCCATGACGATCACGAGCCCTCTTTCGCTGTGTATGGATCGCGGCTCAGCGCCTGCGGCTGCTATCCATGCGGCTTTAGCGGGGACGTGTTCGCGCTGGCAATGCACCTAGGCCGCGCTTTCACATTCCCAGAGGCCGTGGACCATGTCGCGCAAGTCCTCGGCACCCGAGCCCCCGCCGGAGAATCGCGGGAATCCTACGTCCGGGCAACGCCAAGGCGGAGAGATCCCGAGGTGATCAGCTTTGACGCCACCTTGATTCACCGCGCCCGGTTGGAGTGGGAAACGCGCTTCTGGAGTAGAGATCCAGAGGCTGCTGCCGCCATGGAAGCGCTTGGACTGCCCCACGAGGCGTTCCGGTGGGCAGCATGGGGGCAGAGCGGCCTTGGATGGTCTCGCGGCTACCTCTGCTATTCCTACGCCACCGGCTTGAAATGGCGGAACCCCGATCCGCAGGCAAAGCCCCGTTTCCAGTGGCTGACCGGCAAGGCATCGTCTCCTTGGCGTTCGGAGTGGATTAAGCCGCACACCTCTACCGTCTATCTCACCGAGGGCGAGAGCGATTGCTTGGCTCTCATTGCGGCAGGACTGGAGAACGCCGAGAACGTGGCTTGCGTGGCAATACCTTCCGCGCCCGGCTTTGCGCCCGAGTGGGCACCGCTATTCAAGGGCAAGCGGGTGGTCTTGTGCTTCGATGACGGACCGGCGGGACGCGACGCGACGGCGAACGCGGCAGGAGCGCTTAAGAGCCACGCGTCGGAGGTTTTCAAATGGAAAGGAGCCGCGATCCATGGGTGATGCAGCCACAGTAAAAGATGCCCGCGGCCTGATGGCCGCACGGGGCCCCCAAGCACTCTTGGCCGCGGTCGGTGATACCGAGAAGATCAGCGGGCCCGATGGTCGGGAGCCGTTCCGCTGGGATATTCAGAGCGGGGCCGAATCCTGGACCAGCGATGCTGCCCTCCTGGACTCGCTTTCAGATCCCCCGATCATTGAGGGACTACTGCGCGAGCGCGAAGTAGGAAGCGTTGTCGGCGCTGCCAAGACCGCAAAAACGTGGTTCTCGCTGGCGCTGGCGCTGGCGGTAGCGAAGGGAGATGACTTCCTTGGCCACGTGACGCACCAGCGGAAAGTTCTTTACCTCGACTACGAGCTGAAGGCCGGGACCTTCCGAAAGCGGATGTCCATGCTATGCCCCGAGGGTAAGCCGGACGGGTTTTTCTATCAGATATTGCGCGGCGAGCGGCGCGTGCCATCCGTGGATGAGATCGCGGCACTGTGCGAAAGCCAAGGTTTCGGCTTGGTGGTGGTCGATAGCCTTTACCGGACCGGATGGCTTGCCGAGGAAAACAGCAACGACACCACGCCGCGCGATCTAACCCCCCTTCAGGACTTTACCCGCAGGGTGCCCGCCAGCCTCTTTTGCGTGGATCACACCGCCAAGGGTGGGGGCAATGAGCGAAGCGCCGTGGATGCCGCCCGCGGGGCGAGCTCGAAGGGTGGCTTTTGGGATTGTCTGCTGGTTCTCCGTGCTACCGACAAGGGCCCGGACCCGGCGGGAACCTACGCTATCCTTGAGCCGGTGTTGAGGGATTGGCCCCGCATGCCCGAGCTGCCGCTGGTCTCTTTCTCGTGGCACGTCGGCACGGCTTCCGTTGAATGCGTCGGGGAAGTTGGCCGGGGGGAGACCGACTCCACGGCATCCGCGATTCTCGAAGCCCTGGCCGACGCAGACAAGCCGGTCGGGCGACGGGCACTCGTGCAGGCGACCAAGATCGACGACCAGAAACTGTGGCGAGCCCTCCAAAAGCTGGAAGGCAATGGACGGGTGATGTCCGCGACGGACCCTAACCATTCCCAACGGCTTGTTTACCGGCTCCCCGACTGCGGGGACGACTCCGCAAAACCGTAACAAACCATTTCAAACCGTTTTATCGGAAATGGTAGAATCCAGCCAATCTAACAGGAAAAACCATACCATCTCACCTAAGGGAAATGAAATGGTTGAAATGGTTTTAGAACCACATCCTCAAGGGGGTGAGCGGGGCGTGTTGAAACACGCGCCCCTCGCTGCGCTCGGCACGGTTTCCGCCCCTACCACTCACCCTGGCGCTTCCAATGTTCCGGGACACGTCCGAATCCTGCTCAGCAGCGAAGCCAGCAAGGCACTGCTCGAAGCAGGAACTGTGTTCATGGTCGCAGGCCGGGCTAGCCATCCCGACCCAGGAGACCGGATCGCCCTGCATTTCGTCCCCTGCTCCATGGAGGCGATTACCGACGCGACCGAGGTTGCACTCGGCAGAGCGAAAGCCGTCAGACCCAAAGCCCCGAAGGTATGAGCGAACCAAAGGCAACCCGCGGAAAAGCGGTTCATCAAAGAGCGTCCGGCACTACCGATGCACCGAGAGATCCAAGCTACCGGCTCGCGTTCACGGTCGGAGCTGCATGCGACCGCTTTTTCGAGCGCAGGGGGATGAGCGTGAATTCCGGGTGGAGGCAACCCAAGGAAGAGGTGAGGGGGTAGTTTCCGTGCCGATATCGTGTGCGCGCGGGCACTCAATTAATGCCGCCTTTCGGCGGGGTTTCGTCAGAGGATCAGGCGCGCCCGTGCGGGGACACAGAAAGCAGGGTGGTTGACCAATACGCGCGAGGGGGGAGGGAGTTTCGTCAGCACTACGCACGAGCGCACGCGGGAGCCTAGAATTGCTTAAAGCTCAAAGTGAGCTTAAACCTACTACTGCGGAAGTAGTAGGACCGAGGCAAGGTTGAGGCGTCGTGCACATGCGCACGGGAGCCCAATAACGCCGGGCCTGTTGGTAAATGTTGGTATCGGCGGGGCCCTTGAGATGCTTCGCCCTGAGAAGGAGGAGCCCGAGGAAGATGAAGCGCCCATCGGAAACTAAGGGGGGTGCCTCCCCTAGTTGAAGGACGGCGGCGGTCTTTAATTGCCGGTAGGGGCACCCCTACCAGCAAACATTAGTGGGGGCGCCCCCATCAATGTTCCCAGCCGCTAAGCGTCGCCCAGGCACGCGCGGGAACCTGAGAAAACCTGAGATCCGCACCGCCGGTTGCAGCGCGCGGGAATTACTAGGCGCGTCCTAGTAGGTGGGAAGCCCCGCAATCCCTTGCGGCTTCGTTCCCAAGGTGGCAGAAATGCCAGAAGAACTTGCAAGAATGCCTATTTATCGAGCCTTTAATCTTGCCTTCCTCTGGCGGAATTGCCAATGTCACTTGCAAATCGCAAGTGAAGTTTCCCCATGGCTAGCTCCGGCCGCAAAGTTCGCATTCAGATTGAGACCAAGGCCGACACCAAGGGTGCCGACGAAACGGCGAAGTCACTGGAGCGCGTAGCCGATGCCCAGCGGAACGTTAACGCGAACCCGATGGCGGACGGCTCGCAGTTGAATGCGGCACCGATCCAAGAGGCCACCGCTGCAATCGAGGATCAGACCGCAGCCGTAGAGGACGCCACAACGTCCGCAGCCGATCTCGCCAAGGAGCAAGCCGACTTGGACCTTGCCCAAGTCAAAGCCGCTCGCTCTGCAAAGGATCAGGCCGCAGCGCTCCGCGAGATCCGCGATGCAGGGCGGGCCATGGTAGCGCTTCAGCTCGCGCGGCACCTCGTCTCCGTGCTGGACGCACTGGAAGACGTTGCCACCGAATCAGGCGACGCAGGCAGCGCGCTTTCCAAAGGAATGGCCGCGGCAAAGCCCGCCATCACGACTGCCAAGGTCGCAGTAGATGGCATCTCGGTAGGACTCGCCGCCGCCGTCGCGACTGGCAATCCGCTTATCGGGTTGATCGCGGGAATCGGAGCCGAGGCCGTTCACGTTGTCCAAGCATACAAGGACATGAACGCGCAGCTTGCCTCTAACAAGCTCGCCCAAGCTGCCGCCATCCAGCAGCTAAAGGACTTCGCCGAGATCAGGAAGCAGCTTGCCGCGCAGATACGCAAGGAGGCACAAGAGGACCGCTTTGAGGAAGAGCGCCGGGAACTGGCGGGCAAGACCCGCGGCCTTGAGAACAGGAGCAAGGTAGGCGATGCCTCCACTTCCGCCGCACAGGCAGCCGCTGACACTGCCGCAGAGCGGGCCGTGCGCAATGGTGCGGACCCCGGAGCGATTGCAGCGGGGCAGGCCGCAGAGAAGTTGAACGCCGCTTTCATGGCGCTCGACAACGTGCTGGCCGTGGTGCGGAGCAAGGCGGAGGAAGCGGACGCAGCTTGGACCCAGGCAGAGACTCTGGCCCACCAAGCCCGGCAGCCGGGAGCGGCCACCATGGAAGAGCTGAGGACGCTTGAGAAGAGCGCCCGCGATGCTCAGGAGGCAGCCGCCGCGGCTAATGATGAGGTGGACACCATCGCCGCCATCACCGAGCAGAAGAAAGCCGAGCTGAAAAGCACGGTGGAAGGCGAGCTAGGAAAGCTGGGTGATGCGGTCGGTGGGGATGTGACCGAGATGGCAAATCAAGCGATTACCACGCTTGAGACCAAGGCCGCCGAGCAAGGCGGGCGACTCAGCGCTGAGGCCACCCGTGTCTTGGAACAACTCTATCAGATCGTAAGCGACTCGATCCCGGACGAGACCCAGGCAGGGACGCTGGCAAGCCTCATGTCTCAGCTTAGATCCTCCCAGGAGGCGAGGGACCGAAAGATTCAAGAAGGCATCACCGGGCTCATGGATGCCGCCCGCACATCAGAGATGAAATACAACAATCTCGCGGCACAGATCCGACAGCTAAGCCGGTCACAGGAAGGACCAGGCACCGGCACCACCGCCAACGGCATGATCCGATAATCACCAACATCCCACTACCATGGAAACCAAATCTTACACCGATTGCTTCAAGCTCATCCCCAAAGCGACACCGCTGCCGGTGATCCTCGCCACGCCGCCGGAGGTGCTGGATGATCTCGCGGCCCTCAATGAGATCGTGGCAACCCTCCTCGAACACATCTCGCTCGTCGATCCTGATTCAACGGTCGATCAGATCGGCGATGGATTGATCGAGATCGCCTATCAGCGCCGCGAGATCGCCGGGACTTATCGCCAAAGCGCCTCCGGTGTCCGCGAGATGAGAGACGACAGCGGGGGCTTGACCAACTGAAGCCATGAGCGCGCTAATCGACCATCTCCTAGTCCTCCGCACCGGGCGCTCCCGCCGGGAAGTAGGTGAGACCGTTCCCGAGCTTCTGGAATCCCTCGCGGATCACGAGACAACCCTCGCCGCTCTCCTCGTCACGCTTGGGGCACAGGTCGATATGATGCCCCTCCGGCAGCTCTACGCCGCCACAGCCGCCAAGCGCAGGGCGCAGGCCGCGGTGTATGCCCGGCTCGCCACCGAAGCACAGCAGCCCGCCTAACAATTCACCTCGCCACTAACAAATACATCCCATGCAAAACGAAGAAACCGCCGCCAGCCTCCGGGCTCGCATCACAGAAGCCGGAGAAGCAGGCAAAGAAGCATTCGCCGCTGTCGGGGCCATTGGTGAATTGCGAGCCAAGGTCAAGGGCCTCGAACGCGACAGCCGCGAATCCCCGACCGTGGAGCAGTGCCGGACGGCTGCTCGCGCGCTTGTCGCCGCCACGCAGGACTTGCAAGCCGCCGAGATCGTGGAGCCGATGGAGAAAGCTGCCGCTGTCGATGCCTCCAAGAAGATTAGGGAGGCTCAAGAGGGGGTGTGCGGATCTATTGCTCGCCACTTCCTGAAGCTTGGTGAAGAGGCTAACGCCGTCGCCCTCGAACTTGCCTATGCGCTGATGGACCCAAGCGTGCGGGCACTCTCGCCTTACGAGGCTCCCGGCAAGCGCCGTGATGCCAGCGCATCCGGAATCACGGAATTCCTCCCCGGTGTAGTCACGGCTTGGCCGCTCTTTCACAAAGCAAACCACACGACCACTCATCACGGCATCACCACCGCGCCGCCGATCTCTGGCGAGATGCTGGAGACCTTCGACGAGGACACCGCTCGGGTGCGGCGTGAGATCGATCGCCTGAAGCAGATCCTTTCCTTTCTCCGCGGTGATGGTGATACAGCAGGCGGCGGGGGAGGGGATGCCCTCGGCGCCGATCCCGCGGAAGAGCCCATTCCCGCGGGAGAACCCGAACCGGCCTTGGCCGAGATAGCGGACGAACCCATCACCGAACTTGAAGAAGCTTTGGCCTGAGTGGGCTGAAACAACGCGGGCCGGGGTTTTCCATGTCACCCTGGCCCGCCACTCTCTCTCTAACATCATGAAGGAAGAACTCGAATTGATTCAAGGTGTGCGCCGCTTGTCGTCGCAGCCGCTCGCCCAAGCGCCGGAACTCGTGAAGGCTACCACGGCACCGCCGCCAGCAGCACAGCCCGTCCCGCCTCGCGACATCTCGGAAGAGGTCGCGCAGATCCGCCGGGAGATCGGCCAGTATGCCGCCGTCTACACGGGTCTTCAGGTGAAGATCCCCGCTCTGAAACTGAAGGAGCGAGGCGGGGAGAATGCAGCCGGTTTCATGGACCCGCCGGACGGCAAGGCGCGCGGAAGGCGTGAGGCCATCGAGGGCATCCTAGTTGCGCTCAAGCCGCTTGTGGAGGGCACAGCAAGCAACCCCAAGTCCTACGCCGCTGGCATGCGCACCGAGATGCAGCGCCGCTGCGCTGAAGAGAAGAAGGCAGCGGAGGGCGGCGACGTCGCGTCGTTCGGTCGGTGGGAAGAGCTGTCTTCATTCCTCAAGATGGTATGACCGCGGAACCCCCCACCAAGACCCGAGGGCGACCGCTGAAGTTCCGCCCGGAGTTCCCCGAACTGGCGATGCAGTTTTGCCGGTTGGGTGCTTGCAACGATGACCTAGCCGTCGCCTTCAAGGTCAGCCCGGCGTGCATCGACATATGGATTGCCAAGCGCCCCGACTTCGCCGCCGCCGTGAAGGAAGGCCGCCAGCTTGCCGACGCCCGTGTTGCCTCCGCCCTCTATTCCCGCGCGGTCGGATACATTTCAACCGAGACGATTCCGACCGTCCTGGACGGGGAATTGATCTTGTCACAAGTGGCTAAACATCACCCCCCGGACATTTGGGCATGCTCGCTTTGGCTGCGGAACCGGCGTCCGGATCTATGGAAAGATCCGCGCGTGATCCCATCGTCTCCGCGTGAAGATCACGACATGAAGCTTGCCGCCGCCCGCCGCATCATGGCTGCCGATGCCGCGGCTTTCTCCCGCATCCTGGAGGAAGAGATTTCCTTGGTTGAGGAAGTGCGGGGAGGACCACGGCGGACGGAAGGCGAGATGCGGGAACTGGCCCGAAGCATGGCTGGGTCCGTGCCGGTGGTGACGTATCCGAATCGGACCGAGGAGCCCTCAAATATGCAGACCTCTGCACATTTGGAGCCCGAGGATTCCCCGGCGGCTGTCACCACGCCTCCCGAGCCCGAGCTTGCGCCACAGGCCACGCCAGAGCCCGCATGGACCCCGCCAGCCGAGGAGGAGACTAACGCTGCCGTCTTGGTGGCGATCAGGCAGCAGGAAGCGCTTGCGCAGCCACCACCGCCAGACTTCCGCGAACTGCTGGGGTTACCTCCGCGACGGGTGCCGGGCAGCTAGCCGCCTACCTTGGTCTTCCAATCCCCGCCGTAGAATGTGGCTATCCATTCCTCATTCAAAGTCTCGAGCTTTTTTCTTAGTGCCTCGATCTCGCCGAAGAGCTTCTTGGTGCTTACAGAATCGTCTGCTTCCGTAGCTTCACGCTGTGATTTCTCCTTCGCCGCAATTTGCGACCTCAGCTTGCGACGCTCAAAGTAGGTGGCTATCTCCGCTTTCTCGTAGGCCGTGCCCGTGTAGGCCCGCAGAGCAGCGGTAGCGGCTTTGTCCTTCGCTTGCGTTTCCTTCAATTCCAAAGCGTCAGCATCGACCTCCAGCTTGGCTTTCTCTCTCTGAGCTTTGTTCCCAAGTGAATTAGTCAGCTTCTCCTGTGAAAGACCTAGCGTGTGGATACTGGCGGCTGAGGTGACACCGGATTCAGCAAGCTCCGCATCTGCAATAAGACCCAACGCGGGCGGCTGAGTGGTAGCTGCGGTGTCTTTCCTGCGGTTGCATCCCGAAAGGAACAGAAGGCCCAGGGCTAGGAGGAGCAGCGTTTTCACCCTGCCGGGGTAGCAGGGCGGGAAAGCGATTACAAGCGAACCGTGGCTTTCCACTCGCCAGCTTGGCAGGTGATCGGCTATGCCCATCGCTGCCGTAGCGAACACTACGGCCCGCATCGATGACCCCTTGGTAGTGCTTGGGGCCCGCGGAGAACATCGATTGAGAATTTGGCGTGTCCTGGATACCTGCGGCTACTACCCGCAGGGATGGTGTGTTCGCACCGCTCCGGGGCACGCCATTTTTGTTCCCAAGAAATGAAAACAACATCGGCCCCGACTGTGGGCCACCTGAAGGAAGCGCCAACATTCACGGCGCTTGTAACCGCGGAGACTGCCAAGAAAGTTTCCGAGATGGCGCGCCGGAATTTTGTGAGCGAGCCGGTAATGGCGGCGCTCCTCGCTGAACTTGGCTCAATGGCCATATCAAGCGAGGCATGCGCTTCAGCAATCGGAGGTTCAACCGGCGGGCTGCTCCGGAAGGCTTTGGAGGACGGCTCGTCCTCTGGGCAGATAGAAGTGTCTGACGATGGCGGGGGCTCTGACTACATCGTGGCGGCGGACATTTACCGCCGATCCCTTGAGGAGTGGCTAGGGGTTCTCGTTCACCTAGGCATCGCCGCAAGCGGATGCCCCGCGGTGGTGGATGCGAGAATTCATAGCATCGGAAGTCTCTGCGCGTTGGCACAGTGTAAGTCTGACTCCATCCGCAAACACCACGCGGACTTCAAGCCCGCCCCCGCGGCATTCTTCAAGTTCGAGCGGGTGCTTGCTGCCGAGCATGGAAAGGGGGGCGTGAAGCCATGAGCACCCCATCCCTGCCCGGCCTGACCGAGGAGCAAATCGCAGCCGTTCTCAGCGCCGCCGCTGAGGCGATGGAGAGGAGGTCGGCATGAAGACCAGCATCACGTTCACCGAGGACCTCCACGGGGCAGCCAAGGCCCAAGCGCAGGCCCACGGATACGACAGCCTGAGTGCCTACCTCGTGGCGCTGATCCGGCTCGACATCTTGAGCGATGGAACAGCCGACCACTCGCTTGCGCAGCGCATTGGCGGACTCCCCTTCAACAAGCGGGACGCGATCGACGCCAAGATGCTGAGGACGGCAGAGGATGCCGTGACTCGGTGGGAGGTGGCCGACACCACCACTGCCGAAGTGGATAAGGTGATCCGTCACCGCTTCGAAGCGCCGGCACCCGCACCGCTTTCGCGGTTCCGCCGGAATCCGACGGGCATCAGCCCGAACCGCCTGTGACCACCACGGACCCGCCTCGAAAGGGGCGGGGCCTTCCTCCCATGAAAGTGACCGAGAGACCCGCGGGCACCGGCTGGTGGTGGTGGCGACAGGACGAGGGCGACGTCTGGCGCGCTCTTCAAGTCCGAACGGATCCGACCAACGGCGAACTCTACGTTGCCGGCCCGGTGGAGGAGACGGACTACCAGTGCGACAGCGACCCGCAGCACGAGTGGTATGGCGAGTGGTGGAGCGAGCCTATCGCGCCTCCGCAGTGAATGACCCGCCCGGCCCTCGCAAGGGGGCCGGGCTTTTCGTTATGGGGATTCCCATGACGGGGTGGTGCTTGCTGGGCGGCAGCCCCGATCCTTGCACTGCATGCATTCCAGCGTTCAGGCTGCCCTGCCTGCTGTTATTTGTCTCTCCAGCATCGCCTGCGGCTTTTCGTGGGACCTGCATGTGATCAGTTTTGCAGTAAGCGAGACTACCCGCGGTAATTCGGGATGGGCACCCCTCCTTAATTGCGGCGGGAGGCCGCTCACAACTTCCCGCTAAAATGGGCGATCGGTAGCCGGTGGGGCACAGCGGCCTCTATGGATATCCTTCACCCGCCATGCCTCCCAAACAACTCGAATTCACCTTCATCCCGCACGAGGTCAACAATACGCTGATCCTTCAAAGGGCGGTTGACGGCTACGTGAACGCCACCGCGATGTGCAAAGCGGTTGGGAAGCAATTGGGGCACTACTTGGAAAATCGCACGACCAAGGACTTCTTGGGCGAGTTGGCGAGCGATATCGGAATTCCGATATCGAGCTTAGTCATTGTAACTAAGGGAGGAATCGCCGCTCAGCAGGGCACCTGGGTTCATCCTGACGCCGCAATCAACCTTGGGCAGTGGTGCTCCCCGAAGTTCGCTGTGGCTGTCTCCAAGTGGGTCCGTGAGTGGATGACCGGAAAGGCTCAAAACAGCCTGCCTTATCATATTCAGCGCTACATCGCCAACATGAGCGAGGTGCCGCATTCCCATTTCTCGATCCTAAACGAGCTGATTTTCGGGCTGATTGCTCCGCTGGAGGCACGGGGCTATGTAATGCCGGACAATATGGTCCCTGACATCTCCCAAGGCCGCATGTTCTGCAAATGGTTGCGCGACGAAAAGGGCATCGATACCGACACGCTACCCACCTATTCGCACCGATACGCCGATGGCCGGGTTGTGCATGCCAAGCTCTACCCTCTGGCTGTGCTGGAGGATTTCCGCCGGCACTTTCACGAAGTGTGGCTGCCGAAGCGGGCCCCACAGTATTTCAAGGAGCGGTCGCCCGAGGCTCTTCCATACCTGGAAGCGGTAGTCTTGGCTTTGCCTGCGCCTGTGGTGGACGTTTAAGCCCCCACCAGCCAGTCCCCTGGCACCCAGTAGCTGGAGTCGTCGCACGTGACCCCGTAGAGCTGCACGCCGTCCTTCTCGCGCTCGTCCGTCACGTAGCCCACGAGGCCCGCTAGTGAGCCGCTGGTGACGCGGACGCGGGAGAGGAGGGCGAAGCTTTCGCAATCTTCCTCCTCGTTCTTGTCCCCACTATCGTCCCCAAATCAGAGTGCGGGCCGGGATACCCCTGAGAAAACCTAAGTAAATCAAGGATCGAGTGGATTTGCGAAGCGCTCTTTTTGATAGATCCACCAGCGGTTCATGCTCGATTGGCTACGACCCTAGCAGCTTCAGGGGCAGGAACAAACCGCGCTTTCACACTCCACTTCATTGGGTTTACCGATGATAGAGGAAAGGCCCGCCGCATGCCTGCCCCCGGGACCGCGGAGCGCAGGATGGTTCCCGGCAGCCCGATCCCGGGACAAGGAATGCAGCCGCCCTCCCGGTCCGGTTTCCAAGCGCCCGAGGCGAGGCATGACGCGAGGGCCCGCTCCGCCCCGCAGGATGGTAGCCCGATACCGAACTCACGGAAAGGTCGGGATCGATCAACATGCCGGGATGCTGCCGACCTTAAAACAGCGTGCATTGAGGGACCGTTCTGCGGGGCAGAGCTTCCGCGGTTCCGGGGGGCTGGCATCGCTTCGTGCGTTTCAGCACGGCTCATGCCTTCCCCCTGTTCCGGTCACGGGCCAGCTTGCGGTGCGCCCGCGCGAAGTGCCCGGCACTCAGCGCCCCGATGATCGAAAGTTCTCCGCCTAACAGCAGGCCCGCGCACACTTCCGCCAGCGCCCTCGCCTTGCCGGACCCGGCGAGGCCCATCAGTTCGAGACAGGCCCTCTGTGTCGGCAGCCCGGTGCCGCCGCCCACCGTGCCAACCATGATCCCGGGCAGGGTCACCGTCGCGTAGAGGCCGCCGTCTTCCGTTACCTCGAAGCGGGTCACGCCGGTCGCCGATTCCGCCACGCAGGCGGCATCCTGGCCGGTGGCAAGATACAGCGCTGTCAGGCCGTTCGCGAAATGCCCGTGGATGCCCAGGGTCCCGCTGAGCACCCCGCCGATGGCCGACATCTGCCAGGTACCTGCTCCATCGCCCGCGGGGTGGTGTGCAGGTGCTTCTTCACCATCTCGGCGGTAAGAAAGACCTCCGCGGTGACCTTCTTGCCGCGGGTGGTGGTGAAGGCCTTGGTGCTAGCCTTCTTGTCGCCTGAGAGATTCGACTCCACGTAGTGGCGCTGCGGTGCGACCGGCGTGTGCGCGATGATGTGATCGCAGATCGCCTGCGCCGCGATCGTCACCATGTTCTGCCCGGAGGCATCGCCGGTGGTGAATTCGAAATTCAGATAGACGTGGTTGCCCTCGATGGTCACCCCCACGTCGATCAGCTTGCCGTGCGAGGTGGTGGTGCCGACGACCTCCTGGAAGACCTCGAACTGCTCGACCGCCCACACCGTGAAGCGGCAAGCCTCGGTCGAGGTGCGGAAAACGAAGGCCGGGGCCCGGCTCAGGCTTTCATACAAGATCAGCGTCGAGCAACCGCCGGCGGCCGTCAGCAATCGGCAACCGCGGTGATAGCTCGCCACCAGTGCCGCCTCGGTGGTAGCCAGCGGAATCCGGTAATCGCCCTTCGCCGCCGTGCCATTGATCCGCAGCGGCCCCGCCAGGCCCAGCGGTAGCTTGAGCAAGCCGATGAAATTCTCGATGTTCCCTTGATAGGGAGACAGCTCGTCCGGAGCCGAATCCAGCAGCACCGCCCGGAGTGCCGGATCCAGACCCGCTTCCTGCCATAAATCCTCGGCGCGCTCCCGCGATACCTTGGCACTGCCGGCGGGAATAGCCGGCAGGTTCTCAAGGTCCGGGGCCAAGCGTCGCGCCACCGTCTCGAGGCTTTCGCCGCCGAGGATGCGCGCCACGTGTTGCTGCGTCAGCCCGTGTTTTCCCGTCATTGAGGACAGGCTCTAACACGAAGCCGCGCGCCGCGACAGTGGAATCAGGAGCCGTGGCCGGTTCAGACCAGGCCCTTGCGCAGTGCTTTCGAAACGGCTTCAGTCTGCGTGCGGACGTGAAGCTTCCGGTAAACGCTGCGCAGGTGCATGTCCACGGTGTGCTGGGAGATATCGAGCTGGTCGCCGATTTCCTTCTTGATGAAGCCCTTCACCAGCAGTCGCAGGACTTCCTCCTCGCGGCCGGTGAGCGGTTCGGTTTCCTCCACCGGACCGTGCTTCGAGAAGCCTTCCAGGATCATGTTCGCGATCGGGCTGCTCAGCGCGGCGGTGCCCTTCATCACGTCGCGGATGCCGGACAGGATATCGTCGGGATCGGCGGTCTTGAGCAAGTATCCCGAGGCACCGTTGCAGATGGCGCGGTAGACGCGCTCGCGGTCATCGAAGGAGGTGAGGATGACGATCTTCTGGGTCGGCACCTTCGCCTTCACCTCGCGCAGCACCTGCAGGCCGTCCTTGCCCGGCAGGCCGAGGTCGAGCATCAGGAGATCCGGCGGGGCGGAGCAGTAGTTGAGTTCGGCGAAGAGATCGTCGGGATGCGAGAATGCTTTCTCGCAAACAAGATCGTCTTCTCCGGCGATAAGCCGCGAGATCTGTTTGGCGAAGTTCGCATGATCTTCGCAGATCCAGATCCGCAGCGGGACAGTAGCGGTGGCGGTGCTATTCATTGGCTGTTGCTTTTGTAGCCATCAGGCTGGTTCGTTTGACAGAGAGCTTGAGCTTGGTCCCGGCACCCGGGGCGGATTCCACGTGCAGCGTGCCTTCCAGCACCCGCGCGCGGTCGGCGAGTTTCTTGACCGCCGCCATCTGGTCGTTCTCGTTGCGCGGCAGGCCCACGCCGTTGTCGCAGACTTCCAGAATCAGCCGGTCGCGCTCGTCGTAGAGGCGGATCGTCACCGTCGTCGCCTTCGAGTGCTTCACGATGTTGTGAAGGGCTTCCTTGTAGAACAGGAAGAGGTGGCGCTTCGAATCGAGCGTCAGCTTCGCCGCGGTCTTCGAGGATCGGCAAACCAGCGAATATTCGATCTCCCGCAGCAGCCGGGCGGCACAATCCCGCATCCGCTGGACCAGGTCGCCGATCGTGTCTTGGCGCCGCTCTAACAGCCACACGATATCGCGCATCGCCAGCGAGCTTTCGCGGGCGATGGACTCCACTTCGCCAAGGTCGTGGGCGACCTCGTCCGGGCCCTTGAGCCGCTCCAGGTCGCGCTTCGCGGAGCGCGCGATCAGTGAAATACTGCCGAGGTTGCTGCCGATGTCATCGTGCAGGTCGGAGGCGATGCGCTTGCGCAGCTTGTCGAGCTGGGTGCGGGACACCAGGCGGCGGCGCTCGACGATCGCCACCGGGATCAGGAAGGTCAGGCCAAGTGCGACGGCGGCACCCCAGGTCGTATTGAGCTCGCTCTCCGACGCCATGGTCGTGTGCGAACTCTTGAGATTCTGCAGCTCGCTATCGATCAGGCTGCGCTCGACGAGTTGGCCCAGCCACACGTGCATCGGCAGGATCTGCACGCTGCCTCCGGAGCCGTCGGTAAGTTCTTCGGAAGGGTGTTCGATGCCATCGTGGCGGGTCACGACCTCGCGGCCCGCGGCCACGTTCTTGTCGCCGGACCAGACTTCGATTTCGCCCAGCGCTTGGAGCTGGCGGATCCCGAGCTGCCACGCCTTTTCCGAAACCACGCGCAGGTAGCGGCCCGGGGTGTGCGATGTGGGCATCACGATCGGCGTGGTGAGATCGACCGGCAGGTCGCGGTCGCCGGTCGTGACGATGCGCGTGGCCCCGCTGAAAGCCGGATTGTCGGCCACATCCACGCTCAGCCGCGGCGGCACCGCACCGGGGCCCGAGAGCTCCGGCAGGGCGTAGGGGAAGAAGACCATGCGGTCCACGGAGGTGCTCTCACCCAGGTCGATCACCCACTCGACCCGCTGGTTGTCGATTGGCACTTCCAGGCAATCGCCATGTGAAGCGGTCCACAAGCCCCCCTGCCAGACGCCCAGCGGAGTGCGGCCATCGACCACGAATTGCGGCGCCCACATGCCCGGAATATCGACGGACTGATTGGTGGTGACCGTCGCGCCGAAGGAGACCGGATGGCGATTGGAGAAGACGAAGATCTCGGAGAGCGTACAGACATTCGGCGAGCCGCGGCGGTGGCCCTCCTGCAGGACCATGCGGACGTGCCGCGCCGGCTGGTTGTCGCCGATGATCCGGACCGGATAGCCTTCCGGCGAGGGCTGGGGCAGTTGGCCGGTCTTGTAGATCGTCCGGGCGTCGGAGAAATCCGCTTGGGACGCGGCTTCAATCGTGAAACGCCGAGGGAAAAGGTCGTTGGAATCACCCGCCTGACGCTGCGCGGGAACCAGGAACACCTGCCCGAGCGGCACTTCCCGGCCGAGATCAAGGGCGATCCAAGGATCTCCCGCCGTCTCGTCGGTCTGGCCGCAACGCCAGCCGATGCTCTCCTTCAGCGGCTTCTCCGCAAACATGGCGAGCGCATCCCGCCGGCTTTCGAGCCAATGGATACGGTCTTCGACCTCGACCAGCTTGCGATTGAAAATCCTAGCTACCCGACCGATCGGGTTGGTGGTCTGCGCCGGTGCGGCGGCGGAGAGGGACTCGGGGAGCAGGGAAATCAGGGCAATCAGGCCAACGCAGAGGTGGGGCAACCTCGGGTGTTGGTTTTTCATGTTTTATGGGCGACAGCGGGGAAGTCTTTAACATTCTTTAAAAATCTCGGCAAATATTTTATAAGAAACTTTTGAACGTCCGCGAAATCCCGTTGTCTGGAACCGCTTGAGGAGAGATGCGGAGAAGTCCCCGCGCCGGGGCAAGGCTCGTCCCCGAACCCCATCAGCCCGCCCATCCCAAGCTATCTTGCCCGCCGGCCTACTTCGCCGCTGCCAGCCCCGCGACGATCGCGCCCACGTTGTGGCGGACCATCTGCTCGTAGCCGGTGACGCCCGATCCGTCGGCGTAGAGCGGCTGGCCAGCCTTGATCCCGGTGTCCCGCGTCAGGATTTCGAGGATCTTGGGATTCGACTCCTTTTCGGGAAAAATCGCCCCGGTTTTGTGCTCCTTGAGTTCCGCGATCAGCGCGGCGAGCTGCTTGGGGTCGGGCATTTGCTCCCGGTTGAGACCCTGCAGGGGGATCGCCTCGAAGCCGTAATCTTTGCAAAAATAGCCGAAGGCATCGTGGGCGGTGGCCAGGTGGCGCTTGTCGCGGGGAATGCGGGAGATCTCCTTGCGCACCCAGCGGTCGAGCTCGTCGAGCTTGGTGCGGTAGGCGGCGGCGTTCTTCGCGTAGGCCTCCGCGCCGCCGGGATCCGCCTTGCTCAAGGCCTCCGCGGTGATGGTAGCGGCCCGGCGGAAGAGGTCGATCGAGTGCCACCAATGCGGATCGCGGTCGTTGCGGTGCTGGTGATCGCCATGGTCGTGGACGTGCTCTTCCTCGATCGCGGGCAGATCCTTGCCGATTTCGACGATGGTGGCGCTCCCGCCCACGATCCCGCGCAGCGAGCCGAGGTAGCTCTCCAAGCCCATCCCGGAAGCGAGGTAAAGCTTCGCGCCTGCGGCCCTTTCCAGGTCGGCAGGGGCCGGCTCGAAGTGATGGGGATCGCCGTTCTTGCCGATCAAATCGACCACTTCCACGCGTTCGCCGCCGACCTGGCGGGCCAGATCCCCGATCAGCGGGTGAAGGCTCGCCACCTTGAGTTCGGCAGCGGCGAGGGGCAGCAGATTGAGAAGTAGGGCGGCGAGGACGCGCATGGCCGGAATTTAACGCGAGCTGGACACTCTTGCAACTCAATTGCGGTTACCGGCAAAAGTTTGCAGCATCGCCCAAAGCCGCTAGATCCCGCCGGTGAAGTTGATTTTGGCATCGGGCTCGCCCCGGCGGCGGGAATTGCTGGCAGAGGCCGGCGTGGAGTTCGAAGTGATCCTATCCCCCGCGGAGGAGATCCACGATGCCGCGATCCCCTTGGCCGAACTCTGCGAGCGGAATGCCGAACTGAAGGCCCTGGCGGTCGCGGACTCGCACCCGCAGGCCACGGTGATCGGTGCCGATACCCTCGTCTGGATCGATGGCGAGCCCTTGGGCAAGCCGAAGGATATGGCCGACGCGCGGGCGATGCTGCGCAAGCTCTCCGGCCGCTCGCACACCGTCTGCACCGGCGTCTGCGTGGTCGTGCCGGACGAAGGTGCCAAGTGCTTCCACGAACTGACCGAGGTGCGCTTCCGGCTGCTCGATGAAGCCCTGATCGACGCCTACTTCCAAGCCGCCGATCCTCTCGACAAGGCCGGAGCCTACGGCATTCAGGAGAGCGGGGAAATGATCGTGGAAGGCATCGTGGGCAGCTTCGACAACGTGATGGGCCTCCCCGTGGCGAAAGTGCTGGCGGCCTTAAGTTCCAAGTAAGAAGGACCCAGTGCCAAGGGAAGGCACCGGAATGAAACTCGTGCACTTCGCGAGGGCTGTTCCTTTCGCCTTTGGCACTTGGAACTTCTCACTTGGAACTTCACCCTATCCGGTCTCCAGTAGGGCCGTGACGGGACCGGGGCGGTATCCTCTGATTTTCAATCCGAAGGCGCGCAGTCAGAAAGGGCAGCGGGCCCTGCGCTTCCTCATGGACCACGCCACGCGTTTCGCGTTGCATGCGACAAATAGCGCTGCGGAAGCTCGCGAGTTGGCCGCCGGTTTTGCCAAACAGGGCGCTCCGGTGGTGATCGCAGTGGGAGGCGATGGCACCTTGAACGCGGTGGTGCAGGGCCTCGCCGGCTCGCAGACCGCGCTCGGCGTGCTGCCCGCCGGAACCATGAATGTCTTCGCCCGCGAACTCGGCATTCCCTTCGACAACCTGCCTCGCGCCCTTGAGGTGATCGACGCCGGGCTGATCAAGGAAATCGATCTCTTCGAGGCCAATGGCATCCCCTTCATGCAGATGGCCGGCGTTGGCTTCGATGCGATGGTGATCGAGGAAACCACCTGGGAGAGCAAGAAGATGCTCGGCCCGCTGGCCTACCTCCTGGCCGCGGTGAAGGTGCTCGGGGAAGACCCGCCGCAGATGGAGGTGATCTGCGCCGATGGCACCCGCGAGGAAGGCGTGGCGGTCCTCGCCGGGAACGGCTCCCTCTACGGCGGCCAGTTCAAGCTCTTCCATAAGGCCGACAACCGCGACAGCATGCTCGACGTGCTGGTCTTCAAGGAAGCCGGCTACAAGCTGGTGCTCGATTCGTTGCGCGGCATCGCCTTCGGCGGCGTGGAAGCCGCAGGCACCACCGTCGCCTATTTGCAGGCGAAATCCTGCCGGGTCATCGCCGACCGCATCGTGCCGGTGCAGGTCGATGGCGAACTGGTCGGGCGCTGGCAGGAAGTGCAATTCGGCAACGAGGATCCCGGCCTGCTGCGGGTGATCGCGCCGGAGGAACCGATCGGCAGCCGCTTCGCGGAAGCGGTGAAGTCGATGGTCGCCTGGACCAAGTGGAAACCTGTGGAGCAGAAGGTGTGACCGAAGAGGGGGCGACCAAGAAGATGGGCTGGAAGCGTTGGCTGAAGCGGATCGCGCTGGCCGTCGCCGCGTCGGTCTTGCTGGGCATAGCCTTCGTCGTGTGGGCGAATCTCGCCGCGGTGAGTGCCGGGCGCGGCAAGTTGTTCGAGAACGCGGACCAGGTTCCGGCGGGCAGGGCCGCCTTGGTTTTCGGCACCGATGACATCCTCCCCGGCGGAAAGGAGAACCTCTACTTCCGCTATCGCATCGATGCCGCGGAGGCTTTGTGGAAGAGCGGCAAGATCCGCCTGATCCTGGTTTCCGGCGACAACCGGAGCAGGGACTACAACGAGCCGGAAAAGATGAAGAAAGCGTTGGTCGATCGCGGCGTTCCGAAGGACCGCATCGTCTGCGATTTCGCCGGCCTCAGGACCTTGGATTCGGTGGTCCGGGCCAAGGAGGTCTTCGGCCTGACCGAAGTCATCTTCATCTCCCAGCGCTTCCACAACGAACGCGCCGCCTATCTCGCGGAGGCGAACGGGATCAAGTTCACCGGCCTGAACGCCAAGGACGTCGCGGGCCAGGGCGGCCTCAAGACGAAGCTCCGGGAAGTCGGCGCACGGGTGAAAATGTGGCTCGACGTAAACATCCTCGGCACCAGGCCGAAGCACCTTGGCGACAAGGAGCAGTTGCCGGAGTAAGATCCGACTTCGAGGTTTCCGTCAGCCCCACTTTAACAACCTCGAAGAGGTTGCCTCCTATAGCCCTGGGTTGGCCATGGGCCCACCCGGGGTAGCCTAACGAAATTCACCAACCTCGAATGAGGTTGCCTCGGGCAGGTCGTCCCGGGAACCGCTTCACTCACCCCCCCGCCGCGATCATCACGATCTCCACGCTCGCCCCGTCGTTCACCGGAGTAACCGCATAGTCCTTTGCGAAAACCGCATCGCGATCCAATTCCACCACCACCGGCTTTCCGCCGAGTCCGAGAGTCTGGAGCAGATCGGCCACGCTCGAAATGGCCGTCTCGAACCTACGGGTTTCGCCGTTGAGATGAAGGGTCATGGTAGAATAGATCAATGCGCAAGAATCGCCTCGTCCCAGTCCTTCCACACCGGATCGAGCCGCTTGGAAACCAGCATCGCCGCCACCTCCGCAGGCGAGCGCGTGTCGTCGATCTTGAATTGCTCGGTCGCCTTCTCGCAGCCGGTGGTCTCCGTAAGTTCGACGCGGCGGCCCTTCACCGTCAGGTGCAGGTCATCGCTGCCGGCCCCGGTGTAGCCGCCCGGCTCGGTGCGGGCCCCGGCGGACATCAGGGTGATCCCCAGCGGTGCCAGCGCATCCCGCAGCGGCGCGGGCTCGCGGGTCGAAAGCACGATGCCGACCTGCGGGAAGCAAACCCGGAAGGCGCAGGCCAGCTGCACCAGCGCCCGGTCGGAGAGATACAGATCCGCGTCCGGCTGATACTGGTAGTTCCCCGCGTAGGGCCGCATCCGGGGAAAGGCCACGGTGAACTGCGCCTTCCAGCAGTGCTTGGACAGGTATTCGAGATGCGCGGCCAGCGCCAGGGCCTCGTAACGCCATTCCGCCAGCCCGAACAGCGCACCGATCCCGATCCGCCGGAAGCCCCCGGCATAGGCCCGCTCCGGGCAATCCAGCCGCCAGTCGAAGTTCTTCTTCGGCCCGGCGGTATGCAGGCGCTGGTAGGTCTCGCGATGGTAGCTCTCCTGATAAACCACCAGCCCCTCCGCCCCGTGGCGGACGATCTCGGCATACTGGTCATCCTCCATCGGCCCGACCTCGATCCCGATGGTCGGGAAGAAGCCCTTCAGCGCATCGATGCAGCTTTGCAGGTAGCCGTCGGAGACGAATTTCGGATGCTCACCGGCGACCAGCAGGACATTCCGGAAGCCAAGATTGTGGAGATAGCGCGCCTCGCGGACCACCTGCTCGACCGTCAGGGTCACGCGGAAGATCCCGTTGTCGCGGGAAAAGCCGCAGTACGAGCAGTTGTTCACGCACTCGTTCGAAAGGTAGAGCGGCGCGAAAAGGCGCATCGTCCGCCCGAAATGATGGCGGGTCAGGCGCTGGCTCTCCGCGGCCAGCGCCTCGAGCGCACGGTCGGAAGCGGGCGCGATCAGACGCTCGAAACGGCGCAAGAGCGGCGAGGGCCGCGCAAGCGCGCTGGCAAAATGGGCGGAAAAACTCACGGGCGCGGGAAGTGTGCAGCGGGGGAGGGGCCAGGTCAAAGATCAGAAATCACGAATCACCGCCGCCACCCCGCAGGTCCCTGCCTTTCCACTTCGATGTTCAATGTTGGACCTTCGATGTTCGATGTTCGCCTTCCTCTCCCACCCCCCAAAGCTTGCCATCGCCCCAATGTCCGGTTTTCCTCCCCCCGCCTGCTGCCCTTACCCATGAGCGAACGCCTGGTCTGCAAACCCACCCCCTGGTTCCTCGTCCGCGCCGCAGCGATGCTGCTGATGTTCGGCATCTTCGCGGCGATGTTCTACAAGGACGGCACCCGCGGCTACCGGGAGAAGAACTACGTCTATTTCCTCTCGGTGGCCTTCAAGCAGGCTCGCACGCACTTCAAGGAAAGTGAAGATGGCTCCTCTCCGGAAGCCTGGCGGGATCACGCCGCCAAGCAAACCGTGCCACTGCCCGCGGATCGCAGCGTCCTGCCGCCGGAGACCCCGGCGTCGATGCCGTGGCCGGCGGAGCTCCAGGACTTCGAGAAGATGAAGGCCGCGAATTCCGCGGAGGAGACCAAGCTCTTCAACGATTTCCGCGCGGAGAAGGGTCTCGATGCCGAGGTCCCGGATGAACCCTACGATTCCCAGAAAATCTTCGAGCAATGGGTGGTCTTCTGGATCTGCCTGGCGCTGACCTTCACGACTCTCTTCGTGCTGATTCGGATCTGGCCGCGCAAGATCGCCATCGACGGCGAGGCGCTATATCCTGCCGAGGGCGGGCGCGTGCCCTTCGCCGATCTGATCCGCCTGGACCTGCGCAAGTGGGACAACAAGGGCCTCGCCTTCGCCTGGGCCAAAAAGCCGGACGGCAGCGAGCGCAAGATCCGCATCGACGGCTTCGTCTACGGCGGTTTCAAAAAGGAACAGGGCGAGCCGGCGGAGAAGCTCATCCAGCGCCTGCGCGCGAATTTCCAAGGCGAACTGATGGAACTGGTCGCAGCGGACGAGGAACCCGCCCCGGCCACAGGCAGGGACCTTTCTCCAAAAGGTCCGGCGGATGGCGGCACCGACAATCCCTAGCGGACTCGGCGAATCGAGTTGGCTCCGCTCTCCGTCCATTCCCATCCCTTCCCGCTTCCTGATTTTTCACCGCACCATACCCTTCCAACCCTTGTTTTTCGGGGTTGCCAAGCTACGACAGGGGCGGTAATCCCTCCCCAGCGCCAACTACCAAGCACATTCAAATGTCTGACAAGAAGAGCATCGAAGACCGCGTTAGGGACATCATCGTTGACCAATTGGGTGTCAATGCCGACCAGGTTACCCTGGAAGCCAAGTTCATCGAAGACCTCGGCGCCGACTCCCTGGACACGGTCGAGCTGGTGATGGCCTTCGAAGAAGAGTTCGAAATCGAAGTCCCGGACGAAGAAGCTGAAAAGCTCCAGTCCGTCGGCGACGTCGTCTCCTACATCGACAAGAGCCAAGGCTGAGAACGGCTCGCCGCAGCTTTTTTCACGAAAGGGCGGACTCCAGGTGAGTCTGCCTTTTTTTTGCACCATTCTAGCTTAGAGGTCCGCTGCCACCTGCAAAGATGCATTCACCCGACAATATCCAATACGCCATGGAGACGACGCGGGTCCTGCTCGAGCCGGACCGGCGGATCGATACCTTTGGCGATACCCGCTTCGAGTTCCAGTTGCTCAGCGAGCTGATGGACCGCAGCGGGGAAATCCGGGTCCGCACCGGCGAGGTGGAGGCCATGCGGCCACGCATCCTGCGCCCGGAATCGATGCAGGAAATCGAGCTCGAAGGCTTCGGGGATAAAGCGCGCGAGCGCATGGACGCGGTGATCGAGAAGTGGAAACAAGAAGGCCAGGACCTCGCCTTCCTCCGCTACGGCTTCCGCTTCAAGAGCGGTGGCGTCCGTGAGGAAATCGTCCACGACACCATGGAAGCCGTGCGCGACCGGGTGCTGGAGGATGCCCGCCGCCTCGGCAATCCGGCGCGGGCCGTGATCGAGGGCGTCGATGACGCTTGGGAGGTCTCCATTTTCAAGTTCGCCTTCGAAATGATCCGCCAATCTTGGCCGATCAACCGCTTCGACTTCCATAGGCGCGGCCTGCTCTGATAGAACTGCCGCGGGGATGCGATTGTGGACTTTGATCAAGCTGGTGGTGGGAGCGGTGGTCCTTGGGATTACCGTCTTCACCGGCTTGCTCGTCTTTCACGTCAAGGAGAAGCCGCTCGGCGGTGTCTTCACCCAGATCGTCCCGCTGCAGCAGGTCGATCCACCGAAGATCGAGAAGCTGCCGGAGGCTGATGCCTCGCTGCCGGACGTCGATCCCGGGGCGAAGATTTTCGAGAAAGCCGGCGAGCTGATCGCGGTCGGTGACATGGTCGCGGCCCGCGAGCGCCTGGCCACGGTGGTCGCCACCTACCCGCGCTCGAAGGCGGCCCCCGAGGCCCGCCGGATCCTCGGCGAGATGAATGTGGACGAGGTCCTCTCCGCCACGCACATGCAGGGCAAGGAGCTCCACATCGTCCGCTCCGGGAATACCTTCACCGGCATCGCCGCGAAGCACCACACCACGCTCGACTGCATCATGCACCTGAATGGCCTGCTTGACCTGCAAGGCCTCCGCCCTGGGGAGGAACTGGTGGTCATGCCCCTCGAATTCAAGGTCCTGATCGAGCCCGCCCGCAAGACGCTCTCCGTCTGGGATGGGAAGAATTTCGTGAAGGAATACCGCCTGGTCTCGATGGACCTAGCCGGGCTCAAGACCGCCCTGCAGACCAAGATCGTGTCGAAGGAAGGCAGCTCCGGAGATCGCCCCTCGACCCCCGGGATGAAGACTTACCCCGAGTCCAAGAAGATTTTCCGGCTCGAAAAGTCCTCGCTCCAGATCCGCTCGGTCGAATACGCGATGGATGGCGAGATCGAGGACCTTTCGCCCGGCCCGGGCTTTCACGTCGCGGTGGAGGATGCCGAGGAACTGGCCTTGCTGCTGCGGCCGGGGAATGAAGTGGAAATCCGCGCGGCAGCCCCCTAGTTTTTCCCCGCCCCAAGCTCCAAGCCCCACACGGCCCAAAGCCCAGACCCCATTTTCCCAAGCCAAGCGCATGCAATTGCTGGAATTCGAAAAGCCCATCGCCGAGCTCGAGCGCGAGCTGGAAAAGCTCCGCTCCAAGTCCGCTTCGCAGAATATCGACATGTCGGCCGAGATCGCCAACATGGAAGGCAAGCTGGCGGAAACCCGGCAGCACATTTACGACCACCTGACTCCTTGGCAACGCGTGCAGATCGCCCGTCATACCCAGCGGCCTTTCATGCTCGACTACCTCGTCCACGCTTTCACCGACTTCTGCGAACTGCACGGGGACCGGAGAATCGGGGATGACCACGCGATGCCCGGCGGCTTCGCCCGCATCGGCGGCCGGCGGGTCGTGGTCATCGGCCACCAGAAGGGCCGCGACACGAAGGAGAATCTCAAGCGGAACTTCGGCAGCGCCCACCCGGAGGGCTACCGCAAGGCCCTGCGCCTGATGAAGCTGGCGGAGAAATTCGGCCTGCCGGTCATCACCCTCATCGACACCCCGGGCGCTTACCCCGGCATCGGCGCGGAAGAGCGGAACATCGCCGAGGCGATCGCCTTCAACCTGCGCGAGATGATGCTGCTCAAGGTCCCGGTGATCGCCGTGGTCCTGGGCGAAGGCGGCTCCGGCGGTGCCCTCGGCATCGGCATCGCTGACCGCGTGCTGATGCTGGAGAATGCCTACTACTCCGTGATCAGTCCGGAAGGCTGCGCCGCGATCCTCTGGAAGCACCGCAAGCACGCCCCCGAAGCCGCGGAAGCCATGAAGCTCGCCGCTCCCGACCTCCTGAAGCTCGGCCTCATCGACGGCTTCATCCCCGAACCCGTCGGCGGTGCCCACCACGACCACTCCGCCACCGCCGCCGCCCTGCGCGAGGCCATCCTGAAGAACCTCGACGAACTCTCGAAGCTCAGCACCCGGGAACTGCTAGACGCCCGCTACGCCAAGTTCCGCTCCTTCGGCGAGTGGGAAGGGAAGTAGCGGTTAGGGAACAGTCCTTCGAGCCCGCCAACAAGGGTACGTAGTCCCGCCTTCAGGCGGACGAAGGACCTCGAAGGCAGATGCAAACCTGCGATCTTCACCGTGGAAGGGGCTTCCAAGTGACGCACCACCTTCTCACATCCCCGCCGCCCACAAACTCGCGTGGATCTTGAAGTCGATCAGGTGCCCCTCGGCCTCCTTCTTCTTCAGCCACTCCCTTAGCTCCGTGCGCGGCACCAGGTGCACCTTGATATCCTCATGCCCCGTCCCGCCGCCCTCACTCACCTTCGTTAGATCGGTTGCCAGGAACAAATGGGTCAGCTCCGACGTCATCCCCGCCGAAGTCGGCGTGGACAGCAGCAGCTCGATCTTCCCGGGCTTGTAGCCGGTCTCCTCGATCAGCTCCCGCGCCGCCGTCTCGGACAGCTCTTCGCCGCGGAATTCCTCCTCGTCGCCCACCAGCCCGGCGGGGACCTCGATCACCGTGGACTGCACCGGAATCCGGTATTGCTCGATCAGCACCACCTCGTCGTCCGGGGTCACGGCTAGTATTCCTACGCAGTAGTCGGCGTTCGGGCGCTTGGCGAAATCCCAGTGGCCGATGCGATACAGCCCCAGCCAGGGGCTTTCAAAGAGGGTCTCGGGGGCGGTGTCGCTCATTGGGTGAAGAATGGTTGGCTGGCGGGCGTATCAGGGGCACTGTTTCCCCGCACCCGCAAGCGATGTCCCGCCACGATTTCCAGATTCCCGTCACCTTCAAGCACCGCGTTTGTTTCACCCGCGATGCCTTCGGTCCCGACAACACCCTGTTAGGCGAAATCCTGATAGAAGGCGGTGGCCGCCGGGTCCTGGTCGCCTTGGAGGACAGCGTCGCGAAAGCCTGGCCGGACCTGCGCCGCACTATCGAGGGCTATTTCGCCGATCTCGGCTTCGACTGGCGCGGTCTCCACATCCTCCCGGGCGGGGAGGCGGTGAAGCGCGATGACGCACTCGTCCGGCGGATCTGGGAGACCATCGACCGCGAGCACGTGGACCGGCACTCCTACCTGCTGGTCATCGGCGGCGGGGCTTTCCTGGATGCCGTGGGCTATGCCGCGGCCACCGCCCACCGCGGCGTGCGCCTGGTCCGCTTCCCCACCACCACGCTCTCGCAGGACGACAGCGGGGTAGGGGTGAAGTGCGCCATCAACGGCTTCGGCAAGAAGAACTGGATCGGTGCCTTCGCGGTGCCCTTCGCGGTCATCAACGACTTCACCTTCCTGCACAGCCAGGACGAGGAAACCCGCCGCGCCGGCCTGATCGAGGCCGTGAAGGTCTCGCTGGTGAAGGACGGCGAATTCTTCCGCTGGATCGAGGGCCAGGTGGAGAACCTCGCCGCGCTCGTGCCCGCCGCTCTGGAAGAGTGCGTGGAGAAGAGCGCCCTCCTCCACGCCCGCCACATCGCCCAGGGCGGCGATCCCTTTGAAACCGGCAGCAGCCGCCCCCTCGACTTCGGCCACTGGTCGGCCCACAAGCTGGAGCAGCTCAGTGGCTTCACCCTCAGCCACGCCCACGCCGTCGCGATCGGCGCGGCGCTCGATACCCTTTACTCAGCCCGCTGCGGACTGCTGCGGGACGCCGTGGCGGAGCGCGTGATCGACGTGATCACCGGCCTGAAGATGCCCCTTTGGCACCCGGCCCTCGATGAGCGCGATGCCAACGGTCGCCGCCTCGTCCACGCCGGCCTCGAAGAATTCCGCGAGCACCTCGGCGGCGAACTCACCGTCCTCCTCCTCCGCGATGCCGGCACCGGCCAGGACGTCCACGCCCTCGACGAAGGCCTCGTCGACGCCTGCCTCGATTCCCTCCGCGACCGCCAAGCCCTGCTAGACGCCGCCAAGCCCACCCCGAGCAGCTGTTCTTAAAAGGTGGTCCGCACAGTCCTCTGTGCGGCCGAAGCCACCCTTGTCGCACGCCTCATCCTGGGGGCCCTCGGGTGGATGCCGCCGTCAGAACTGCTTCCACCGCACAGAGGACTGTGCGGACCACCTTTTGTCCGATCCGTCCGACCGCCCTAGGGGTGTGGGACGGATCGGACAAATGGAACAGCTTCGGTGAGGGAAGGGTAGGAGAGTAGGAATCGTTTCCCTTCCTGTCCGATCCGTTCCAACCCCCTAGGGGAGTCGGACGGATCGGACAAGGAGCGCGGGATTACTCCGCGCGGGAAAGCGGGCTCAGGCCGCGCTTGATGAATTGCTCGTCCACCTTGCCGGATTCCAGTTCATCCAGGCTCAGGGTGAACTTCTCGTCCTCCAGCTCGATGCTGTGCATGCCTTCGCCGTTCGCCTCGTGGAAGGCTTCGATCAGGGACTTCATGTCCTTGATCTCCTTGCCGTTCACCTTGGTCACGATGATGTCGCGGAGGGCTTCGTAGCCGACCGTCGCGGGGGTCGGGATCACGCCGGCCAGAACAACGATCCGGCGACCGCGGGACTCGTATTTCTGGGGATTCTCGTAAACGTCCAGAAATGCTAGGGGAGCCTGGGATTGCCAGTTCTCGCCGTAGGTTTCGAGGTAGGGGCGGGTTAGTTCCTGGAAGACCAGGCCGCCCTTCACGAGATAGGCCGGGCCCTTGCCGAAGGTGTAGGCGGGCACCAGTTGGTCCTTCTCATCCCGGCGGTCCAGCACCGCTTCGACCTTCAGCGGCTGGCCCTCGCGGATCAGCTCCATGGAAACCTTGTCGCCGCTGCTCTTCGCCCCGCGGACGAGATGGCTCCAGTAGAGGCGGCCGTAATGGTCGTCGTCGAAGTAACCGAGCCGGTCGATCGGCTGGCCGTCGATGACGGTGATGACGTCGGCCTTCTTGATGCCGGCTTTCTCGGCGGCGCTACCGGCGCGGACGTTCGAGACATAGATGCCGCCGCCGTCTTCGGGCAGCTTCAGCCAGGCGCGGAAGTTCGTGTCCTCGGTGCGGCTGGTGCTGATGCCGAGCGAGGGGAAGCCGGCGTAGTCGCCATCCGAGGCCTCGCGGACGAAGCGTTCGATGATGTCGGTAGCGGTGACGTCGCTGAGCTGGTCCTTGTTGTCGTAGCTGGTCAGGATGCCGGCCAGCTTGTTGCCGCGCAGGACGGGCAGCGAGAAGCTGTTGGCGGCGCTCTGCATCGAGGCCTTCACCTCGTAGGTCAGGAAGAACTGGCCGGGCAGGAAGTTGGACACCACGTCGATGCTCTGGATGCCGCCGGTGGTGACGAGAGGCGAGCCGTTCTCCTCGACCTGCAGGATCTCCAGCTTGTCGCCGGGCTTCGGGCGGGCCGCGATTTGCAGCGGCTTGGTGCCAGCGAAGAATTTCTGGTCGGCTTCGCTTTCAGGTCCCAGCAGGGCCAGGTTCGCCTCGTAGTCGACTGCCACCACCCTGGCGGAAGCGATGCGCTTGCCGTCCGGGGATTCGAGCTCGATGTAAGTGGCATCCACCGCCATCTCGGCGGTGGTCAGCACCTTGTCGCCCGCGACGATCACGCCGAGCGAGCGGCGCTTGCCGGGGGAGGTCTTCTCCCATGGCTGGCGCTGGTTCCAAGATTGCTGGGTGGTGCTGATCCGGGCCACCGATTTGAGCAACTCCTTGGGCGCGGGCACGGCGTTGTCGGATACCTCGACAATCACCTTGGCCTCCTTTTCGGCAGGCTTCTCGGGGGCCGGTTCATCCTGGCCGGCGGCGGCGAGGATGAGCGGAAGGAATAGGAAAGGACGCATGGCGGCAGACATCACTCGGTGAGGTTGGAAAGGCGTTCGATCGAATAGGTGCGGCTGATCCGCTCGTTGGCGGCGGCCACGTCCTTGCCCGGGATCACCAGCGGCCGGGGCGCGCCGAAGAGCTCGATCACGAAGAACTCCGGCGGCGTGGCCGGATTCAGCAGCTCGTGCGCGTGCTTGAGGCTCTTGACCAAGGTGCCGTTGATCTTATCCACGGCCAGGCCGGAGAAGCCGCCGAGCTGGCTGTTGATCGGATCGCTCTCGACCCGGGTCAGCAAGACGATGTCCTCGCGCTCGGTGAAGATGCCCTTGGGGACGTAGTCGGTGTAGAGGCGGCGCACGTTCACATCGTCGAACTTGCTGGCGGCGAAGAGGTTGGTGTCCAGGGGTTGGAAGACGAGCCCGGCGAAGACCGTGTAGCGCGGCTTCTTCTCATACTGGATGGCATACATGCGGGCCGGCGGCAGGGCCTTGAGGGCGATCTCCTTTTCCATCGACTCACCGGCGCGCTGCCATTTGAGCGAGACGGTATCGCCGGCGAACTTGCGCTCGACGACTTCGTTGAGGTCCACCTTCTCGCCGTCGAGCAGGATCTGGCCGCCGCTGTCGACCTCGTGGCCGTCGATGGCAAGCAGCACATCGCCCGGCTGCAGGATGCCTTCGCAAGCCCCGGTGGGGGTGACATCGCTGATCAGGACGCCGAGACCGTTGTCCTCCAGCTTGAGGACCTTGCGCATCGCCGGATTGAAGAGCGGGAAGGTCGAGGCACCGAGGTCCACGTAGTAGTCGTAGCGGCCGTCGCTGATGTCCTTCAGGAAGCGGCGGATCACCGGGGTGGGGATGATGTAGCCGGTATTGTCGGCCTGGCGGAGACCCTGGAAGGCGACGCCGACGACCTTGCCGTCTTGCACCACCGGGCCGCCGGAGTTGCCGGGATTGATCGCGGCATCGATCTGGACGATCAGGTGCGAGTCCGCCCGCGAGTGCGAGTAGGCGGAGAAGTCGATGCGGGAGACGACGCCGCGGGTCACGGAGAGGCGCTCGCCGCCGATCGGGTAGCCGATCACGCGGACCTGGCTCTCAAGCTGCGGGACATCGCCGAGTTCCAGTTTCGGGAATTTCTCGAAGTCGGAAAAGTCTTCGACCTCGACCAGCGCGAGGTCGCAATCGTGGGCGACGAATTTGACGTGTGCCGGGTATTTCCGGGCGCTGCCGTGGACGGTGATGAGCAGCCGGCGCTCGTTCGAGATCACGTGGGCGTTGGTCAGGAACTGGTTCTTCCCGATCAGGAAGCCGGTGCCGATGCCGCCGCCGAAGCGGCCGCTATTCCAGGGCGTGGCGTAGTCCGGGACCTGCACCGCCGCCTCGATCCGCACCACCGAGCGGTAGATATCGGAAGGGGCTCCGGCAGGGATTTTCGGGATCGGCGGGGATTCGGCCTGTGCCAGCAGCGGGCCGGCGGTCACGAGGGCGAGGGTGGCGATAATTCGCGCGAGCATCGGGGCGAGGCTAGGACGGAATGGCGGAGGTGCAAGGGGAATGGCGGAATGCCCACGGGCTGTGTAGTTGGATTTTGAAACCGCGAATGGACGCGAATGGACGCGAATAAAAACCGGGGCGGGGCGAGCGGGTGGGATGGATGGCACCATTCGTGGTTTGATCTTTCCAGGTGGGTTGAACCGAGAGTGGGCCGATTTCCCGTGATTTCCGCCGTGAAGGGGTGTTGATACCGGCCCATGAGCAAGGAGGGCACGTTTCAGTTTTCGCCACGGTGGAAGGAAGAAGTGGTGGGCTCGCTCGACGGGCGGTCCTTCTCGATCGAGTTGAGTATGGGCTCCGCCTGCCACGCCTATCTGCCCACGCAGGACAAGTGGGAGGCCATGGCACCGGAGTGGGCGAAGGGGACCTGGGAAAAAGTTCGGGCCGATCTCGCGGCCTGGTGCGAGTCGCAGAAGTATCCGCTGACCATCGCCGCGAATTGCTGGGTGAGCTTCGACCCGGCCACGTGACGGAGCCTATCCGGCGGGAGGGTACCAAGCGATCTTTGTGTTGGAGATGATCTGCGAGTCCAGTTAGTTACACGTCCACCATGAAGCACCAGACACTGCTGATCGTTCCGCTGGCCGTCTTGATCCATTCAAGTCATGCGCTGGATGCCGAGGCGATCCGGAAGCTGGCGGCTGAACCTCATGACCGAGAGCAACTCCTGCCCGAGTTGAAGATCTATCCGGTGGCGCGGGAATACAAGATCACCGCCCGCAGCGGCGCGCCGGGGGCGGAACTTCGTGAAGCACCCGCGGTCATAGCGACGGAGAAGGTGGTCCAAGGTCGCTATCTGATCTCCGAGGCCATGATTCCGGGCGCGGAGAAGCCGCTGGTGATGGTGGTGACTTTCGACAAGGAGGCATCTGTCTTCAAGAAATGGGTGCTGACCCCCGATGGGACGCTCGGCACTTCGACCGGGGTCGCCGATCAGGGGAAGAGGACGATCGCGTGGGTGTCGAAAACGGCGCCGGGAGATGCGGCACCGCTGGTCCTCTCGCTGGAGTCGCACTCGGACGACAAGACCACTTGGAAGGAGACGATCCTCGAGGATGGGGAAGTGGTCGGGATCAGCGACGGGGTGGCGGTGAAGACCAAGTGAGGGGTCAGGTGTCCTTCCGGCCTGCTTGGAAGAGCAACACCAGGCCAATCACGGGGACGAAGAGGCCGATCAACAGGTCGTGCCGAGGTCCTGCTAGCCTTACTGCGGGGCCGTGAGGGCGGCACCATTGTCCTTCGCGCTGAGCTTTTCCAGGAAGGGGACGACCTTGATCGCCCAGTGGGTGGGATCGGGGTAGGCGGAGGAGGCGGAGCCGAAGCTGCTTCTCAGCATGTCGGTATCGATGATGCCGGGATTGAGGGCGACGGCGGCGAGACCGGCGGGGAGTTCCTGGGCGAGGGCGCTGGTGAGGCCCTCGATGCCCCACTTGGTGCAGCAGTAGGGGGCGACTTCGGGGGAGGTGGAGCGGCCCCAGCCGGAGGAGAAATTCACGACCACGCCGGTGCCGCGGGCGATCATGGCGGGCAGGAAGCCGCGGCAGATCAGGTGGACGCCCTTGAGATTCACGTCGATGACGCGGGCGAAGTCCTCCGGCGTGACTTCCCAGAGCGGGGCATTGCGGTTGATGAGGGCGGCGTTGTTGAGGAGGAGGTCGGGCGCGCCCACGCCGGCCAGGATGTCATCGGCGAAGGCGGTAACCTCGGGGGCGGAAGTGACGTCGCAGCGGGTGATGCGGTGTTTTTCGCCGAGTTCCTTGGTCAGGGCGGCGGCGGCTGAGGCATTCGTCCCGCAGCCGGAGACGGTCCAGCCGCGTGCGGCGAAGCCGCGGGCCATGGCGAGGCCGAGGCCGCGGGTGCAGCCGGTGATCAGGACGTGCTTCATGTTTCGAAGCGTAGAGCGGTCGGGTTGGAAATGAAGGCCGTATTTCCAATCGGTGGCAAGTTGCACGACCGGGGATACCCGCTAAGGTCCCCAGATGAATTTCGACACGCTCTCCCTCGCGGCGCAACAACAAGGCGGCGGCATCGGCATGGGTTACTGGCTGATCATCGGCGGGACGATGCTGGCGAGCCTGCTGATCAGCGGAATGCTGAAGCGGCGCTTCACCGAGTATTCGCAGATTCCGATGCGGATGACCGGGGCGCAGGTGGCGGAGGCGATGCTACGGCAGAACGGGATCAACGACGTGCAGGTGGTCAGCGTGCCCGGCCAACTGACGGACCATTACAACCCGGCGAACAAGACGGTGAACCTGAGTGAGCCGGTGTATCATGCGGCTACGGTGGCGGCGGCGGCTGTGGCGGCACACGAGTGCGGGCATGCGGTGCAGCACCAGCAGGCTTACGCGTGGCTCGGTTTCCGTTCGAAAATGGTGCCGGCGGTGCAGTTCGCGAGCAATCTCCAGCAGTACATCATGATGGCGGCGATGTTCGGTGCGGCCGTTTTCCATAGCACCTTCATGCTGTGGATCCTGGTGGCGGTCTTCGGGGTCACGGCGCTATTCGCGGTGGTGACGCTGCCGGTGGAATTTGACGCGAGCAAGCGGGCGATGGTGTGGCTGGAGCGCAGCGGCGTGGCCAACCAGATGGAGCACGACCGGGCGAAGAACGCGCTCTTCTGGGCGGCGATGACTTACGTGGCGGCGGCGGTCGGCGCGGTGGGCCAGATGGTTTACTGGCTGATGATGTTGATGGGTCGGCGGAGCGAGTGATGGGAGCGACGCCGGAGGCGAATCACTAATCACTAATCTTCTAATCATAAATCAGACTGTTTGAAAGAAGGGGCGCAAGCGTTCAGACTGATCGTTCGTTCTGCTCCGGACGAAGAGGTTGCACCTGACGCTTGCGAGTTCTCTTCAACACACTTCGATTTGTGATTGGAAGATTAGTCCAGCCTTCCGGGGCGGCTTGGGCGAGGGTGGTGAGGAGGATGAGGGAGGCGGGTCATGAGGGTTTTTCGATCTTGGGATCACCTTCGCGGGCGAAGGCGCGGAACTCACCGACGTCGAGCGTATGCAGAACCTTGGCCCCCGCTTTGTTTGCGGCTGCCAGATGCTGGAAGTCGTAGATCGCTCCGCCGCGCACGCCGCGGGCCCGGCAGAGCTTCATCATCTGGAAGAGTTCGCGCGGGGAAAGGGACACGATCTGGAAGCTCTTGCCCACGTTTTCCTCGAGCAGCTGAATGGCGTCATCGGCGGTCACGCGCGGGCGGGAGCTTCCCCCTGTTAGAATCGAGAAGGTTTCCAAGAGTGCATGAGATGAGGTCGCAAATTCACCGCCTGTCGATAGGAGGCGTGCGCAGGGTTCATGTTGCGCGTCGTTCGTCTGCAGGGCCGCGACCAGGATTGAGGAATCGAGGTATTTCACGGCTCGTGCCTCCGCTCGAGCTTGTCCATGCGGGCTTGGCGATCCGCTTTGATCGCCGCTACCGCGTCGAAAGGTTGAGGGTCATCGGGGACGATCACCAGGATGCCGTTCTTGTTGACCAGACGATATTTCTTGTCCTCCTCCACTGGAGCAAATGCGACTTTTCCCCCACTGAACTCGTATTCAAGCTCGCCCCCGTCATCCATGGCAAGTTGCTGGCGGATCTTGAGCGGGAAGACGACCCGACCGGCTTTGTCCATTTTCACCCGTCCTTTCATGGTAGTAAAAAATACCATTTGGAATACCATTGTCGATGGCATTTGAAAACGGTTGGCAGCCGCGCATTGCCAAGCCCGCCGCTTCCCGCTCTCATCCGCGCCCGGGAATGGCAGGCGGATTTTCTTTTGACTCACTCAACAAGGCCCAGCGGGAGGCCGTGGCCTCGCTGGATGGACCGGTATTGATCCTGGCGGGGGCGGGAACCGGGAAAACGCGCACGGTGACCTGCCGGATCTCGAACATGCTGGAGCGGGGGATCCTGCCGGAGAATATCCTGGCGGTGACCTTCACCAACAAGGCGGCCGTGGAAATGCGTGAGCGCATCGGCGGCATGGTCTCGAAGAAGAAGGCGGAGGCGATGACCGTCTGCACCTTCCACTCGCTGTGCGTGCGGCTGCTGCGCGGCGGGATCCACAAGCTGGGGTACAAGAAGAATTTCTCGATCTGCTCGGGCAGCGACCAGGTGGGCATCATGAAGCAGCTCGTGGTCCGCATGGGCGGCAACGACGAGAAGGTGAAGGCGGAGGCGGTGCTGGGGGAGGTCTCGAAGGCCAAGAACAAGGGCATCGCGCTGCAGGACATGGAGGATGATTTCTTCGCCTCGCTGGCGGTGGCGTATCAGAACGAGATGCGAGCGCAGAACGCGGTCGATTTCGACGACCTCCTTGTGCTGGCGGAGCAACTGCTGCGTGAACATGCCGATGTGCGGGACTACTTCCGCAGCGTTTACAAGCGGGTGACAGTGGACGAATTCCAGGACACCAACGGCCTGCAGATGCAACTGCTCCAGCAACTCGTGGGTCCGCCGTATCACGTCTGCGTGGTGGGCGATGACGACCAGTCGATCTACGGTTGGCGCGGTGCGGAGAGCGCGAACATTCTGGAATTCGAGCGCTTCTTCCCGAGCCCGAAGGTGATCCTGTTAGAGGAAAACTATCGTTCGACGCATGCGATCCTGCACACGGCGAACAGCCTGATCCGCAAGAACGCGGGGCGGCGCGAGAAGACGCTGAAGTCCACCATCCTGGGCGGCGAGCCGGTGCGGGCGGTGGGCATGCCGGGGGATGAGGAAGAGGCGACCTTCATCTCGGAGGAGATCCTGGCGGACAAGGCGCGGGGGAATTTCCCGTGGGAGCACTTCGCGGTGCTCTTCCGCACGAACAAGCAGAGCCGCAAGCTGGAGGAAGCGCTGCGCGAGCGGAAGATTCCTTACCGGATGGTCGGCGCGCAGAGCTTCTACGACCGCCGCGAGGTGAAGGACGCGCTGGCTTACGTCGCTCTGTTCGATGATCCGGAGGCGGACGTGCCGCTGCTGCGCGTGCTGAATTCCCCGCCGCGGGGGATCGGGCAGGCGACGGCGATGCTGGCGACGGACTATAGCCGGGAGATCGGCGCGAGCGTGTGGCGGGCGCTGTGCGATGAGAACTTCCTGTCGCAGCTTTCGACCAAGGTGAAGAACTCGATCGAGACCTTCACCACCCAGGTGCTGACGGCGAAGATGAAGGTGGAAGCGAAGGTGATGACACCGGACCTGGTGCTGAAGGAATTCCTCGACGAGATCGAGTATCTCCCGTGGCTGGAGCGCGGATGCAAGACGGACCAGGAAAAGCTGCAGCGCGGCGAGGGTCTGGGCGAGGTGGTGAAGGAACTGGCCAAGGCCGCCGGGCGGGGGAAGAGCTTGCGGAAGTTCTTGGACGACAGCGCGCTGGCTTCCGATCGCGAGGACGACGATCTGGAGAAGAAGAGCGGCGCGACGCTGATCACGCTGCACGCCTCGAAGGGTCTGGAGTTTCCGAGCGTTTTCCTGGTGGGCCTGGAGGAGGGCGTGCTGCCGCACCAGCGCAGCGTGACGGAGGGGACGAAGGATGAGGAGCGCCGCCTGTTCTACGTGGGCATCACCCGCGCGCAGCAGAAGCTCACGATCACCTACTGCACCGTCCGTACCAAGTGGGGTCAAGAGGTGTCCTGCCAGCCGAGCAGCTTCCTGATGGAGCTGGACGACGAGCACCTGATCCACACGACCTACGACGATATCATGGGCGCGGAGGCGGATGACGTGGAGCTGGATGACTTCTTCGGCAACATGAAGGATTTCCTGAATGGCTGAGGCCGCCGGACCGGTGCCAGCGACAGTAAGGTCGCTGCTGCTTATGGCTCCGGGCGGTAGATCCGCGCGATGGCTCCGGATGGGAAGGGGATGTTGTCCACGATCTTGAGGTAAAGGGGCTCGTCCAAACCGGAGAAGATGGCCGAGCCTTTCCCGAGGATTACCGGGTGGATGAGGAGTTGGTATTCGTCCACCAGCCGCGCTGCCACCAGGCTGCGCGCGAAGCTGGCGCCGCCATGGGCCAGGATGTCCTTGCCGGGCTGCTGTTTCAGCCGGGTGATTTCTTCCGTCAGGTCCCCGCTGGCGACTTGCGGATGGATCCAGCCGTCGAGTTCTTTTTGACTGACCACGACCTTTGGCCCGGCCTGCGGTGCGTCCTTCAGGCTGATGGTGGTCAGATTTTCATCCGGCTTCAGGGCGCTGCCTTGCTTCGAGAAGATCAGCTTCGGGATCTCGTTCATGGCCGGCGCGTAGGCATCCGTGGCGCAGGGCCAGTAGGCGGCCATGTCCTGATAGGTGCGGCTGCCCATGATGTGGACGCCTGCCTCCCGGATTTTGGCCACGCTCCACTCGGTCATCTCGTCGTCCTCGCCGCGGAAGATCCAAGCGCTTTCCCCCTTGGGACCGGCGACGAAGGCATCGAGCGACACGGACATCTTCAGGATAAGCTTTCTCATGGTGATTCGGGATTGAGGGGGGCGAACTGCTCCCCATTTGGAAGACGAATGAAGACCGGGAATCTGGACGCGTCATCCGGCTTTTGAGGCGGGAAGGCCGGGCCGCGCGGGATTTTTCGGAATCTTTCATCGTTTCTGAATTTTCCTGAATTCTCGGTTCGCAGGGCGGGAAACTTGCGCTAGCTTCGCAGCATCCGTCCCCCCCGTCGGCCGATCATGAAAGGAAAGCATTCGATTGAGACCGATGAGATCCGTTGTTTTAGCCGTGGGATTTGCCGCCTTTGCGGTGGCGCAGGCCGAGCCTGCGATGCGTTTGGCGCGCGCCTATCCGAACCTGGTATTCGATGACAATGCGGCGGCGGTAGCGGTCGCGCCCGACTCGGCGCGGCGCACGGTGGTGGCACTGCAGCGGGGCCAGATCCGGGTGCTGCCGGAGGACAAGGAATCGCCGGATGCGCCGCTTTTTCTCGATCTGCGGGAGCGGATGAAGGAGGAGGTGGAATTCGAGGAAGGGATCCACGGGCTCGCCTTCCACCCGAACTTCGCAGTGAACCGCCGGGTGTATCTGTGCTACTCGCAGCGTGGGCCGCGGCGGACGGTGCTGAGCGAATTCATCGTGCCGGAGGGGAAGACTTTTCAGGCGGATGCGCGCTCGGAGCGGGTGCTGTTAGAGTGTCCGCATCCCTTGGGGAACCACTGGGGCGGCTGCATTGCCTTCGGGCCGGAGGGCTGCCTGTACGTGGCGATCGGTGATGGCGGTTTGCGGGACGATCCTTACCGTCTCGGGCAGAATCTGTGGACCCTGCATGGGAAGATCCTGCGCTTGGATGTGGATGGCCGCAGTGCCGGGCTGGCTTACAAGATTCCGGCGGACAATCCCTTCGGCGAGCGGCAGGAGATGCGCGATGAGATCTGGGCCGCGGGGCTGAGGAATCCCTGGGGCATGTCCTTCGACCGCGAGACCGGCACCTTGTGGTGCGGCGATGTGGGCCAGGATTCGTGGGAGGAGATCAATTTGATCAAGCCGGGCGGGAACTACGGCTGGAGCGAACGCGAGGGTCCCTTGCGCTTCGCGGCCCGGGCTCAAGCGCCGGAGGAGGGCGGTCCTTTCACCGATCCGATTCACTGCTATGGGCACGATGTGGGGATCAGCGTGACCGGCGGCTTTGTGTATCGGGGCAGCCGCTTGCCATCGCTGCAAGGGCGCTATCTGTTCGGCGATTGGGGGAAGGGCAAGCTGTGGGCGATGAGTTGGGACGCCGCGAGCGGGACTTCCCGCGGGGTGGAGGAGGTCTTTTCAAACGAAGGTGAAGTGAAGATCAATCCGACGGTGATCGCGCCGGATGCGGAGGGTGAGCTGCTGGTGTTCTCGCATTATCCTTCGTGCATTTTCATGCTGGAGGAGCCGGTGAGATTGGTGGAGACGGAGGTCACCGAGGATGCGGCGGTGGAGGCTTTGCCGGAGCCGGGGGAGGGGATTTTGCCGTCGGCGGACCCGGTTACGGAGCCGGATTCGAGCGATGCAGGGAGCTGAGAACCAGGTGTGCAACTCCGCGTTTTGGGATGTCCAGGCCGCGATCAAGCGATCGCTTAAATCGCTGCGATACAAGGGGGTGTGGAACCTTCCGGATGCCTCGATCGCTTATCCAGCTATAAGCTGCGGCTCTGCAAAATCCCCGGTTTTCATCCGCGAAATCGCGAAGATCGCCCCATTCTAACACTCCTTCGACCCTCCAAAACGTAGCAATTTGTAGGGGAAAACCCGACTCGTGTCCGAAAACCACCCCACCCCCCCTGTTCACGTAGTTCGATATTCAACTTTTGATGATATTTCCACAGCGGCTCCGGTGACTCGCACCGGAAACCACGCCGCCGGATCTCTCACCCGGCGGTGTCCCACACAACCAGCCAACTCCCCCTTAGATGAACTTCAAGTCCCTGTTCCGGGCGGCTCTCGCCGTCTTTTTCACCGCTGCCACCGCCGAGGCCGGCACCGGCGCCAAGGTCTATTGCTGGGCTCCGCACCTCAGCTCGCCAATCCTGCTCGACTCGCACGGCCAAGGCATCGGCAGCTACGCCGGGCGCCCCTATGGTTACAAGATCCTCGGCGTGGCCGGCTCGCTCGCCTTGGGCGATCAGTGCGACGGGGCCTTCCCCGACCCTGCCGATTCCCTCAAGCGTTTCCGCACCGGTTGGTGGATCGGCGCCCTCGGCAATCGCGTTGATATCAGCTCCCACGTGAAGCTCCAGGTGAACTGGGCCCAGTTCTATCCGAAGCGCCTCGAAGTGAAGGGCGACCGCCCCGGCGTCACCACCGGCCCCGTGCGCCTCTACGGCGACGTGTGGAACTGCACGACGATGTTCGGCTACCCGGAGGTCACCCTCGTTTTCCACCTCGCCGGCTCGCAGGACTACGCCATCCCGAACCGCAACCCGAGCGGCTTCTTCTACGTGGTGGCCGAATACAATCTCACCGCCCCGCAGGTCACCGGAACGCTCAATGTCTCCGCCGGATCCATCCTGCGCAACAACATCACGCCGGTCGGCTACAAGATCAACCGCACCGGAGGCACGACCACCACCCCGCCCTTCACCGGCTACAATCAGAGCGGCGAGGTGACCTTCCTCAGCGGCACCTGATCCGGATCGAACTGAAATCGCCCGCGCCTGAATCCCGAAACCTGTCCCACCATGAAAGTCGCCACCCTCGCCCTCATCATCACCGGCGTCGCCATCGCCGATGGCTTCGCCCAAACGCCCGATCCCAACGCGCCGAATCCCGGCAGCGGCCACGGCATCCAGTATCTGCCGAAGGAACTGAAGGCCCCGGTGGCTCCGGCGATCACGGCGGAGGAGCTCAAGCGCCGCCAGGCTGTGGAGAAGTTCAATGGCTTTGCTGCCGCGGACCCGGTCGCGAAGGGCTGGGACCTTGAGACGAATTCCGAGTTCGTTGTTTTCGATGGCAATGTCACGATCCTGCCGAAAGGCGCGATCATCCACGTTCCGGACCGCTACAAGGCGAATGTGGTCACCAAGATGCAGGGCAATCTCATGCTCTGGCCCGAGTTCGTAGCCCGCTACCCCGGTCTGGTCGCCCGCATGGACGTGACCATGGAGGAAGTCACCGGCACCACGCCCTTCAAGCCCGAACGCCTGCTGGCCGAGCGCAGGCGCAACCTCATCATCGTCGGCGTGCTCAACGGGAATCCCATCACCGTGAGCCGCCAGACGATCACGCCGCAGACCCCGCCGGTCGTCACGCGCTGATCCAGCAGCATCTCACTCTCACTTCCACGCTCATGATTACCCGGGTCGCCCTTTTCCTCGCAACCGCCGCAGCATTGCACGGTGCCGATTTCATCCGTCAGATCCAGACCGTTTCCGGTCAATCGATCATCTACGACATCTCGCTCGCCAATGACGAGGGTTCGGTGAATTCCAAGCCGCTCGCGGCGGACTCCGCGGTCTTCCAACTCTACACCTCCACGGTCAGCAACGGCACCACCACGCTGAAGAAGCTCGACGAGAAGACCGTGGCCACCTTCCTGCCGGTCGTCACTGCCACGGTGCTTTCGGAGGATTCCTACTATCCTCCTCGTACTCGGGCGGACAAGCCCTACGGCATCCGGATCACGGTGAGCAACATGCAGTCCGCGTCCGCCACGGTCCCGGACTATGCCAAGAAGGTCCAGGTAGCCCGCAGCTACAAGCTCTACGAATCCGGCACTTACCTGCCCACCACCACGACCGGCACCTATGCGGACAGCTCGGTGCTGCGTGCTAACGGCACCTTCACCGACAATGCCATCCTCCAACGCCTCCCCGTGACCACGCCGACCAAGGCGGTGGGTCAGGAGTCCTTTACCGTCTACCTGCACCCCGATCTGGCCGCCCCGCAGTCCGAGCTGGCGAAGGCGACGGTTCAGATCTGGCCTGTCGCGGATGCCACGATCAGCAATATCGAAGAGGGCAAGACCTACAAGTGGGTGCCGCAAGATGGTAGCATCGCCGCCCATGACATTTATCCCGGTGCCGCCGTGTATGCCCAGGTTTATAGCGGACCCTATACCGTGGGGACCACCGGCAGGGTGCTGCCCGCTACCGTCGTCAACTACGCGGGCGGCTACTTGCCGCAGAATGCCCAGCTCGCCTTGAGCGGTCTGGACCAGGTCATCATCGAGGACGGGGAGTACACCATCGAATTCCTCACGATCACGCCGTTCAACGGCGGTGCGCCTGAGATCCTCACGCACGTGACCTTTTCCGTGAAGCGCAGCATCGAAGTGCGCGGCGGGGTTACCACGATGGAGTGAAGGGGAGGGGCATCGCCGGGCTTGCGCTGCTTTGGTGTCCGGTGTTAGGTCTCAAACGTGTTCGCTGGGCGAACGCGATATACCTTTCTTGGCCATGAATCTGCTCCGCTCTCTTGCCGTTTCGCTCGCCCTCGCCGCATCCGCCGCCGGGCAAGAAAAGACTTCCGGGAATCCGATTTTCGAAGGCTGGTATGCCGATCCGGAGGGCATCATTTTCGACAAGGAGTATTGGGTCTATCCGACCTTCTCGGCTCCGTATGGCGAGCAGACCCACTTCGACGCGTTTTCCTCGCCGGATCTGGTGAAGTGGACCAAGCACTCGAAGATCCTGGACACCGGGGACATCAAGTGGGCGAAGCGCGCGATGTGGGCACCCTCGATCATCGAGAAGGACCGCAAATACTACCTCTTCTTTTCCGCGAACGACATCCAGAACGACAACCAGGCCGGCGGGATCGGCGTGGCGGTGGCGAACAAGCCGGACGGTCCCTTCAAGGATCTGCTCGGCAAGCCCTTGATCGACAAGTTCCACCACGGCGCGCAGCCGATCGACGGCTTCGTCTTCCGTGATGACGACGGCAGCTATTACTTCATCTACGGCGGCTGGCGGCACTGCAACATCGCCAAGCTGAAGCCGGATTTCACGGGCTTCATCCCCTTCGAGGGCGGGGAGATTTTCAAGTCGATCACGCCGGAGGGCTATGTGGAAGGGCCCTTCGTCTTCAAGAAGAACGGCAAGTATTATTTCATGTGGTCCGAGGGCGGCTGGACCGGCCCGGATTACAAGGTGGCTTATGCGATCTCCGACACCCTGATGGGCCCGCACAAGCGCATCGGCCTCGTGCTCCAGCAGAATTTCGATATCGCGAACGGTGCCGGGCACCACTCGGTGATTCACAACAAGAAGTCCGACAATTATTACATCGTCTATCACCGCCGTCCCAACGGCGACACCGATGGCAATCATCGCGCCACCTGCATCGAAAAGATGGAGTTCGACGCGGACGGCAAGATCAAGCCGGTGACGATCACCAAGGAGGGCGTCCCGGCGGACAAGCCGTGAGTTTTCGAATCAGCGTTCCTCGTAGGCACGAATAAACTCGTCCCGGGGAATCCCGCTCTGCGTCAATGCGGCCCTTAGGGTGGAGCCCTTGATGACCCGGTGCCCTGGTAACGTCATGGGCGTCATCGACCCGTCCGGATTGGTGCGGGCGAGAGCGATGTGATTGCCGCGGCGGATTACCTCGAATAAGTTTCATCAGCGCGTTGATGACTTGATCAAGCGGGACATCGACAGGGAACTTGGCCACGGCAGGAAGTCTCAGGGGGCTCCCGCCGGAATCGCCGTCTCTGCGACGAATGCTTCTAAAATCGGGTCATCTTCTGCTCCCTCTAGAGCGGCGAACCCGAAAGTCTCGATATGGAAGGCAATGGCCGACCTGACGTCGGTTAGCGCCTCCTCATAGGTGTCGCCCTGACCGACAACGACGCCCCGCGCGAGCCCCAGCGGATAGGCGACATAGCCGTCCGAGTGCCTCTCGACGACGATCTTGAGCGCGGTGGCCATGGCTTTGACAATGGCTTGTGAATCCGCATTCGGCAAGGACCTAGGTTGGGGAACGGAAGGTGGAGTGACCGCCTTGGAAACTCCTATTCCTTCCACCCGAAATTCAGAGTTCAAAGTCTGACCGCCGGCGTTCACCCTTGCCCCGTGACCGCCCCGCTCGTCTACGAATCCCACTGCCACACCCCGCTCTGCAAGCATGCCTACGGCACGCCGGACGAGTTCGCGGCCGTCGCCCTGGCGCGGAATTTGAGGGGCATCACCTTCACTTGCCACTGCCCGCTGCCGGATGGGATCTCCTCCAGCGTGCGCATGGATCCGTCCCAATACGGCGACTACATCGCGATGATCGCCGCGACCCGCGAGGCCTTCGCCGGCAGGCTCGATGTGCGGCTGGGAATCGAGAGCGATTTCTATCCCGGCGTGGAGCCGTGGCTGGAAGAATTGCACGTCCGCGTCCCGCTCAGCCACGTGCTCGGCTCCGTGCACTACCAAGTGAGCGACTACCGCAGGGTCTACTATACGGGCGATGTCCATGCCTACCAGCAGCTCTACTACGAGCACCTTGCGCAATCCGCGGAGACGGGCCTCTACGACACGCTTGCCCATCCCGACCTGATCAAAAACGAATCGCCCGCGGACTGGGATTTCGCGCGCATCCGTGAGCACATCGCCCGCGCCTTGGACCGCATTGCGGCCACCGGCGTGGCCATGGAGCTGAATACCAGCGGCATGTTCAAGGCCCTGCCCGAGATGAATCCCTCGCGCTCCCAGCTCGTTCTCATGGCCGAGCGCGGTATTCCCGTGGTGATCGGCTCGGATGCCCACAATCCCGAGCGGGTCGCCGATGCGTTTCCCGTAGCCCTGAATCTGATCCGTGAGGCCGGCTACACGGAGGTCAGCTACTTCATCGACCGGGAGCGCCAAACGCTGCCGATCCAGGCCGCTCTGGATTCGCTGGTCCTCTGATCCGTTTCCCGATGCATCGCACTCGCCCATTCTTCTATCACCTCCCACGCGCAGCGCGCACTCCGATTGATGATTGGAAGATGGGTGATGGATGATTTCTTCAGTATTCCAGCCGGTTCGGCACCTTGGTCCACTCCGGTGCCGGCTTGAGGGGCCAGCCGGGATCCGAAGGGGTGAAGACCCGCTTGTCGGCGTGGCGGCGCAGGTAGGCCGCCCACCAGGAGAAGGAACTGTTCGCCACGATGGCATGGCGGCAGGAGGCCATCAGGCGGAAGTCGTGGAGTTCGTCGGCCGCGGCTTCGTGGTAGCGAACGGGAGCGCCGTGGAAATCGAGGTACTGCTGAGCCCAGTCGAGATCGTCCCCAAAGACATGGAAGCGGCAGGAGCCGAGGGTCGAGAGCGCGGAGATGATGCTGGAGTCGTAATAGCCCGATCCCAGCCGCGGCGAGTAGCGGTCGCGGCGGATGTGCAGGAAGACCGAGGGCGTGGCGGCCAGTTCCGCCTCGAGGGCGGCTTCCGGGCTGCCAGCGGCGAAGGGCGGCGGCTGGAGTTCGGCGCGAATGGTCGAGGCGCGCTCTGCGAAATACTTCTCGCTCTGCCAGTAGCCATTCAGGCGCACCACCAGGCGGGTGGTGATGAAGCTGGTGAGCTGGGTTTCGGCCGCGTCCGGGTTCTCCGCCAGATAGGAGCGGAGTTGGTTCGGCAGCACCTTGTTGATCGAGCGCAGCACCTTGTGGCGCGGGCCCTTCGGATCGCCAACCCGCCAGCGCGCCGGAGCGATCGCCCCGGCCACCGGGAAGCGGTCGAGCTTGTAGCTGCGGCCGTAGCTGTCGTGCTTGAAGCCCGAGGTATCGTCCAGCAGCAGGTCGCGGCTGGTGCGGATGGCATACGCGCGCGCCGCAGCGTAGGCGAAGAGCTGGTTGCCCAGCCCGCCTTTGATCATGGCGACAACCATTCTTTTCACTTCATTGACTGGGATTGGAATCTGGCCAGCGACTTGCGGAGGAAGGCGACATCGTTGGGATTGCGCGCCGCATAGTCTTCCAACTGCGCCTTCACCCTCGCCACCCGTGCCTCCACGCCGTCCGGCGCGAGCAGTTCGCCGTAATCCCCGCCCCCCTGCAAGCGTTCCAGCATATGATTCCCCGTTTCCGGCAAAACGTGGAAGAGATCGACCCAGCCGGCGGGGTGCGCGCCCTTCTTTTGCTCCTTCGGCATGGGGGGGGTGTTGAGCGGGTGACCGTCGAGGAAATCCCAGACTTCCACGGGCGGACCGGCGGGATTTGCGGCATTTGCCCGGGCCGCGAGGTCGGCGAGGGCCTGGCGATCCGCTTGGAAATAGGGATCCGGATCGCCCAACTCGCGGAAGGCCAGTTGGAAGAGCCCGTGATTCGGCATGAAGAAGATCACCAGGCGGGTGCCTTTCTCCCGGCAGCGGGCGACGATTTCCTCGAGCATCGCCATTTTTGCGGGGTCGAGCTTGCCGTTCGCCGTGTGCCCCCGGGCCATGGCGGTGATGGTGGAGAAATAGAGCGCCTGGCCGTCCGGATACTCCGGTTCTCGGCGGAAGCCCTGCGGGGTATGCTCCGCCAGTTCGCCCTTGGCCATCCGCGTGGCGGTCGTCAGGGAGGAGGCCAGAGTCGAGATCCCGGCCCGCCGTCCTAGCTCCTGCTCAAGCGTATGGCTCTCCGCTGCGAGCGGGGAGCGGTTGAAATCCGCCTGTTTGGTTTTCGCCACCGGGGTGGTGAGGTCGGTGGCGTCGATGGCCAGCACGACCAGCTTCGGGCTCTGGTGCTCGATGAAGTAACGGCACATCGCCTCATTCTCAGCGAGCAGTCCGGCGTTCAGCCCGAAATTTCCGCACTTCATCCCGGCGAAAACCGGGTGCTGGGGATTCAGGCCGATATCGACGCGCGAGGACCCGAACAGCCCGGCATCCCAAGCGGAGGAGCTTGCCAAGCCAGCCTTGCAGGTGCGGCTCCAGTCCTTCTCGATCCCGCGGTAGGGCTCCATCCTTTCGGAGCTGAGCGGGGAGGGGATCACCCGCCACGGATTGACCCAAGCGTTGAAAGCCAAGCCCGCAAACCCCGCCACCGCAAAGAGGAGGAGGAAGAAGGTCTGGTAGCGTTTGAGGCTGCGCACGCGAAGTTGAACGAATGATTAAAACTGGAAGTAGATGAACTCGCTGACCTTGTCGAACTGGAGGCCGGTCACGATAATCAAGCCGACGCCGAGTAATGCAAAGAGCGGAGTCGGCCGCCATTGCCACCAGCGTCTGGGGGTCCGGGCGGGATACGGCGCGCCGCGCACCGGCAGCGCCGGCTTGTAGCGGGCGAAGATCTCTTGGGTATTCGGCAGGGTCCAGCAGGCGAGCAGGGCAAGTCCCACCCACAGCGGCTGGACGCTGGCGATCACCCGGTTCGCCTTGTCGGGCATGCCGCTGAGACCGTGAGCTCCGGCCATGGAGCCGAGCATGCGCCACGCGCTGGGGAAATCATGGGCGCGGAAAAAGACCCAGCCGACCAGCACGGCGAGGAAAGTCAGCAGTACCGCCAGCGGCGCTGGCAGGCTCTTGGATGATCCGCGGAAAGTGGTCCACGCGTGATTGAAACAAAGATATAAACCATGTAGAGCGCCCCAAGCGATGAAGGTCCAGCCCGCCCCATGCCACAGCCCGCCCAGCAGCATGGTCAGGAACAGGTTTACATAGCGGCGAGATGGTCCTTTGCGATTTCCGCCAAGAGGAATGTAGAGATATTCCCGTAAAAAACGGGAGAGGGTCATATGCCACCTTCTCCAGAATTCGACGATTGAAACAGCCTTGTAGGGCGAGTGGAAATTGAGTGGGAAGCGGATCCCGAACATCCGCGCCGAACCGTTCGCCATGTCCGAGTATCCGGAGAAATCGAAGTAGAGCTGGAGCGAGTAGGCGACCGCTCCGACCCATGCCTCCGCCATCGTCGGCATCCGCCCGTCTCCCGCGGCCAAAGCGAAAATCGGATTGGCGACGGGGGCCATGTTGTCGGCGATGACCACCTTCTTGAACATGCCTGCCATGAAGATCCCGAGGCCGACCGGGAAGTCCCGGTGCCAGCCGCGGTTCTTCCGCCGGAACTGCGGCATCATCTCCCGGTGATGGATCAGCGGGCCCGCGATCAGATGCGGGAAGAAGGTGACGAAGAGCAGGTAGTCCGTGAAGTGGTACTCCTCGGTCTGGCCCTTCCAAGCGTCCACCAGGTAAGCGATCTGGAGGAAGGTGAAGAAGGAGATGGCCAGCGGCAGGGTGATCTTCGCGATGTCCCCCGGCCACCCGGTGAGCCAGGTGGCGGTGGCGGCGAGGAAGCCGGCGTATTTGAAATAGCCGAGGAGGAGGAGGTTGGCGGTGACGCCGGTGGCCAGCAGGATTTTGCCGGGTCGTGAGTGCTTCAAGCGTGAGAGCCGCTTGCCTAGTAAGTAGTTCGCTCCGCAGGAGCCGAGGATTAGAAGGAGATACTTGGGGCTCCATGGTGCGTCCGGATCAGGATTCCAAACGCCGTAGTAAACGAGCGATGCAAACACCAGCCAACCCAAGCCGAGCCGGAAGGGAGCCCGCCGGAGAGCCAGGAAAACCGCGAGGGTCACCGGCAGGAAGAGCAGCAGGAAGGTGTAGGAGTTGAAGAGCACTAGATCGTCATTGGATCTCCAGAATCCCCGCCTTCTGCAACTCGGCCAAGGCCAGGGGCATCAATCGTTGCGAGAGATGCGTCCCGTCATGGAAAAGCGCCCGCTCTGCCTTCTCCATGCGCGGATGATACAGCCCCGCGAGGCTCAGGCAGGGGATCCCGTGCTCTGCGCAGTGTGCTTTCAAACGCTCGATGTAAGCGTAGGTGATATCGCGTCGCAGCTCCCAAGATCCGACGAAGGGGAAAGCCGGGCAGGAGAGTTTCTCGTCCTTCGGGATGATCTGCGGCGGGGCCCAGACGGCGGGGCGGAAGCCGCGGGCCTTGATGGCCGCGGGCAGCTTCACGAACTTCACCGCAGTCTTCTCCACCACGTCCTCAATCTTTCCGCCGGCCTGCACGGCCTTCGCCATGTGGATCCGGCAATCGATTTCACCGAAGGACATCAGCAGCTTCGCGCCCGGCTTGAGGTCCTTTTTGAGCAGGATCTCGATCTTTTCCCGCGAGCGGGTGGACGATCCCGGATCGCCCGCCTTCCAAGCGGTGGCCGGGCCGACGTGGAAGACCCGGAAGCAAGGCAGGAGGTCAAGGCCGCGGTTGATCCAGTGGGGCTTCCAGAATGCGCTGCGGCGGTAGCGGACGAAGCGCAGCCGCTCGGCCCCGGCGAAGAACATGGTATTGCTGTCACCGATGCAGGTCAGCGGCTCGATCCCTTCCGGGACCTCGCGGCCCAAGTGCTTGGATAGCAGGGCGCGGCGGCGCTCATCGAAGGGCGTGGCGGTGGTCCGCGGCCTGCGGGTCAGGAGCGCGTCGAGCTCGTCGGCCAGCGAGATCACCTCGGCCAGAGTGGATTCGGGCAATTCGGGAATCACGTCGGACACTTATTGCGCGATGCTCCATTCCGGGGCCAGCCAGCCCTCCGGCGTCTGCTTGCCCACCAGGATCACGTCGGTGTGAACCCGCTCGGGATCACCGTGCAAGATCGGCAAGTCGCTGAAGCTCTCCACCTTGCGGAGCCGCTTGCCGCCGATGTTGCCGATTCGGTAGGTATGGAAGCGGCGCTGCAGCCAAGAGAGGTATTCCTGCGGCGATTCGCCCGCCCAGCGGATGTACTGGGCATCGAACTCGATGAAGCCGACCGAGCGGCCGACCGAGGCGAGGACCTCGATGAAGCCCTTGAGCGCCTTCGACTCGTAGCCTTCGATGTCCATCTTGAAGAGCAGGGTCTTGCCGCGGGCCTCGTCGAGCGGGACCACGGAGTCGATCGTCTTCGCGGGCAGCTTGAATTCCAGCGTCTGCGGGCGGGTATTCATCTCGCGCACGGCGGAGGAACTGCCGCTCCAGTCCGGATTCACGAAGAAGGGGATGTCCTCCGCCGCTTGGTCGGAGACCAGACAATTGGTGATCGTCATCCGCAGGCCGGCCGGGTGCTCGGCCTTGCTTTTCTCCAGGTGCGGGATCAGGCGCGGGTTCGCCTCGAAGCCGTAGAGCAGGGTAAGATCCGCATAATCGGTGCCGAACATGCACTCCCCGTAGTTCAGGCCCACATCCACGATCAGGTCGGGCCTGAGGTGGCGGTTGAAGTCGCGCCAGAAGATCAGATTGTCGGAAACTTTCCCGCGCAGGGGCTCTTCCACCACCTTCTTGCGGGCGCAGGGATCCTCGGAATCGATGTAAATCCAATGGTCGCTGCCATGAAGCTTCGCCCGCTCCGGCCGCAAGGTGCCGTAGCGGATCAGGGTGAGAGGTTTGAGGTAAGCGCGCTTGAAGGCTTTCTCCAGGCGCTTGTAGGGGCTGACTTTCATGGGGCGGCGCGGACCGAGCATGACCGGGAGCAGCGGGGGGAGCAAGCGGGGAGAAAGGTAAGAACGCGAAGGGCGGGCAGCGGATCTCCAGCGCTAGATTTTAAAGGAGAAGTGCGGTACTTGCATCGATCCTCGAATCGTTTTACGATCTTCTCATCGATATGGAAACCGTCACCCTGTCTCCGAAATTCCAAGTGGTCATCCCGCGGGAGATCCGTGAGGCGCTCAAGTTGACCGCAGGAGAGAAGCTCCGGGTTCTCCGTTATGGAGATCGGGTGGAGTTCATGCCGGTGCGGACCGCTAGGGAAATGAGAGGCTTCCTCCGCGGAATGGACACCACCATTGAAAGGGAGGACGACCGCCTGTGAGTGCCAACGTGGTGGATTCGTCCGGCTGGCTGGAGTATCTTGCCGGGACAGATCGTGCGGACTTGTTTGCAGCCGCGATCGAAGATGCCGCGAATCTTGTGGTGCCGGCGATTTCTCTCTATGAGGTTTTTAAGAAGGTCCTTCGGGAGAGGGGCGAGAATGATGCTCTCCAAGTGGCCGGTCTGATGCAGAGCGGCCGTGTGATCGATCTCGATTACTCGCTTGCGCTTGAGGCGGCACGTCACCCCCTGCCGATCGCGGACAGCATCATTTATGCTGCGACGCTGCGCAACGGGGCGACTCTCTGGACGCAAGACGAGCATTTCAAGGCCCTGCCAAGCGTGCGCTACTTTGCGAAGCAAGCCTGACTATCTTTGACGGAATAATCCGTAGAAGAAGCAAACATGAACCGCCGCCGTTCCCTTTCCCTCCTCGCCGGAAGCCTCGCCGTCACCGCCAGTTGCAAGCGCAGGGACGAGAAGCCAGCGGTTCCTCAGGCGAGCGCCCCACCGCCAGCCCCCGTCCAGAGACTGGAAGGTGCGGATCTGGTGCCGGTGTCCATCGACCCGACCCTGGAAACCCGCACCATCACCGGCCTGCGGCCTTTCCGGCCATCCGGCTTCGTGCTGCGGCGGGAGGAGCGGGAGGGAAAGGTGCTGGTGCACAACTACGGGCATGGCGGCGCCGGGATCACCCTTTCCTGGGGCTGCGCGCATCTAGCGGCGAATCTGGTGCCCTCGCTCACCGGGCTGAGCTGCGCGGTGATCGGCGGCGGGGTGATCGGCCTGAGCACGGCGCGGATGCTGCAACTCCGCGGCGCGCGCGTCACGGTCTACACCGATCTGCTCCCGCCGGAGACCACCTCCAATGTCGCGGGCGGGCACTGGTGGCCGGTGTCGGTATTCGATTCGAACAAGCGCACGCCGGAGTTCACGGCACAGTTTTTGGAAGCGGCGCGCTTTTCCTTCCGCTACTTCCAGCGCCTGATCGGTCCGCGCTGGGGCGTGCGCTGGGTGCCGAGCTACTACCTCAGCGATGGCGAGCCGGATAACGGCTGGATGGCGGGGCCCGGCGGGGTGCTGCACGAGACGCAGATCGGCTTCAAGGACTTCGGGCCGGGAGAGCATATTTTCCCCGCTGCCTATGCCCGGCGCTTCCACACCATGCTGATCGATCCCTCGATCTATCTGGAAACGCTCTTGCGGGACGTGCAGGTGGCGGGCGGTGCCATCGAGATCCGCCGCTTCGCCAGCACGGGCGAGATCCTGGGCCTGCCGGAGCAGACGATCTTCAACTGCACCGGCCTAGGCGCGCGGGAGCTGTTCGCCGATCCCGAGCTGATGCCGGTGAAGGGCCAGCTCAGCATCCTGATGCCACAGGCGGCGGTGAACTACAATCTGATCAGCGGTCGGCACTACATGTTCCCGCGGGCGGACGGGATCGTGCTCGGCGGGACCTTCGAACGCGGGCAGTGGAACCTGACGCCGGACGATACCGTGAAGCAGCGCGTGATCGCGGAGCAGAAAGTGATGTTCGAAACGATGGGGAAAATCCGCGACGAACACCTGGCGGCGCTCGCCCGCAAGTGAGCCTGCCGATGTGGATTGAACGGCGATGATCTCTTTGCTAGTGACGCAACATCCATCATGGCTGCCTCATCCAAGAAAACGAAGACGGGACCGGCTCCTTCCGACCTTCCAGTGGCGGCTTTACTCAAGCAAGCCCTCGACGGCCTGAAGGCTCACGCCACCCAGGCCGACCTCGATGGCATGGCCCGTTACGCCATCCCCTCGGACCAGGCCTTCGGCGTCGCCATGAACAAGATCCAGGCGGTGGCGAAGCAATTCGGGAGGAACCACGAATTGGCGGAAGCCTTGTGGCAGTCCGGCTGGTATGAGGCGCGCCTGTTAGCCGCCTACGTGGATGATCCCGCGCAGATGACCGCCGCGCAGATGGACCGCTGGTGCGCGGACTTCGACAACTGGGCGGTATGCGACACGTTGTGCTTCGCGCTCTTCGACCGCACGCCGCATGCCTGGGCGAAGGTGGCGAAGTGGGCGGCGAAGAAGGACGAGTTCCAGAAGCGCGCGGCCTTCGCCCTCCTGTGGGGCCTCACGGTGCACGACAAGCAGGCCGGTGACGCGCCCTATCTCGAAGGTCTGTCGCTGATCGAAGCCGCCGCGACAGACGAGCGGAACTTCGTGAAGAAGGCCGTCGACATGGCCTTGCGGGCGACCGGCAAGCGCAATGCTGCTCTCAATGCGGCTGCGGTGAAGACTGCCCGGTACCTCGCGAAATCGGCGGACCCTACGGCTAGCTGGATCGGCAAACATGCGCTCAAGGAGCTAACCGGCCCGGCGGTGGTGAAGCGCGTGGGGAGAGGGTGAGCTTCTCGTTTGCGGGTGCTAAGGGCCGGTTCATGCGGCTTGGCAAGCCGTGCTCCGAGCAGTCTCTCATACCAAATCCAAGAAATAAGGGCTCGCTTCGACCGGGGGCGCAAGTGATCACGGATTGAACGGATTTTTACGGATTTCACGGATCGGAGATCACCAGTGGCAGCAATGGGAACCTCCATCCCTCCCGAATCCGTAAATCCGTCCAATCCGTCCAATCCGTCCAATCCGTCCAATCCGTCCAATCCGTCCAATCCGTGATGATTGCCGGTAGTCCTATGGAGTCTTATCAATCCGGGGAAATGGTAATCCTGAATTCCGAAATGAGAACCACGGAATACACGGAACACACGGAAAGCAAAAGAGTTGAGCTGTTGATGCCGCACACCCAAAGGATGCGTTTCCAACTCCCACGCAAGCGGTTCATCTTCCGTGTATTCCGTGTATTCCGTGTGTTCCGTGGTTTTCTATTTTCCCGTTTAGGGTAATACCAAGCCGTGATCTCCACGGATACTCAATGCTCCCGCAGTTCCATCCGGAAGAACCTGGCTTTCTCCTCGGCGGTGAGAGGAAAGGTGAATTCCACGATGCCCGCACTGCGCGGCAGCGGCTGATTGCCGGGAATGTCCCACGGCGTCCACTGACCGAAGTCGGAGGTGGTCTCGATCCGGAACGAGCGGTTCACCGGCAGGGTGAATGACAGCTTGGCGCTGTCCGTCCCGGTGGTGGTGACCAGCGGCCTGAAGTTGCTCGTCCCGTCTTGCGGATCGGTGCCCGCCAGGAATTCGTCGCGGTTGCTCGTGCCATCGCCATCCGCATCGGTCGCCGCTTCGCCCGCCGGATCGTCGTCTGGTTCGAAGTGTGAAATACGCCAGGCATCGTAGGTCTGGCGGGTTGCGAGATCGCCGTTGATCCAGGTCGTGAGCAGGGACGCTGCGGCGGTGTCGATGACGTTGCTCGCCAGCGGCGGCATGCGCGTGAAGCCATTGGTCACGGCCACCCGGTTGAGCACGATCGAGTGCTGCGTGTCGCCGGGAACGACGAGCTTGTTAGCCTCGTTTCCGCCGTCGTTGGTAGCGGAGCCATTGACCAGTCCGGTGCCGGTCAGGGTGAGTTCGGGGCGGCCATCCCAGTTGCCGAGGCCGGTGCCGCCTGCCTTGTGGCAGTAAGAGCAATTCACCGCTAGATACGAGCGCACCCGGCCTTCCACCGAATAGTCGCTTTCGTCCGGCCGCAGGTGGCGGGGCAAGAGACGGGGCGAGCCCGGATTGCCGCTCAGATAGCCTTGCTGGAAGAGGGTGGAAAGCTGGTTGCCGGTGTGGCCCGACATGTCGTTCTCCAGATTGAGCTGGCGGGTATTGAAGGACAGAGCGTGGCCGGCCTGCGTGGTATGGCAGATCATGCACTGGCCCCGCGCCGGGATGTTCCACACCTGCGGGACCGGATTGCCACCGTCCGTGACATTGAGGGTGAAACTCTCCCCGCCGTCTTCGACGATGGCCGCTTCCGTTCCGCCGGCATTCCACTTGTAGCTCACGCCATACGCGCCGCTCGCGTTCTTCACGATCAGCCGCGTCTCGATCCGCTTCCTGCTCGCCGCCACCCCGCGCTCCATCTCCATCTCGAAGTGCTTCACCCACACCGTCCCGGTCGGAAGGGTCCACAGTCCGTCCTGGGACCCCGTGAAGGTCGCTGTGGGATTCGGCACGGTGAACCAGCGCGTCTTGATCGCATGGTCGCTCCAGAAGGGGAGATTGACGGTGTAGGGGATCAGGCCGGGAGCCGGGGCGAGATCCGCCACGTTGCTGAAGAGGCCAGTCTCGGTGAGCGTGTCCGGGAAGGCCCCGATGGTCGTGTTCGAGATAATCCGGAGAATCTGGCTGCCGTTCTCCACCGTGATCAGGGCGTCCTGATTGGAAGGATCCACGCCGAAGGCGGAGATGCCACCCTGGCTGAAGATGCGCGTGACCCCGGTTCCATCCAAGTTCATGGACCAAACGTTGCCGGAGCCATGGTCGGCGAAGAGATACTTGCCGTAGAGCGATGAGACCCTGCCGCCGCGGTAGACGATTCCGCCAATGATGCAGTCGCCATCCAGGTTCGCGTTGGGTTCGCTATGGGAGTAGTGGTAGACTGGATCGATCGAGGTGAATCCCGCAGGTGGCGCGGGATGACCGTGCGTTCCCCAAGGGCCTGCAAACGGGCCTTCGCGGTAGACCCACCCGTAGTTGCCGCCTCTGACAATCTTGTTCACCTCTTCCCGGTTGAAGCCGCCGACGTCACCGCACCAGAGGTCTTTGGTCAGGGGATCGAAGCTGAAACGCCATGGATTGCGCAGGCCGGTGGCCCAGAACTCGGTGCGGAGATACGTGGGATTGATCGACAATCCGTTGAATGTGGTGGCCCCGACCAAAGGATTGTCGAGAGGGATCGAATACCGCGCGACGCCGGCGTCCAGTTTGATCGAGGACAGAACCGGAACCGAGGCGTTCGGGTTCGGATGGGCGTTCGGTGCCAGATTGCCATCCAACTTATCCACATCGATGCGCAGGATTCCGGAGAAGAAGTCTTTATCTACGCGTTGGGCATTGAGTTGCTGGTCCGCTTGGTTCCCTTCGTCGCCGACGCTATAGTAGAGATAGCCGTCCTCCGGACCGAAGTGGATGTCACCGCCGTTGTGGTTCCCGGCGTTGTCGCGTTGGTCAAGATAAACGAGTTCGCTCGCGATGGCTCCGGCGTTCGGATTGCCGGCCTGCGCTGTGAAGCGGGAAAGCCGATCAAAGAGAGTGCTGCCGCTGCCGATGTTGACGCTGTAGGCGAGGTAGAAGTGGCGGTTGCTGGCGTAGTTCGGATGAAAGGCGAGCCCTAGCAAACCAAGCTCGGTGTCGTTCGTTCTCAGTGCCTCGTTCGACTTGACGGTCGGGAGCAGCGCGAGGTCCATGAACAGTACCTTGCTAAGCGATGTCGCGGTGACATCCGGGATCAGCCAGATCTTGCCGGTGCGCTCGCAGACGAAGAGCCGTTTGGAATCTCCCGGTGGTGATGCAATGCAGACGGCCTCGCTGAAGGTCAGGCCGGCAAAGGCATTCACCAATTGCAAGCTAGTCGCCGGCGGTGCCGCAGGGACATTCAGCGCTGGATTCGCCTGCCGCAGTGGTAGCGGATCGGCGAGGGCGGCGCCCAGCAGGGAAGGAAGGAGGAGGGCGGCGAGGGAGGCGCGACGCATGGCAGTAGCCTTGGATAGCCCGGCAGGGCTGTCAAAGCGCTAGATGTGCCATTCCTTGCTGAAAATGAGGGTCTTCCAGAGTGCAAAAAGCCCCGGCAAGTGCCGGGGCTTTCGGAAAACCAAACTGTCCATCCGCAGCAGCTCAGCGCATGCGGTAGTAGCTGTCGGGATTGTAGAGGAAGTAGACGTCCTTCGGCGTGAGGCGCGGCAGGTAGGAGAAGGGCTTGCCATTGGCATCGACCTCTTCCTTCAGCGCGTTCGGTGCCGGGGCGGAAGCGGGAGCAGCATCGGGGCTCTTGGTGAAGGAGGTCTCCTCGATGCCCTGCACGATGTGGTCCACCCATTTGAGCTTCTGCGCGTCCTCGCCGAACTCGCTCCAGTCGCCACCGGAGTTGTGGGAATACATCTGCTTGATGAATTCGTCCGTGGTCACGCCCATCTTCTGCGCGACGGGAGTGGCGAGGCGGGTCCACCAGCGCTGGCTTTCCTTCACGATTTCCGCCTGCTCGGTCAGGTTGAGCTGACCGAAGAGGGTTGAGCTGATCTGGTGGTGCAGGATGATCGCGTTCGGATAGGCGTAGGACTGCTTGGCCAAGGTCGTGATACCCGCGGCCATCGAGGCGGCGAAGGACTTCACCACCACGTGGACCGGCGCGTCGCTCGACTCCATCGCCTTGAGAATCCGGTAGCCGGCCATCACCGAGCCGCCCGGGGATTGATCGATCACGATGAAAATCGGCTGCTTCTTGTCGAGGTTGTTGAAGAAGTCGATGCGGTCCGTGACGTTGTCCGCAGTGGTCATGCTGATCAAGCCGTTCAGGGGGATGCGGCGGTCGGAAATGACCAGGGTGCCGTCATCCCTGAGCGGGTTCTCGAGGTAGACCGGCTTGGCATCGGCATAGCCCTTGCGCTTGCCTTCCAATTCGTAGGAGGAAATCTGGTTCTGGAGCTTGGCGAGCGCGATCCCGGATTCGCTCTGGACCGCCTTGAGCTCGTTGGTGAGCAGCTCGGCCCTGGCGCGGGCGATGCTGGCATCGCGCGTGATCTGGGCGCTCTCGGCGTCGGTCTTGGCGTTCTCCGCCTCCTGCGAGGCCTGGCGCTTGGCGGCGGCCAGGGCGATGCGCTCGGTGAGGAGTTCCTTCTCCATCTTCATCTTGGTGATCTCCTCGCGCATCGCGTTGGTCTCGGCCTTGAGACGCTCGGCAGCCAAGTTGTTCTCCACCGTGAGCTTCTCCTGCTCGGCCTTGATCGGATCGGCCTTCGGAGCCTCGGCGGGCTTTTCAGCGGGCTTCTCGACGGCAGGAGCCGGGTTGGCCGGGAGCTCGCCGATCGCAATCGGCGGGGTGGCAGCCGTCGCCGGACCGGCCGGCGTGGCGTCTTGGGCGGCGAGGGCGGTGGCCATGCCAAGCAGGACCAGGGTGCAACGGGTGGTGGCTTTCATGATGGGATGTGGGGAGCACGGAGCATACCGGACTTAACCCCGGAATCTCGCAATCTAGCGCCGCCGCCATCCCGGCTTGTCTGGCCGGATTATCAGGCAGTCCGCTTCTTGCGGAGTCCGACAAACACCAAAATCCCCACAAAGGCAAGGAAGACACAGGCCAGAATCCCCAGCCACTTGATGATCCGCCCGCCGCCTTCGCGGAAGGCTGCATCGCTGGTCACCTCCGGCGCGGCCTCGCCGGGAATCCGGGAGAGTACCAGCTTGCCCGGCTCAAGTTCGGACCGGGTCATCGCCGCCATCGCCGGCCCAAGCACCGGATCCTTCACCGAGGCCTCGAACAGCCGGAGCGTCGAGAAGTGCTGCATGAAGCCGTCCGCGACGGTCTTGCCCGGCACCTCGAGCGAATCCACCTTCAGCGCCAGCTCGCGGCGCGCCAGCAGGGGGTGGCCCTTGAGCGTGCCGATCAGGTAGCGCGGATCGGAGCCGAGCGGGCCTTCTTCCCCGTCCTTGGCCAGGCGCGGGCGGCCGTTGAGCTTGTAATTGATATCGATCACCAGCGCGTCCTTGGTGATCTCCCTGATCCGGAAGGTCCCGCGGAGCTGCTTGACCGGCTCGAAGGAGGCGATCGCGAGGTTCAGGTCCGCGGCATCGAGCTCAAGCCGGGCCGGCTTCGCAGCATCGCCCGCGAGTTCGTCGCGAAATTTCTCAAGCCGCGCCGTCAGCTCCTTGACCTTGGCCTCGTTGCCCTCCAGCGGCTCGACCGGCAGCGGGGCCGGGGAGGGGGCGGTGAATTTCTCCATCTCCCCGGCCTGTTTGAAAGGCAGCCAAGCCGTGAAAGCGACAACGCCGACTAGGATGAACACCGCCAGAATCATGATCAGGCAGCCGGCGAACGGCGAACGGGCAGTAGCTTCCGGTGGCATGGGCGGCGCTTCTTAGGCGCGCTCCGGTAATTTGTCCAAGGTTAAGGGCCGCGCCTCATCCGCGGCAAAAAGGTGGTCCGCACAGTCCCCTGTGCGGTCAAAGCAGTTCTTCCTGCCGTCAAACACCCCGGCCCCCGGGAGAATCCCCCTCAACGCGAATGTCCGCGGCTTTCCCGCATTCATTCCTCCTCCTCGTCCTCCTCGAATTTCTCATCCGCCCGGATCGCATCCAGCTTCTCGCGGTAGCTCTTCTCGTCGAAGCCCCGCTTGCGCCGATACATCGCATCCGTCTCTTCCCCCAGACACGCCGCGATCCGCTCCTTCGCCCCCTTCTCGTCCATTCCGCCCGCGGTCAGGCGTTCGAGGGTTTTCGCGACATAGCGGGTCTGCGGCGCGGTGAGTTGCTGCTCCACCGCATTGAGAAGGTCTTGGAAGAAGGCTTCGGGGTCCATGCTTTGCTTGGGTTTAAGCTAGCGTCGCTTGGTACCGAAAGTGGGATTTTGATGATTATGACGGATCGCCATTACCCTCACGGTTTGAAGTTCGACCACATACAGCACGTGGTAAGGGAAATCCTTGAGATTGAAGCGTCTCCAGCCGCAACGGTCGAAATGGTAACGCTCGGGGAAATCACCGAGCTTGACGAATGCGGAAGCCAATTCGCCCAAGAACTTCTCTTCGGTGTGGATCCCCGCCTCGCGATATCGGGAGATAGCGCTGGCGATGTCGTTCGCGACAAGCCGGTGGTGAGCCAACTCCATTCTACTTCAATTGACGCTGAACCTCCGCAAAGAGTTCCTGCGTAGTAAGACCCGGCTCCGCCCCGGATCTCATCTCCTCCAAGCGTCGTCCCACTTCCTCGTCGGAAACCTCGTAGTCCGGGGCAGGCAGGGTGCCCCAAACGAACTCAGCGAAGGCCGCCCGCTCCTTAAGCGGCAGCTTGCTCACTTCTTCCTTCAAAGTTTCGATGGCAATCACCCCTCCAGCCTAGCGCTTCACCCCCTCCTCGCAAAGCCACATTTTACCCCTCACTTGGAGCGGAAAATGCCTGCCGATCTCCGAATCCCCGCTAGCATCCCGCCATGCCACGCCTCCTTCTCCTGCTACTCTGCCTCTTCCTCGCCGCCTGCAGCGGCAAGAAGGACAACTCCCTCCGCATCGGCATGGAACTGACCTACCCGCCCTTCGAGATGAAGGACGCCCAGGGCAATCCCGACGGGGTGGGGGTGAAGATGGCCGAGGCGCTGGCCGCCGATCTCGGCCGCCCGCTCAAGATCGTGCCGATGGAATTCACCGGCCTGATGCCGGCGCTCCAATCCGGCAGCGTCGATCTGGTGATCTCCTCGATGACCGCGAGCGAGGAGCGCCGCAAGTCGATCGACTTCTCCGAGCCCTACGCCTTCACCGGCCTCTCGATCCTGATCGGCAAGGACTCCACCATCCAATCGATAGAAGACCTCAACAAGGAAGGCACCCGCATCGCCGTGAAGGCCGGCACCACCGCCGAGACCCTGGTCAATGCCCGTGCGCCCAAGGCCAAAACCACCGCCTACAGCGAGGAGACCGCCTGCGTCCAGGAAGTCGCCCAGGGCCGCGCGGATGCCTTCATCTACGATCAGCTTAGTATCTACAATTACCAGAAGAAGAACCCCGATACCACCAAGGCCCTGCTCAAGGTCTTCGTCGAGGAGAACTGGGGCGTCGGCATTGCCAAGGGCAACGACGAGCTGAAGGGCAAGGTCAACGCCTTCATCGAGAAATTCCGCAAGGACGGCGGCTTCGGCAAACTCGGCGACAAATACCTCTCCGATGAGAAGAAGGCGCTCGAAGGCATGGGCGTGCCCTTCATCCTGCGCTGACCGATCTGCCTGCCATGCGCACCAACACGCAGCGGGTCTGGAACGCGATCGCCGCGCTGCTCATCGCAGCGCTGTTCGCGGCCGTCTGCAACCTGGTCTTCGCCAAACTCGGCGGCCGGACGAATTGGGCGAAGCTCTGGGAATTCCGCGCCCTCTGGTTCACCGGCTGGTGGTGCACGCTGCTGGTCTCGGCAGGGGCCCTGGTCGGCAGCCTGATCGTCGGCCTGCTGCTGATGGCGGGCCAGCGCAGTCCCTTGCCCGCGGTGAAGTGGAGCTGCCGCTTCTTCCTGGAGTTCGTCCGCGATACCCCGTTGCTGGTCCAGCTCCTGGTCGGTTACTTCGTGATCTTCGCGCCGCTGATGTCCCGCAGCCTCGATGGCATGGGCTGGAATGAGAAGATCGTGATCGGCATCGTCCTGCTCTCCCTGTTCGAGGGGGCCTACCTCGGCGAGATCTTCCGCGGCGGCGTGGAGAGCATCCCGCGCACCCAGTGGGAATCCGCCCGCGCCGTCGGCTTCAACCGCCGCCAGGTCTACCGCCACGTCATCTTCCCGCAGGCCCTGCGCCGCGTGCTGCCGGCCGTGGCGGGGCAAGCCGTTTCGCTGATCAAGGACTCCTCGCTGCTCAGCATCATCGGCGTGCAGGAGTTCTACTATCAGTCCCGGGCTTACTCGACGCGGACCTACTCCGGCCTCGATGCCTACATCCCGCTGGCAGTGGGCTACCTGATCCTTACCCTGCCGCTGGTCTTCCTCTCTTCCCGTCTCGAACGCCGCTACCGCGATGAAACTTGAGATCAAGGGTCTGACCAAACGCTTCGGAAAGCACGCCGCCCTCGACGGCCTCGACCTCCTCGTCCCCGGTGGCAAGGTCCTCGTCCTCGTCGGCCCCTCCGGCGGCGGCAAGAGCACCCTGCTGCGCGTCCTCGGCGGCCTCGAAACCCCCGACTCCGGTGAGGTCATCATCCGCGAGCAAGCCCTGCCCAAGAGCGAAGCCGCCCTGCTCGCCTACCGCCGGCGGAACGGCTTCCTCTTCCAGCAGTTCAACCTCTTTCCCCACCTGACCGCCCTGCGCAATCTCACCCTGCCGCTGGAGGAAGTGCACGGCATGTCGCCCGCCGCCGCCCGCCAGACCGCGGAAGAAGCGCTCAACCGCTTCGGTCTCGTCGAGCACGCCCACAAGCGCCCCGCCGAACTCTCCGGCGGCCAGCAGCAGCGCGTCGGCATCGCCCGCGCCGTCGCCGCCAAGCCCGAGATCCTCTTCCTCGACGAGCCCACCTCCGCCCTCGACCCCGAGATGACGGCGGAGGTCCTGGAGCTGATCCAGGAGCTCGCGGAGGAGGGCCAGCGCATCGTCCTCAGCACCCACGAAATGGGCTTCGCGAGAGCGGTCGGCGACATGGTCGCCTTCCTCGCCGCCGGCAAGGTCCTCGAAGCCGCCCCGCCCGCCCAGTGGTTCGAGCAGCCCGCCTCCGAGCAAGCCCGCCGCTTCCTCTCGAAGGTCCTGCGCTACGTTTAGCTGTCCGATCCGTCCGACAGCCTTAGGGGAGTGAGACGGATCGGACAGGGGTAGCAGTGGTGGGTAACGTTTCTTATCCTCTTACCCCTCCTACCCGCACTGTCCGATCCGTCCTATACCCCTAGGGCGGTCGGACGGATCGGACAAGAAGCGCTAGCCCGGCAGGGGCCCATCCATCGCCAGCAGCCAAGGCGTGAACTCCGGCGGGACCGGCGCTTCGAAGGCCATTCGCTTGCCGCCCACCGGGTGCTCGAAACTCAACCGCCACGCGTGCAGCATCAGCCGCCCCGGCTTCGCGGTCTGGCGCTCTGGCTTCGCGTAGATGGGGTCCCCGATCAGCGGGCAGCCCTTGTGGAGCAGGTGCACGCGGATCTGGTGGGTCCGTCCGGTGTGGAGGTGGCAGAGGACCAGCGCGCTGTTCGTGGAGCGGTCGATTCCCAGCACCTCGTAGTCGGTGATCGCCGTCTTGCCGCCCGGGGGATTCACGACCGCCATCTTCTGCCGGTTCACCGGGTGCCGTCCGATGTGGGTGAAGACCGTGTCCTTCGCCGGTGTGGGCACGCCCTGCACTGCGGCCAGATAGAGCTTCTCCATCGTGGTCCGGTCCGAGAACTGTTCCGACAGGGACTGGTGCGCCCGATCGGTCTTCGCGACCACGAGGCAACCGGAAGTGTCCTTGTCCAAGCGGTGCACGATCCCTGGGCGCTCGACCCCGCCGATCCCGGAAAGCTGTCCGCGGCAATGGTGCAGCAGGGCATTGACCAAGGTCCCATCGGGATTCCCCGCCGCCGGGTGGACGACGATCCCGGATTCCTTGTCGAGCACCAGCAGGTGTTCGTCCTCGTAGAGGATGTGGAGCGGAATGTCCTGCGCCTGCGCCTCCGCCGGCACCGCTTCGGGAAGCGCGATGCTGAGCCGGTCGCCCGCCGCGACCGCATCCCGCGGCTTGGCCGGTGCCCCGTTGCGCAGGATGAATTGCTCGCGGATTAGCTCTTGGATGCGGGAGCGCGAAAGGTCCGGCAGGTTTGCCGCCAGCCAGGCATCGAGCCGCATGCCGGCATTGTTTTCCACCCGCAGTTCCATCGCGGCGGAGGGTCGGGGCGGGCAGGCGGGTTTGTCAACCAGGCGGCGCGATTGCCGAATTGTCTGGCGGGTGGTGCCGGATTCGCGCTCTTCGCATGAGTGGAAGACTTTCTCAATGCGATCGACCGCCATGGCTGGGGCTCCTTGCCGGGGTGCGTGGGGGAGGGCGACTCGCTGCGGCTGAAGGGCGAGTGCGTGGATGCTTCCGAGAGGGGCGAATTCAAGCGGGCGGGCGTGGGCCGGGGCTTGAATCTGGAAGTGCGCGAGGACATCCGGAGGGATCAGGTCATGTGGCTGCAGCCGGGTGAAGGGATGGCCGGGACGGACTCCTACCTGGCGATGCTCGAAGTGCTGCGGCTGGCGCTCAACCAGCGCTTCTTCCTGGGCCTGTTCGCGTTCGAAGGTCATTTCGCGATCTATCCGGAAGGGGCATTCTACAAGGCCCATCTGGACCGCCATGCGGGAACCAGCGACCGGATCGTGACGGCGATCCTCTACCTCAACCAGGATTGGCAGCCCGGGGACGGGGGAGAGCTGAAGCTGTGGACGACGCCGGAGGGAAGGGACGGTGCCTTCGTGCTGATCGAGCCGCGGATGGGGACACTGGTGTGCTTCCTGGCGGGGGATTTCTGGCACGAAGTGCTGCCCGCAACGAAGGTCCGCATGAGCATCACGGGATGGTTCCGGCAGCGTTGATGCGGCCGGGCATTCCCTTCACCGACTCTTCACGAACTTCACGGGAATTGAAGTTTCCACCCGGCACGCCCGTAGCTACGCTCTGCCATGCCCGAGGGGGAACCGGATATTGCTTATTGCCACGCCTGCGGGATGACCATGGACGTCTCCCAGGTCGCGCCCTTTTCAAATGTGGAGTGCCCTTCCTGCGGCAAGCACACCCGGGTGAAGCGGGAATTCGGGCCCTACACCCTCCTGCGCCGCCACGCCATCGGCGGCATGAGCGTGGTCTTCATCGCCAACGACAATACGCTCGGCCGCGAAGTGGTGGTCAAGATCCTCAACGAGGAGTACGGCGCGGACGAAAAGCGGATCGGCGCCTTCGAGGAGGAAGCGCGCATCACCGCTTCCTTCAGCCATCCGCACGTGGTCCGCGTTTTCACGACCGGCCGAGCCTTCGGGCGCTTCTACATCGCGATGGAAGTGGTCGGTGGCGGACACATGGAGCACCACATCCGCGAGCGAGGCTCGATCCCGGAGGGCGAGATGTTGCCGCTGGCCATCCATGTCGCGGACGGCCTCAAGGCAGCCCACACCGCCGGCTTGATCCACCGCGACATCAAGCCCGGCAATATCCTTCTGGATGTCTCGGGCAATGCGAAGATCGTCGATTTCGGCCTGGCCCTGGTGACCAAGGGCGGGAAGGCCAAGGCTGCGGAAATCTGGGCGACTCCTTATTACGTCCCGCCGGAGACCATCGAGGGCCTGCCGGAGGACTTCCGCTCGGACATCTACGCTTTCGGCGCGACCCTCTACCACGCGCTGGCCGGGAAGCCGCCCTGCGACGAGGAGTCGATGGACACCAACAAGCTCCGCGAGGCCAAGCGCCGGATCCTGCCGCTGGCCAAGATGGCACCGTGGGTGAGCTTGGATACGTGCATGGTGGTGGACCGGGCGATGGCGCATGAGCCGCACCTGCGCTTCCGTTCTTACAACGACCTGCTCTCCGCGCTGGAGACCTCCCGCCAGCGGTTGGCCAGCGGCGCGGCACCGGTCACGCCGAACTCGGTGGCCCGCAATGCCGCTTCCAAGCGCCGCGAGCGGATGTCGCTGATCGGTGCCGGTTGCCTGGTGCTGGTGGCGGCGGCTTTCGGCGTCTGGTGGGTCGGACGGAATCGCGAGCAGGCGGCAGCTGCGGTCGGTCCGAATTCCGCGCCGCAATCGGCCCTGTCCCAGGCCGCTGATCCGGGAGCACCCGATGGAGCTCGCGCCGGATCCTCTTACCGCGAGGCGGGCGAGGCATTGCGCTCCGGCGATTACACGAAGGCCCGCACGCTCTTCGCCAAGGTCCGTGAAGACCCGCACGCCATGGAGCCCACCGGCTCCTGGGCTGCTTGTGAAGCGGTGGTCTGCGCCTTTCTCGACGGTTCTTCCAACGAGGCCCGCAAGGACGCGCGGGACGCCATCGCGCATTTGTCGAGTGCAAGCGGCGTCGATTCCAAGGTCAGCAACGAGCTTCTGGTCGCGCTGGACAAGGTCAAGGATCTGCGCCCCGAGATGCGTGCCGAGGATGCCCCGCTACCCACCGGGCCCGCGCTGATGGCGGCCCTGGTCCTGGGTCTCAAGAATTGGGAACAGGGCCTGCCCGACATGGCGAAGCCGCATTTCGAGGCCGTCATGGCGGTGGAGGCGAAGGGTGCCGACACTTGGGTGGAACCTTACCGTAAGATCATCACCGGCTATCTCACCGATGCGGAGACCCTGCACAGCATCGCGGCCGAGAAGCTGCCGGATAGCCCCGCCAACTGCCGCAGCCTCGCGGACGAACTCCACGCCGTGCATTCCGGGCTGAAGACGAAGGGCCGGGCCCGCTTCAATATCCGTGCGCTGCAACTCGATTTGGAAAAGCGCGCGCGCCTGCTCGAAGCTGCCGCCCCGCCGGCCGCCCCGGATCCAACTCCGGAGCCGGCCGGAGGCGACCGCCTCGCGCAGGCTCGCAGTGCCGCCGCGGAATGCCGCTTCGCCGATGCCGCCTTGCTGCTCAAGGAGAGCCAGGCTGGCGACGAATCCTCGGCCGCGACCCTTCTGCTGGTGGAAGCCGCGGACGCCTTCCTGGGCGACCTCGAGGAGAAGCTGAAGTCGCCGCCGCCTGCCGATATCGCCTTGGAACTCCGGGACGCCACCAAGCTCGACCGCATCACCGGCACCCGTCCCGGTGGCCTGCGGGTGGTGGATGCCGCCGGCGAAGCCCGCGATGTCCCGTGGGCCCTGCTTTCCGCGGACAGCATGATCGAGATCCACCGCGCGCTGGTGAAGAACGAGACCAGCGAAATCGAGCGCCTGCGCCGCCACGAGCAGGCGATCGCCTTCGACCTGCTGGCCGGGAATGTCGAGCGCGGGAAGAAGGCGGGTGCCGATCTGGCCTCCCGCTATCCATTCTTCAAGCGCCGCTGGGATACGATGCAGGCGGGGATTCCGTGAAGTAAGAGCAAGCCGCGTGCTCCCCCATCCGCCCCCGCACTTGCCACCCGCTCCGGGATTCCTCAGGATTCCCGAAACATCCCCATGGCCGACTACACCGAAGCCGATATCAAGTCCCTCGATTGGCGCGAACACATCCGCCTCCGCCCCGGCATGTACATCGGCAAGCTGGGCGATGGCTCCTCGCAGGACGATGGCATCTACATCCTGCTCAAGGAGGTCATCGATAACTCGATCGACGAGCACATCATGGGCTACGGGAAGGAGATCCGCGTCGAGATCGACGAGGAAGGCCGGGTTGAGGTCCGCGACTTCGGGCGCGGCATCCCGCTGGGCAAGCTCTTCGACTGCGCCGCGCAGATCAACACGGGGGCAAAGTACGACAGCGAGGCTTTCAAGAAATCGGTAGGCCTCAACGGCGTCGGCATCAAGGCGGTGAATGCGCTCGCGGATTTCTTCGAGATCCAGGCTTGGCGCGATGGCCAGACGAAGGCGATCGAGTTTTCCAAGGGCCTGATCACCCAGGACATGAAGAATCCGCGGCGGGAAGAAGCACCTTCCGGCACGCGGCTGGCCTTCGAGATCGACCGCGGCATTTTCCCTCCCAAGTCCAAGTTCAAGGACGCCTTCGTCGAGCGGATGTGCCGCTACTATTCTTACCTGAATCCCGGCCTCACGATCGTCTTCAACGGCAAGAAATTCAAATCGAAGGACGGCCTGCTCGACCTGCTCCGCGAGGAGATGGAGAACGAGGCCCTCTACGATCCGATCCACCTCAAGGGCGACGACATCGAGGTGGCCTTCACCCATACCGCCGAGAGCGCGGAGGAGTACTACACCTTTGTCAACGGCCAGAATACCACCCAGGGCGGCACCCACTTGCAGGCCTTCCGCGAGGGCCTGGTGAATGCGGTCCGGCTCTTCTACAAGAAGCAGTACGATCCGGCGGACATCCGCGCCGGCATCGAGGCGGCCATCGTCGTGCGCGTCGTCGAACCGGTCTTCGAGTCGCAGACCAAGACCAAGCTCGGCTCCGCGACGATCACGCCGAACGGCGAGTCGATCCGCACCTTCGTCGGCAATTTCCTCAAGCAGCACCTCGATAACTACCTGCACAAGCACCCGAAGGTGGCCGAGGTGATCCAGAAGCGGATCCAGTCCGCGGAGCGCGAGCGCAAGGACATGAAGGGCATCCAGAAGATGGCCCGCGAGCGCGCCCGCCAGGCGAAGGTCCACAACAAGAAGCTCCGCGATTGCCGCGCGCACCTCGACTCGAAGCACAAGCAGCGCCTCGACAGCACCCTCTTCATCACCGAGGGCGACTCCGCCTCCGGTTCGATCACCAAGAGCCGCGATGTCGAAACGCAGGCCGTGTTCTCGCTGCGCGGCAAGCCGCTCAACACCTTCGGCCTCGCCAAGAAAATCGTTTACGAGAACGAGGAGTTCGCGCTCCTCCAAGCCGCGCTCGGCATCGAGGACGGCATCGAGGAACTGCGCTACAACCGCGTCGTCGTCGCCACCGATGCCGATGTGGACGGCATGCACATCCGCTTGCTGTTGCTGACCTTCTTCCTGCAGTTCTTCCCGGAGATCATCCGGGAGGGCCATCTCTACATTCTCCAGACTCCGCTCTTCCGCGTGCGTAACAAGAAGGAGACGATCTATTGCTACGATGAGGAAGCGAAGCAGAAGGCCCTGAACAAGCTCGGCAAGACATCCGAAGTCACCCGCTTCAAGGGCCTCGGCGAGATCTCGCCGGACGAGTTCAAGTTCATGATCGGCCCGGACATGAAGCTCGACCACGTTGAGTTCGAGGAAGGGAAGGGGACCAAGGAATTGCTCGCCTTCTACATGGGCAAGAATACCCCCGACCGCCAGGAGTTCATCATCGGGAATCTGCGGGTGGACGTGGACCGGCAGGTGGCGTGAAGATGAATGGCGGGGGGAAACCAAGGCGATAGCATGGTCACCTTGGATGCCCCGCGTCCTACGGACACTGTCGCATTGGTTAGCCTCTTCACCGAGCCTTCGGGGACCTTACGGAGAAAGGTCCCTGCCTTCGCCAGTTTTCAGACAGCCTCTGAGCGTAGGAGAAGGCAGCCCTGCCAACAGCCATCGCATCCACCCCGGCGACCAGATGCTGCTCCTCCTCGAGCTTCTCCAAATGGCGCGGCAAGAGCCCGGACCTAACAGATATCGGTTTCAAAGTGCTTGTCTCCCGTCCGCATCGTCTCCACGTTTCCGAGGATGACAACTCCGCCTGCTGCCGGTGCATCCGAGCCGATCCCTGAATTTCCTTTTCCGATTCATGCGGTGCGGGGAGGGGAGCTTGCCTCGCAACTCCAAAAGCTCCGCTCGGAATATGCGGCCACCGGGCACATCCCGGTGATCTTGGGAGACCGGGACAGCGTCGAACGCCTGATGGAGACCTATGAGTTCAATACCGAAGAAGGTGAACTCCCCGATTCCCTCGAACGTGATCCGAGTGCTTGGTTCCAAGAGAGGATTGACGAGGATCCGGAAGCTTTCGAATCGATGGAGGATGACGAGTTTCATCCCGAATCCGCCGCTCCGATGACTTCCTTTGCCGCGGGACACGATCATCGTGGCAATGAGATTGAAGAAGTGTGGATTGCCAAAGTGGAGGCTGCCCATTCTTGGGATTTGCCGCTGAAGCTGGGCTATGGTGCCTGGAACTCGTGCCCTTCTCCGGAAGGGCACTCGGTGATCGCCCGCTACTGGGCGGAGAAGTATGGTGCGGAGATCGCGGTGATGACTTCGGATACGGTTGAATTCACCGTAGCCCGCCCGCCAGTGACGCCGGAACAGTGCGCCGAACTGGCACGTGAGCAATTCATCTACTGCACCGACATCGTCGACCAGGGAGTGGGGTCTGTCTCCACCCTTGCGAAATGCTTGGAAGGATCAACCGTTTGGTTCTTCTGGTGGGATTGAAGGCGATCACGGAGTCGGCGTCGCCACCACGCGGAAGTAGCGGCTGCCCGCACCGGGCAAGGGTTCGGCCACCGTCGTGCTCACGGTTCCACCCGTGCCCGGAACGCTCGCGATCTCGACCCACTCGAGCATGTCGTTGCTCATGAAGACCCCGTAGTTTTGTCCCGTTGCGGTGGTCCATTCCAGGGTGCTGTCGCCGGGTGCCCCCGTATAGGACACCAGCGTGATCGCCGGGATCGGCAGGTAGGAACTCGCTCCGTTGGTGTAGGTCGTGAAGCCTGCGGGAGCGGGTAGCGGGGCACTCGAGCCTATGGTCGGCACGTAGGTCCCGACCGGTGCGGGAATGGACTCCGATGCGCCGGAGAGCGGGACGTAGGAACCTGCCGGAGCTTGGGTCGGGATTTGGGATCCGGGGTTGGGAACAAAGGTCCCGGCGGCGGCGCGTTGGAAGTTTGATGACGCGGGTGCCGGCACGAAGTGCCCGAGCGGCGCAGGCAGCGATTGCTGCATGCCTTGGGCCGGAACGTAGTATCCCGGTTGCGCGGTTTGCGTGGTGAAGTTGCCGAAGGTGGAGGTGAAGCTTCCCGGAGGTGCTGGCAATTGCACACTCGCGCCGATCCCGGGAACAAAGTAGCCCGGGCTGGCCGGGATCGATGCCTGCATTCCCGCCACGGGGGCATAGTTGCCCGGCAGGGTCGGGATGCCGAAGGTCATTCCCGCGGACGGCGCGATCTTGCCCGCATCCACCGGGGTCTGTTCGCTCGCCCCGCCGGTAGGGACGTGATATCCCGGGCTGGCAGGGATCGGCGCCGTCATCCCCGGCTGTGGCGTGTAGTAGCCTGGCTCGCAAGGCGTGGCGGAGCTCTTTCCCAGTTCGCTCACGTAGCTGCCAGCCGGAGCCGGCAACTGGAGCGCGTAACCTGCGAAGGGCACATAGTAGCCTGCGTTTGCCTGGATCTGCTGGCTCATGCCGGCGACCGGAGTGTAGTAGCCGGGGCTGCAAGGCGTGGTGGCCGTTGCATTTGCCAGCGGCACATAGGTTCCCGCCGGGGCAGGGAAGACGTTGGTCCCATCGTTATAATAGCCAGGGGGAGAATCCAAGGCCCAGCAAGCGGGCGCAATCAGGGCGGCAAGAACCGGCAGCGACTTGATCATATGGGGAGGGCAAGCCGCCGGCTCATCCGGCAACTTTCCTTCAGCATTAGCAATTCCCGAGCACCTTTGCAATCCATGGAATTTCCGGCGCTTCCGACCCTCTTAGCCCCTGCCTTTCATCCCGCGCAGCGCACTTCGATTGATGATTGGAAGATTAGTGATTAGTGATTTCATCAAATGATAACCCGTCTCCACGTCAACGGCCGCGACACCGCCCTGCAGGCGGATGGCGAGCGGCTCCTGCTCAGCGTCCTGCGCGATGACCTGGCCCTCACCGGTTGCAAGCCGGGCTGCGGGGAGGGGCAGTGCGGCGCTTGCACCGTCCTGATCGATGGCAAGGCGGTGCGCTCCTGCATGATCCCCGCGGCTGCGGTCGGCGAAGCAAAGATCCGCACGGCCGAGGGCTTGGAAAAAGACGGCAAACTCCACCCCGTCCAGCAGGCATTCCTCGATGCCGATGCCCTACAATGCGGCTACTGCACCTGTGGCATGGTGATGTCCGCCGTGGCGCTCCTTGAGGCGCATCCTGAGCCCAACGATGAGCAATTCCTCGCCGCCATGGATGGCAATATCTGCCGCTGCGGCGTCTACAACCGCATCCGCGACGCCGTCCGCATCGCCTCGGAAACCCTCGCCGAGAACGACCGGTGAATACCCTCGAATCTCTTTCCTTCGATCGCCGCCGCTTCTTCAAGCTTCTCGGCGGTGGCATCTTCGTCGCCTTCTGCGCCCCCTCTCTGTCGGCCCAGGAACGTCGGGGCGGAGGCGGCCGTCGCGGTGGGCCTCCGAGGCCGATGGAAGTCAGCGCCTGGCTGCACATCGGCGAGGATGGCATGGTGCAGGTCTTCACCGGCAAGACCGAGGTCGGCCAAAACATCCGCACCTCGCTGAGCCAAGCCGTCGCCGAAGAACTGCATGTCCCCATGGCCGCGATCCGCATGCTGATGGCTGACACCGATCTCGTGCCCTTCGACATGGGCACCTTCGGCAGCCGTAGTACTCCGGACATGGCGCTGCATCTGCGCAAGATCGCCGCCGCGGGCCGGGAGGCGCTCATCGATCTCGCCAAGGAGCAATGGCAGGCGAACCGCGACGACCTTTCCGCGGCATCGGGAAAGGTCACTCATCGCGATGGCCGCTCGGTCGACTACGGGGCGCTGGCCAAGGGCCGGAAGCTCGCCGCGATGGTGACGGATGCGACCAAGCTCAAGCCTGCCGCCGATTGGACCATCGCCGGGACCGCGGTGCCGAAGGTCGATGGCCGCGACTTCGTCACCGGCCAGCACCGCTACACCACCGACATGTCCTTGCCCGGCATGCTCCATGGCAAGATCCTCCGCGCGCCCGCCTACGGCGCGAAGCTCAAGTCCTTGGACGATTCGAAAGCGAAGGCCATCGAAGGCGTGAGCGTGGTGAAGGACGGCGACTTCGTTGGGGTCACCGCAGCGAATCCCGCCTTGGCCGCGAAGGCACTCGACTTGCTGCAAGCCGAATGGGAGGGCGGCGGCGGGCCATCTAACAAGGAGCTGCATGGCATCCTCAGGAACACCACCGACCGCGGCGATGCGGGAGCGAAAATCGACGAAGCCCTCAGCTCCGCCGCGCATAAGCTGGAGCAAACTTACACGGTCGAATACATCGCGCATTGCCCGCTGGAAACCCGCGCCAGCGTGGCCGAATGGAAGGATGGCAAGGTTACGGTTTGGACCGGCACGCAGCGCCCCTTCGGCGTGAAGGACGAACTGGTGAGCGCCTTCTCCCTGGCTCCGGAAAAGGTCCGGGTAATCGTGCCGGACACTGGATCCGGTTACGGTGGCAAGCACAGCGGGGAAGCTGCGATCGAGGCTGCGCGCTTGGCGAGGGCGGTGGGTAAACCGGTCAAGGTCGCGTGGTCGCGCGAGGAAGAATTCCGCTGGGCTTACTTCCGCCCCGCCGCGGTCATCGAGGTGAAGGCCGCCATCGATGCGGAAGCCAAGCTGACCGCCTGGGAATTCCACAGCCACAATCCCGGCGGCGCGGCCATCGAGACACCCTACGATGCGCCTGTGAAATCGGTGCGCAGCCACGGCAGTAAATCGCCGCTACGGCAGGGCTCGTACCGTGGTCTCGCGGCTGCGGCGAATTGCTTCGCCCGCGAGTCAGCGATGGACGAACTCGCGCTGATGGCCGCCATCGATCCCCTCGAATTCCGCCTGCGCAATCTCAAGGACGAGCGGCTGCGCGCCGTGCTCGAAGCCGCCGCCGAGCGCTTCGGCTGGAAGGGCCGCAAGAGTCACTGCGGGATCGCCTGCGGCATCGACAAGGGCGGCTACGTCGCCAATTGCGTAGAGCTTGAAGTGAAGGACGGCAGCGTCGAACTCCGCCGCATCGTCGCCGCCTTCGAATGCGGCGCCATCGTCAATCCGCTGCACCTCAAGAACCAGATCGAAGGCAGCATTGTCATGGGCCTCGGCGGCGCGCTCTCCGAAGCGATCCGATTCGCCGATGGCAAGATCCTCAATCCCGCCTTCTCCTCATACCGCGTCCCGCGCTTCTCCGATGTCCCGCCGGTCGAGATCGTGCTACTTGACCGGAAAGACCTGCCCTCCGCCGGGGCAGGGGAGTGCCCGATCATGGCCATCGCCCCCGCCATCGGCAGCGCAATTCAAGCGGCTACGGGCCAGCGCCGGCGCGCGATGCCGATGAAGTAGTCCGCTCAGTCCTCTGAGCGGATGAACGGTCCCGGTCATTCCGCCTCGGCTAGGAAGCCAGCGGCCTTCAAGACCGTCCGATCCGGAATAACTGAGCGCCGTCAAGCACCGCCCATCGCCCCGGAGGACTGAACGGACTACTTTTGCCGTTGCCCGCATCCTGCGATCCGCTTGAATTCCCCAAGAAATCCAATTTATGGGACGCGCCTTTGAATGCCGACGCCGAGCCAAGGAAGCCCGCTGGGACACCATGTCCCGGGTCTTCCCGAAGCTCGCCAAATCCATCACCATGGCTGCCAAGAACGGCGGCCCTGATCCTACGGCCAATGCCCCGCTGCGGATGGCCATCGCCAACGCGAAGGGCCAGAACCTGCCGAAGGACAAGATCGATGCCGCGATCAAGCGCGCCGCCGGCAAGGACGCCGCCGACATCGTGGAAGTCGCCTACGAGGCCAAGGGCCCGCATGGCTCTCTCTTCTACATCGAATGCGCCACTGACAACACCAACCGCTCGGTGGTCAACATCAAGACCATCTTCAACAAGAACGGCGGCCAGGTCGTGAATAGCGGCCAACTCGACTTCATGTTCACCCGCAAGACCGTGGTCGAATTCGAAGTCACCCCGGACACCAATTTGGAAGAGATCGAGCTCGAGTTGATCGACGCCGGCCTCGAGGAACTGGAAGAGGAAGACGGCGTCGTCCGGGCCATCGGCGAATACGCCAGCTTCTCCAGCCTCACCGCGGGCTTTGAAAAGCTCGGCATCCCCGTGAAGAAAGCTGGCCTCGAGCGCATTCCCACCCAGCCGATTGAATTGACCGAAGAGCAGATGGCTGAAGTCGAAGTCATCCTGGAGAAAATCGAGGAGGACGACGACGTGCAGGTGGTCTTCACGAATCTGGCTTGAAAGGTGGTCCGCACAGTCCTCTGTGCGGCTGACCGGTCCTTGGCAGCGTGCCTCGGTCTACCGGAGCTCAGTTTGGAATCTTGTTCGGACGCGCGGAAGGTGACTTGGCCGCTGGGGACCATTCGACCGCACAGAGGACTGTGCGGACCACCTTTAGGGCTCGATCACCCGGATCTCCGGGATCGACCGGAAATGTTTGTCCCGCGTCATCACGGCGGCGCCGGCTCGCCTCGCGCAACAGGCGATCACGATGTCTTGGAGCGGCAGGGTTTTCCCCTGCCGGTCGAGTTGCCAGGCGAGCTGCCAAGCCTCGTCCCACAGGCCCGCCGTCGTCGCCACCATCTGGGTGACCGAGAAAAACTCTTCCAGCCGGTCACGCTGCTTCGGGCCTTTGATCCCGCGCAAGACCTCCGCTTTCACGACCCCGCAGCAGGCGATGTCCTCCAGCGATATGCTCCGGGCCACCTCCTGCACGGGGTCGAGGCCGGCATTCAGCCAGTCGATGTAGACGTTCGAGTCAATCAGGACGAGGGGCTCCATAGGGCGGGGATTCTTCGGCGACTCGTGAGCTTGGCGTCGGGCGGTCGGCTGCGTAGCCGGGATAGACGGCGTCCTTCAATTCTGCGGCGGTCAAGCCCAAGCCTTCCTTCATGAATTTCCTCAAGCGCGCCTTCCGGTCCAATTCCTTCAAGGCGTATTCGACCGCATCGGTCTTGGTTTCCAATCCATAGGTATCCATGACCCTTTTCAACAAGGCGTCATCAATGTGCATGGTCATCTTCATGCCATACTTGATATGGGCCCATATCCTGTATGGCAAGTTGTTTTTCTACCTCGCTCCCAAAAATCCGTTGAAAATGAGTGGCTACCGAATCGGAGAATTCCCCGGTGCCGACGCTTCGCCCCGCCTCCTGCGTCACGCAGCTCATCACCACCCCGTCGATCCCGCAGGGCGTGATCGCGAAAAAGGGCAGCAGCGACTCCGGCGTGATGTTGATCGCGAAGCCGTGCATGGAGATCCACTTCCGCACGCCCACGCCGATCGAGGCCAGCTTGCGGTTCTCCACCCACACCCCCGTCATGCCCTCCCGCCGTCCCGCCGGAATCCCGAAGTCCTGGCAGGCCAGGATCAGGGCTTCCTCGATTCCCCGGAGGTGGGCATGGAGATCGCGGTTCCGTTCGCGGAGGTCCAGGATTGGATAGCCCACCAATTGTCCCGGCCCGTGATAGGTCGCCTGCCCGCCGCGGTTGGTCTCGAAGACCGGGGCCGGCAGCAGCGTGGAATCGCGCAGCGACGACTGGTCCCGCAGACGGCCAATCGTATAAACCGGCGCATGCTCTAACAAAAACAGCGTCTCTTCGCCACTGCCGTCCAGCAGCGCGTCCACCGCCGCATCCTGCAGTTTCAGCCCTTCCTCATAGGGAATGCCTCCTCCCAAGGGGACCGTCTTCATACCTGCCTCCTCTCCAGCATCTTGGCCTTCAGCGGATCGGATGCCTGCAGGTGCGCCAGCGCGATCGCCAGCGCATCCGCCGCATCGTGCGGCGGCGTCTCCGCCAAGCCTAACAGCGCGCGCACCATGAAGGCCACCTGCTGCTTGTCCGCCGTGCCCTTGCCGACCACCGCCATCTTGATCTTGCGCGGTGCGTATTCGTAAACCTTCAGCCCCGCATCCGCCGCCGCGATCAGTGCCGCCGCCCGCGCCGCGCCCATCGAGATCGCCGTGCGGTGCGATTGCACATAGATGATGCCCTCCACTGCCACCTCATCCGGCTGATACTTCTCGATCACGTTCCGCAAGTGGCTGCGCACGGCGGCCAGCGCGGCGGATTGCGGCAGCTTGTCGGGGATCGAAATCACCTCATAGGCCAGCGCCTTGGCATTCCTGCCATCGCCTTCAATCACGGCATAGCCGGTGTTGCGGATGGCTGGATCGATGGCGAGGACACGCATGCGCCGGAGACTAAGACAAACCCTTGAGCTTCCGTTCGATCCATCGGGGATCGCGCCGTAGGTCCAGGACCGCCCGGATCAAGACTTCGCCGTTCTCGACCTGATAGTAGGCCGCGTAGGGAAACCGCTTCGATAGCAGCCGGTGAAAACGTCCGAAGTGGACAGAATGAATTCCTGCGTATAGCCGGAGCGATTCGATATCCGAGGAAAGCGAATCCAGAAAATAAGCGCCGAGGCCTCCTTCGGTCTCCTCGTAAAAGCGGAAACCTTCCCGCAGATCGCGGAGTGCGGAGGGCTGAATCGAGATCCTCACGGCAATTCCTCGCGAAGCTGCTTCTTCGCAACTTCCCAATCGATGAATTTTTCCTCTCCCGAGGCCGTCAACCTTTCCCTTTCCGCTAGCACATCGCCGTGCCACTCAGGTGAAGCAATTTCCTCACCTCCAGCCGAGAGGTCCTGCCAAAGGTCTTCCATGAGCCTCAGCTTTTCCACCGTGCTCATTCTTCTGAGATCGACCGCTACCGCCATGCGCCCAGTTTGCCCCATCGCCCGCGGGAATCAACGCTGCTTTTTCTTCTCGCCGCGCAGCCGGGATCGATGGCGAGGACCTTCATATTAGAAGCGATGCTTGTCGGGATCCCATGATTTCCAGTCGGTGTTCCGAAGCAGCTTCGACGAAATACGGATCAGCGCAATGCCGGCCACCAGCCCGATGATTGTGCAAGAAATGAAGAGAAGGAGTAGCTCCAGGTTTCGCTTTTCCGGGGCAATTGAGAGCCAGCGGACGATCCCGTGGATGCCGATCCCCGCCAGCACGAACGGGAGCGGCGTGAAGAGAGCCATCACACAGCCAAAAGGAGAACCGCGGGTGGGCGTGGGAACGCTCACGCTGCTTCACCTCCGCTTCTGCCTGCGAGTTTCTTCACGAACAACGGATTCCGGCAGAGCAGGACGCCGTTGGCGATCAGGTCCACGAAGAAGGTCCCGGGCATCGGCAGAGGGAATCCGCGGATGTGCCAGAGATGGTGGTGGAGA